>CAIQJJ010000465.1 GCA_903872065.1 uncultured Anaerolineales bacterium | reverse complement strand
GGGTCAGTAAATCTACAAAAAAGGCCATTACAAAGGGCGGGATGAACGGCAAAAGCAGCCCCTACAGCGCTCCCGGCGGCGCTGAGGAAATTATCATCGGCGACCGCAGTAACTATATCGACATCTATAAGATTGTTTTCGCCAGCGGATACAAACTGGAGCATCAGCAAAGCATCCATTCAGATTTTGAGATGCACGATCGGATTGTTCCCGCCCTGGTTAATACTGCCGATTTTCGCGAGACGATCATGGAATTTATGCGCGCAAACCAGATCAGCGCCCTGGATTCCATCTTTCCCACTCACGGTCTGACCTCACTGTATAACAACATGAACGCTATCAACGCAGATTTGTTGATGTACCGCGGCCATGGCGCCAGTACTGGTTGGGCCGATGTCATGGACTCCTCTCAGGTGCGCGACTTTGGCAGCCTGGCCCCGGTTGTCGCTGGCATTACCTGCTTGAGCGGCGATTATCCCGATCTGGAAGATACCAACATGGCGGCCAGTATGCTCAAGCATGGCGCCGGCCTGTACATCGGGGCCACGGAAACCTCCGCCACGGCTTATAACAGCCAGGCTGCGCCCATGTTTCTGACCCGCTTCTTCTCTACCAGGCCGGCAGCCGCCGATTGGACTCATCTGGAGCGCAAATTCTGGGGGTACAGCGGCGAAGCCGATTATTATTACTACTTTGTGTATGAATACAATCTCTATGGCGAGCCAAAGTTCGGCAAGGTTGGGCCTACCCTGGCCCCGCCGTCTGTCACCGTGAATGCAATCAACATGCCGGCATCGACCCAGGTGGTGGACATCCCCAACTACGTGCGTGAAGATGCGAATGGCGTCAGCGCCTTCACCATCCCAGATGGCGGTCTGCATACGGTGGATGGCGATCCGGTGGTACCTGTCTACGGCGTCACGTTCGAATACCCGGCCGGGACACTGGTGCAGGAGGTCGCTCTCTCCAGCCAGGTTCTCAGCGAGACTCTGACTAACCTGGTTCTGCCGATCTTCGATATCACTGCGATTGACGCTTCCCGCGCCGCCGATTTGACTGCTGCCCAACGTGCGCCCACCGCCGGCGCTGAAGAGGGCTGGCTGCCCGAGTTGGAGCAGCCCTTCTCCTGGCAGGTGACCCAGCACAGCGATGGCAGTTCCAGCCTCGAAATCCTCATCTACCCCATGCAGTACGCCCCTGCCACCCTCATGGCGCGTTTCTACAATCAGTTCACCTTCAATATCACCACCACCAACACCAGCGTGTCCATTACCGACCTGCGCACCGACCAGTTACGCTACAGCCTGAATGCCCCAGTAACTATCAATATGGTGGTAGAGAACCGCGCCGCCGCCCAGGATTTGAGTGTAGTAGCCGAAATCCGCCGCAGCCGCAGCACTGAGGCGTTGAGCAGTGCGCCCTTCGATCTGATTACCGGCCTGAGCGGTGAGGGCCATTATTCTGCCGTGTGGGACAGCGCCGGCATGGAAGCCGGCCAGTACACCCTGGATGTGCGCCTGTATGACAGCAGCAGTCAGTTGGCAGCAGAAAGCTTCTATGATATAACCCTCGGCCAGATGAGCCTGGAAGTGCAGAACCTGGCCAGCAGCGCGCTGGATTTCGACACCGGCGATGCCCTCAATTTCACCTTTGATGTGGCCAACACTGGCGAAGAAGCCCTGGATGGCGTCGTCTACGTGACCATCCGCGGCCCATCCGATTACACCCATCCTATGACTGAAACCCTCAGCTTGCTCAACCCAGGCGCCTCGCTGCCCTTTGATTTTGCCTGGGATACCACCGGCGTTCCGGCCGGCCAATTCACTGTCAATGCTTATGTCAGTTTCGAGAGCCGCATCAGCGCCTTGCAGAGCCTGGAATTGGTGAACACCCATAAGATGTTTTTGCCGCTTGTGAATAGATAGTAACCAAAAAAGAGAGGCGCGCACGATCGGATGGCGCGCCTCTCTTTCACGGTATAGAAGGCTCGGCAGCGGTTCAGAATCCGATTCTGCCTGCATTTGCACCCAGTTTCAGCCGCACAACCAACGCCAAGCACTTTGATGTCCAATTTCATAACACCAGGTTGAATAGATAGCCAGTGATGATAATGGCAAACGCCACCACGCCGACGAAAATGGCAATGAGCTGCGGCTTGAGCACGCGGCGCAGGATAACCATCTCTGGCAAGCTCAGGCCGACCACTGACATCATGAAAGCCAGCACCGTACCCAGCGAAGCGCCCTTTTCCATCAGCGCATGCACAATCGGGATGACGCCAGCGGCATTGGAGTAGAGCGGCACGCCCAGAAGCACCGCCGCCGGAACACTCCACCATGCTCCTTTGCCCAAAATCCCTGCCAGGGCGCTTTCAGGTACGTAGCCGTGAATCCCGGCCCCGATGGCGATACCCACCACAACATACAACCAGACTTTACCAACGATATCCCTGGTACTGGCCCAAGCGATTTCAAAGCGTTGCGCCCAGGTGGGCTTGTCGGGCAGCAGACCACCCTTGCCGACCTTGATTTGCCAAACAAAGTCCTCGACGTATTTCTCCAGTTTCAGGCGGCCAATGATTACCCCGGCGAGAATGGCAATTGTCAGGCCAGAGAGCAGGTACAGCCCGGCAACCTTCCAACCGAACATGCCGAACAGCATTACCAGCGCCACTTCATTCACTACCGGAGCAGAAATCAGGAACGAAAATGTGACGCCCAGCGGAATACCCGACTCGACGAAACCAATAAAGAGTGGCACTGCTGAACATGAGCAGAATGGCGTGATGATGCCGAGAGTTGCCGCCAACACGTTGCCCACGCCTTCGCGTTTACCGCCTAGCCAGGTCCGGGTCTGTTCGGCGCTGAAGAAGGATCGCAGCATGGTGATGGCGAAAATCATGCCGCCTAACAGCAGAATGATCTTGGGGACATCATAGAAGAAAAATGCCAGCGACGATCCAAGATGTGACGATGGGGAAAGCCCCAACAAATTATAGGAAAGCCAATCAGCCAGAGGCTGAATGATGTTGTACAGGATTAGCCAGATTACTGCCGCAGCGCCGACCAGGGCAAAGGCTTTTAAGTCTTGCGGCTTCGCAGCGGGCAGCACCGGTCGTGTGGAAAGGGTTTGTGTCATAGGTTGTTGCTCTGTAGATAAGACCGTAAGGAAATATTCAGAAATAGGAATGTGTTGCGCGATTTTTTTCCCCACCTTCGGGCGGGGAATGGTCTTCGGGTGTCTTTCAGGCCGCTGCCAATGCATTTGTCAGCCAGGTGATCACTTCGGCTTGTGTGGGGATACGCCCCGCACACATCAGTCTTTCGTTTACCACCAGCCCCGGTGTGGACAGGATGTTATAGGCCATGATGTCTTTGTAGTCAGTGACTTTGACGAACGTTGCCTCGATAGCCAGGCCCTCGACAGCCTGTTTGGCGATGGATTCTACCTTTTTGCAGTTAGCGCAGCCAGAACCGAGAATTTTGATAGTTAACATAGTACCTCTAGAAGTAGATGATAGGGGATTCGTGCCGTTTAGCGCATTTCAATGGCTGAACCGCAGCATTCAGCGGCACAGTTGCCGCATTCCGTGCAGCGGTCATAATCGAAGATGATACGTCCGCCCAGGGGCGCTTCTTCGTCAGTTACATAGGTGATGGCTCCTTCCACTGGACAGGCCTGGAGCGCCTTGCATAAATCTTTTTGCGCCGGGCAGCGACGCTCGACCAATTTGGGTTTCATGGTTGCCTCACAGAATTGCCGGTTACGAGATAATCTTCGGGATATTGCGCCTCAAGAAGCACGCGGCTGACTCTTTGGGGATCTGCGCTACACCAGCGTAATCAACGCTGGCGCGTCAACCATACACTTTGGGCATTCGCAACCGGGCGAAGAGATTTGCTCAGACACCCCCAACGAATCGATGGAGACGCCTGCCAGGCGTGCTGCATGACGGATCAGGTCAAGCAGCTCGAGATCTGCCAGGCGATAGAAAATAAAGCGCCCTTCACGACGAGCGGTGAGTACCCCGGCTTCTCGCAACGCCATCAGGTGCTGCGAGATATATGCCTGGCGTTGACCCAGGAACGCTTCCAGGTGACAAACACATGCTTCGTTCGCGCCAATCGTCAGGATAATCTCCAGGCGTGGCTGGGCGCTGATGGTCTGCAGAAAATCACTTACTTTGGCAGTGTTCGATGAGAGTTGTAATTCTGTCATATTCATAATCTTGAATGTATTATAAGTCAATATTCGGGTTTTTGAATATGACATTCATCACTAAACAGGTATGAGATGATGTGATTCTTCGATTTCTGAGTATCATCGTGTAGCTTTCTGGTTGCTGGTGAGTTGATCTGCTTGTAACCTTTATCTACAGACAGAAGGCATGTCTATTATATTGGTATAGTTCTCCGTTTTTTGCCCAAAAATAGACTATAATATTGGTACATCTTCTGTTCGAGGATCGCCAACCAGCGCATCCTTTTCCGCCGAATCCCGACCCTACAACAGTCCAATGGTTATGGATCGCCGGAACAGAAGGAAAGATACCCATATGAACGATATTTCGTCGCCACCCTCTGTTGATGTTGGGGCGCGGTTGCGCACATTGCGTACCCAGCGTGGTCTTTCACTGCGCGCGCTATCTGAGAAGAGCGGCTTGAATGTCAACACGCTCAGCCTGATCGAGAATGGGAAGACCTCGCCCAGTGTCAGCACGCTCCAGCAGGCCGCCGCCGCGCTTCAAGTTCCTCTGACCGCTTTCTTTGCCAGCGACGCGCCTCCCCAAAATATTGTCTTTCAAAAAGCCGGGCAGCGCCAGCGCGCCCTATTTGCCCACGGCATGTTGGAAGATATGGGCGCGGGGATGGCTTCGCATTGGGGGCAGCCCCTGCGGGTTACGTTGGAACCAGGAGCTGACAGCGGCGCGACGCCTATCGTTCACACAGGCTATGAATTTGTCTATTGCCTGGAAGGCTGCCTGACTTATCAGATTGAAGATCAGGTGTATGCGCTGGAAGCAGGGGACAGCCTGGTGTTTGAGGCGCATTTGCCTCACTGTTGGGGTAATCGAGGGCAGGTGACTTCAATCTCTCTGCTCTTGTTGTGCCCCTCTGACCAGAAAGATCACCCTACAGAACGGCATTTCAAACCCGGATAGCCGCTATGTTCCCCGAATAGAATCTCAGAATAGTTGACCCAATCAGGAGAATTTTATGACCACTGCTGCCATCAGCAAGATTGCCGCCATTACCGACGACGGAACAACCATTAGCCAGCATTTTGGGCGCGCTCGCCTGTACAAGGTGCTGACGATAGAGAATGGAGAGATCACCCACAGCGAGTTGCGCGAAAAGCTCGGTCATGCCCATTTTGCCGATCAGCCGCACGTCGCCGATCAGCCCGCTCTGCCGCACGGCACAGACCCGGCCTCGCACAACCGGCATCTGCAAATGGCCGAAGCGATCGCAGATTGTGAAGCGCTGCTTTGCCGCGGCATGGGCATGGGCGCGTACCAATCCATGCAAGCGCGTGGTATCCGTCCCGTGGTAACGGATATTGTCAACATTGAGGAAGCCGTGCTGGCCTATGCCGCCGGGAAAATTGTCGATCATACCGAAAAATTACACTAATCTTTTCAACTTCAAGGAGTATTTCAATTCAATGGCAACTATCACCACCCACTACAAAGGCAACATGCTCTTCGAAACCGCCATCGGCAAGCACACGCTGACAATTGACGTGCCGGCCGACATGGGCGGAACAGACCGTGGCCCGCAGCCACCTCAAATCTTTATCGCATCGTTGGGAAGCTGCATCGGGGCGTTTGTGGCTCAGTATAGCGAACGCGCCGGCATGGACACTTCGGGGATGACGGTGGATCTCAGCTTCGAGAAGGCGGCTGATCCTACCCGCTTGATCAACCTCAAGGCGACCGTCAAGCTGCCCAACGCTGAATGCACCCAGCGGGTCAATGCCATTCACAAAGTGGCTGAACACTGCCCGGTGCATGAGACGATCCTGACCATGCAAGGCCTGGAGATCGAGGTGTTGGGACAGGGCGATTGCGACATTCAAGCTTAGTCGAGGCGCGTCCAAAGAGGGGGCGACATTCTCCGGCAGGCTGGTTTCACCCATGTGACCAGCATGAAGGGGAAACCAGAGAATGGAAAACAGCCGGATATTTCGTGGGAACTGGCCGATAATAAAAAGCATGTCGTTTAGGAGATTAAACGACATGCTTTCTTGCCCTAACCCGCATAAAGCGGAAGTGACAGAATGTCTATCCAGCAAATCCTTGCTTTTCGTGCAAGGAGTGCAGGGGTTAGGCCCTTATCACTGCTGGTGGTACATGCTCCGGCCTCTATGATCTTGAGTGTTTGTTGGTCAGGGAGCCGTATGACCTTGCCCACCCGCCCACAATGGTCGCCCCAGATCGTCACGGAAAGTAAAAGTCTGTCCGGTGCTGTCGAGGGTCAGGCTCTTCAAGGCCAGGCCGCCGTTGGTATCCCAAAAACCTGTTACCGTCACGGCATCGCCATCCTTCAAAGCCAGACCCAGGTTGGTCACGTAATTGGTGTTACCCAATTCAGCCGGGATAGTTTGCCCATCTGCGGTGAGCAGGGAAAATTTTGGCGCTACATAGTCGCTGACTACGCCGCTAAACGTTACCCACTCGGTCAGCCCATTCTGAGGGTTCGGCGTGCCAGAACCATTCCCGCCCTTGCCGCGAAACTGGCTGCCCTGTCCGTTACCATTACGCCCATTCCCGTTGCCATTGCCCTGCGCGGCTGAAGCGCTCTGATTGAGAGTCGGGCCGCTGGCAGAAACCGTATTATAGAAACTGGTGGCCGCAGCAATGACCACCACTGTAGCCAGAATACCGATTAAGATTTTTTTGAACATGATGTGCCTCCATAAGAGATGTTTTTTTGAGTTTTTCCAGTTTTTTGTGCGCTGGAATGATCTAAATTGTAGCGGCAGGCTGTGAAGAAGGTATGAAGAAGATGCGTAAGATTTGTGAAGAAATTTGTTGACATACACAAAATCTTCACAAGTTCTGCACTGCATATTCATGGGTTCATTTTAGAATGAGTATTAGATTGTTCGGTTTAGATCCCACAGAACGGCCTGGCAGTCAGCCTTGTCCAGCAAAACACTTTCGGAGATAACCACAATCGCCTCGATTGAAGGAGAAGAAAAATGATCAAATTATTTGGCAAGCAATTTCGTTTGTTCCGTCCGCGCTCGATCTGGCTGCGCAAAGTAGTGCAGTGGGGCTTTTTTGCTCTGATGGCGCTGATTGCCGTCAATCACACGTTGGTGGAAAGCGGCAACAGCATTCCGTTTTTATCTTCGGCCAGCCTGCACGCGGTTTGCCCGTTTGGCGGCGTGGTCTCCATCTACCAGTTTTTGACGGTAGGGACGTTCGTCCAGAAAATCCACGAGGCTTCTTTCGCGCTGATGGCGATTGTTTTTGTGCTATCGATCCTGTTTGGCCCGGTATTCTGCGGCTGGGTTTGCCCGCTGGGCACGATCCAGGAGTTTGTCAGCGGCTTTGGACGCAAGTACCTGCGCCGGCGTTTCAATCACTTTGTGCCGGAGAAACTGGATAAAGTCCTGCGTTACTTGCGCTACGGAGTGTTGGCCTGGGTGCTGTATATGACGGCGGTGACAGGACAGCTCATCTTTTCAGCATATGATCCCTACTTTGCTCTGTTCAACTTCTGGTCGAGCGAGGCTTCGCTGATTGGCCTGGGCATTTTAGCCGTCACGCTGATCCTGTCGTTTTTTGTCGAGCGCCCGTGGTGCAAATACGCTTGCCCGTACGGCGCAGTATTGGGTGTAACCAACCTGTTCCGGGTATTCAGCATCCGGCGCAACAAAGCCACCTGTAAAGCGGATGGGGCCTGCTCCATTCTATGCCCGATGAACATCCCGGTGGACAGTGTGACCATCGTGCGCGATCATCAGTGCATCTCCTGCCTGGAATGTACTTCTGAGGCGGTTTGCCCGGTGGCCAGGACGGTAGAATTTTCAACGACCGGTAAATTTTCAAACGCAAGCAAAGTTACAACGGTAGGTGCAAAATGAAACTCACTTCAAAGCCATTGGCAATCATCATTGTCGTCTTGATGTTTGGCGGCATCTTTTTCTCCAGCCTGATGGGTTGGTGGGAGACTGAGTCGACGAAGGAAGCGGCGGTGTATACGGAAGGGGAATTTGCTGGCAAGGCCAATCCGGCGGACATTCGCGGTTCGTACACCTTCGGCGACGTGGAAAAGAATTTCGGTGTGCCGGCGGCGTTGTTGGTGCAGGCTTTTGGAGTGCAAACGGATGCCCCGGCGGCGTTCGCGGTGAAGAGCCTGGAAGAAATGTACGCGGAAAGCCCGCAAGAAGTGGGGACGGCCTCGGTGCGCTTTTTTGTGGCCTTTTACCTGAGCCTGCCGATTGACTTGAGCACAGATGTGTACCTGCCTGAAACGGCGGCGGCCATTTTGCGCGGCCAGAATTTGAGCGCCGAGAATGCGGCCTATTTGGAAACGCATGTGGTGCCTGCCCCTGAAGCAGGGGCCGCGCAGCCGGTTGAGACCGCACAACCTGACGCTTCTGCCGCCGAGAGCGCGCCAGAAGCTACGCTTGCCCCTGTTCCTGCCGAACAGACCCCTGCCTCTGAGATAACCCCTGAAACCACTGCTGAGCACACCCCTTTGGTTGAGGCTGGAACCATCAAAGGGAAAACCACATTCGCCGAATTGATGGAATGGGGTCTGACCAGCGAGACGATTGAACAGGTGTTGGGGATGCCCATGCCCGCCGCGCCAGGAATGACGGTGAAAGATTTTTGTACCCAGAATGGACTAGATTTTGAAACGATTAGACCAGCCCTGCAAGCGGAACTAGATCAGCTCAAGTGATCCGATGAAAATGAACAGGCTGCTCTCCCTTGCGGGCAGCCTGTTCGCTTCCAGAAAGCAGAAGTAATATGCCAAAAGAAACCTCCGACCCCACTACCTCCCCGATCGAACGCATGCGCCAACGGCTGGCACCGCCCGAATACCCGCAAGATGATCGCAGCCGCATGCGGATGGTCATGGATAGCTTGATCCTGCACCTGCACCCCAGTAAAGTACCCGAACGTACTTTGAGGTGGAGCTACACCTGGGGCTTGGGTGGCCTGTCTGGCATGTTGGTGATGCTCCTGGCGATTACCGGCGTTTTCCTGGAGATGAACTACACCCCCTCCCCGCCCCAGGCCTATCTGGATGTGCTTGCCCTGCGTTCGGACACCTGGTTTGGCGATGCCTTACGCAACTTGCACCACTGGTCGGCCAATCTGCTGATTGTGGTCAGCGCGCTGCACCTGCTGCGGGTCTTTTTCACCGGTGGGCACCGTCGTGGGCGCGAGCTGAACTGGTTGTTGGGCCTCGGCATGTTGCTGCTGGTATTAGGCGCAAACTTTACTGGTTATCTGCTGCCGTGGGACCAGCTTGCTTTTTGGGCGATCACGGTTGGCACCAGCATTATCTCGTATGTGCCGCTGGCCGGCGAATTTCTTAATCGCTTGCTGCTGGGCGGCCCTGAGGTAGGTCCGGCAACCCTGCTCAATTTTTATGCTTTGCACATCAGCTTTATTCCAATCATGGTGGTGATCTTGATGTCCTATCACTTCTGGCGGGTGCGCAAAGATGGCGGATTAACGATTCCCAAATCTCCCGAAGAAACCGGCGAACCGAAAACAGAACGCGTGACCACCATTCCGCACCTGGTGCGGCGCGAACTGGTCTGGGCGGTGGGCTGGCTGGCAGTCATGGTGATCTGGGCCATGCTCATCCCCGCCCCGCTGGAAGGGATTGCAAACCCACTGCTGAGTCCCAACCCGGCCAAAGCCCCCTGGTATTTTATGGGGTTGCAAGAACTGCTCTTGCACTTTCACCCATTGGTTGGCGCGATCATCATCCCCGGGCTGGGGCTGGGAGCGCTGGCTGCGCTGCCTTTCCTGGATGTGAACCCTGAAACGATTGGGGTGTACTTCCGCTCTCGCCGCGGGCAGGCCCTGGCATTGTTGGCCGCCGGCCTATCTTTGTTGGTCACTCCTTTATGGGTGGTCTTGGATGAGTTTGCGCTCGATTGGCCCAACTGGCTGGCCGGTTGGCCCAGCCTTATCTCGAACGGTCTGGTTCCTTTAGCCGTGATCTTGCTCGGATTGATCGCTTTAGATGAAGTCGTCCGGCGCGTCTTTCATGCCGATGCCGAAGAGCGAACGCTTTTCTTATTCGTTTTTCTGGTTGCGGCATTGTTGATTTTGACCCTGATCGGTGTTTTCTTCCGCGGCGCGGGCATGATGCTGGTCTGGCCGTGGAATCTACCCGCCGGGCATTAGACTGGAGATTTCTATGACTACTGTAAATCCTCAAAATTCTCCGAGACCAGAACTAAAACGGCGCGATTTTCTCAAACTTACCTGGGCGGCGCTGGGTGGGCTGGCAGCGCTCGAACTGGGCGGGCTGGCTCTGGCTTATATGCAGCCACGCCTGGTCGATGGTGAATTTGGCGGCGTCATCACCGCGGGCAAGGTAGATGACTTTCCAGCAAACTCAGTGACTCAGATACCCAATGGGCGCTTTTATGTGGTGCGTTTGGCGGACGGTGGGTTTCTGGCGGTTTACCAGCGCTGCACCCACCTGGGCTGCAATGTGCCCTGGGATCAAACGGCCGGGGCTTTCATCTGCCCCTGTCATAGTTCACAATTTGGCCGGGAGGGGGAGGTGCAAAATCCCCCGGCCCCGCGCCCGCTCGATCTTTTTGCCGTGAGCATTGTCGAAGGGCTGGTGAATGTGAATACCAGTCAGCCCATCCAACGCCAGGCTTTTGAAACTTCACAGGTGGTTTACCCATGAAACGCTTTAACATACCTGCTTCGAAAGTAGAAATTTTATTGGGCGTGATCGCCACCGCCCTGATTGTGCTGAGCATTCCTCTTTATGCGTTGAACGAAAGCGCTCGCCTGGATTCCGCGCAGGCGGCGCAACTGGAACGGGATGTGAATGATGCGATGACTTTATATGCTGAGAACTGCTCGGTCTGTCACGGCTTATCTGGGGAAGGGATCGGCGCGATCCCTCCGCTGAACAACCCTGCTTTGCAAGAAATGGATGCGGATGCATTGGCCAAGATCATCGCCCGCGGCAGGTATGGCACTGCGATGCCGGCCTGGCAGCTCGAAGATGGCGGCCCGCTCAGTGATTATCAGATCGGCCAGTTGGTCAACTTGATCCAATTTGGCAACTGGCAGGAAACACAAGATCGGGTGGTCAACCTGGGGCTGGCCCCGCAAGTGCCTTTTACTACCCAACCCGATCCGGCGATTTTGGATGCAGTCAAAGCTCAGCCAGATGGCGATATTCTGGCGGCAGGCATTACGCTCTTCGCTGAGCAGTGTGTGGCCTGCCATGGCGCAGACGGAATGGGAACCACTCTGGCCCCGGCGCTCAATGATCCACTTGTGCGCGTCAAGACAGTAGCAGAGATTGAACGTATCATTCGTCTGGGGGTTCCGGGCACACTGATGGCGGGCTGGGAAAAATCCCTGGATGATGGTCAGATTACCGCAGCTCTGGCGTTGATCACGCGTTGGGAAAGTGTGCCCGCCGGCGCCATTCCAGCGCCAAACCGGCCGATCCCGGTTACGGAAGAGTCTCTGGCGTTGGGAGCTGAACTTTTTGCTACTTCTTGCACCAGTTGCCACGGCCCGGAAGGACAGGGCAGCCAACGTGCTCCCGCTCTCAATGTGCGCAGTTTTCTGACCAACACGACCGATCAGGCGATTCAGCAGATCATTACCCTGGGTGTGCCGGGCACCTCCATGCCCGTTTGGGGTGATCGCCT
>CAIQJJ010000464.1 GCA_903872065.1 uncultured Anaerolineales bacterium | reverse complement strand
CATTTTCATCCTTTGGGGTGTTCAGAAAAACATGGTGTCTGTCTGGAATTGCTAAACATATATTGACAAGTTACCGAATCGGTTTAGAATGATAGACGCTTGGCGTGAGCCAGGTAGATCCTCAACGGATAATGGCAAACCCGTCGAAAGGCGGGGACGCAAAGCGATGGAATAACTTTTTTATTCGATTGGATGAAGAAATGGATAATGCAAGACTTGCACAGAAATAGACCACCACAGAATCGCTTGCGTGTTCAAATCTTGCGCTGGCTTGCCCCCCCTGTCTTGCCCGGCAGCGCAACCCGGCAGCGCCGCGCTGCGTTGTTAAATTTCATCCTTATCTTTGGCATTTTTGGCAATCCCATCTTTGCTGTTGGCAATCTGCTTGGCGGTCGTACGCCGCTGCCTGTGGTGGGATTGAATATCCTGTTTATGATCATTTGCCTGGTTGCGCGTCATTGGCTGCGCCAGGGGTATGTGGAGCGGGGAAGTGTCATTTTTGTTTTATTGTCCTTCGCATACACGACGGCTGCGCTGTTGAATTTGGGCAGTGTCCGCAATCCCGCAACCGCCTCCTACATCCTCCTGATTATGATTGCCGGCATTTTGCTCGATCGCACAGGCTTTGCGCTGACGATCGCCGCCAGTTCGTTGGCGGTGATGGGGTTGGTGTGGGGCGAGAGGCAGGGCTTGCTGCCCTCTCCCGATTCGGTTGTCACCATTACCCAATGGATTACCTTTACAGTCATGTTTATCATGGCTGGCGGGCTTACTTATTGGGCGTTTAAGGAACTCTCCCAGGCATTGGAACGCGCCGAGCAAGAGATTGTCGAACGTAAACAGGCGGAAGCCGCCTTGCTGGCAGCGCGCGATGAATTGGAACGGCGTGTGCAAGAGCGCACCGCCGAACTGAGGATCGCCAACACGAACCTGGAAAAGGCCTTGCGCACGAAAAATGAGTTCATGGCCGCCATGAGTCACGAACTGCGCACGCCGCTGACCGGCATCTTGGGCCTGGCCGATGCGCTGCAAATGCCTGGTTATGGTTCGCTGACTGAAAAGCAGGTCAAGGCGGTGACCACTATCGCCTCCAGCGGGAAGCGCCTGTTAGAATTGATCAATGACATCCTGGAGTATTCGCGTTTGCAAAGCGGGGATTTTGCCTTGGCGCTCGGGCAGTGTTCGCTGGAGGCGGTTTGCCGCCTGGCCTTGAAAAAGCTGGAAGCTCCCGCCGCCTATAAAAAGCAGACGATTTCTTTTCAGATGCAGCCGGAAGAGATTATGCTCCTGGCGGATGCTCGCCAGTTGCAGTATACGCTGCTGCATTTGCTCCGCAATGCGACTAAGTTTACCCCCGAACACGGCGAATTTGGCATCACTGCGACTGGCGATCCAGAGCAAAAAAGGATCACCATCATTGTGTGGGATACAGGGATTGGGATCAAGGAAGATGATTTGTCGAAACTCTTCAAGCCCTTCGTGCAGTTGGACGCCGGCCTGGCGCGCCGCCATGAAGGCACCGGCCTGGGCCTGGCTTTGGTTCAAAAATTGGTGGAGCTGCACGGCGGCGAGGTCTCGGTGGAAAGCGAATTTGGCAAAGGCAGCAAGTTCATCATTTCTCTGCCGTGGCGCTGACCCTCGGAGACGCGGAGAAATCAGGTTCTAACCAACCACAGGCGCTTATGCCGAACACCGCCCAAATCCTGATCTGCACTGTTTCTGTGAGCGTGTATGTTTCTCAGCGCACTTTGACGATCGCGTGGCAAATCTGTCCCAGGTAGCGCTCTCCCCAGGTCACGCGCAGGGCGACCGGGTAACTGCCAGGCTCGACCCCCGGCGGGATGTGCAGGGTGACGCTGGCGATGGTGAGCAGCTCGCCGCCGATCTCCTTCGTGAAGGATGGGGAGTGACTCTCGCCCGACCAGCCTGGCGGCAGTACAGCCTCAACCTTGAGAGTCTGCGGCGCGGCATGGTTCGTCGCGCGCGCCTCCAGCGCGCAGCTTGCGCCGGCGCAGGTCTCTGCCTCATAAGGGTAGGCGCGCAGCCAGCCCTCATCTACCCCAAAATTCGGGTCTTCCCAGGGCAGCAGTTCCGCCAGCATTGCCTGGCGGGCGATGAGCATCTCTTCCATATAACTTAGCTGCTCGTCGGTGAAGTGAAAAGCCTTCCCCTGGTGCTGGTTAAGGATCAGGTCGGGGCGATAGCGGCGGAGTAAATGAATGCAGCGCCGGTAGCCTTGTTCGGCGCCCAGGAAGTTGCGGTTGCCGGCGGTGTAGTCATCCAGGCCGGTGGGGGCAAAGGAGTCGCCGCAAAACAGGACGGAGACCCCATGCCCGCGCAGCAGCAGGCCGCCATGGTAAAGGGACTGGCCGGGGAAGTGCAGGGCGGTCAGTTCAAACTCGCGCCAGCGCCATGTCTCGCCATCGTGTGTAGCATGCGTGACCGGCGCGGCGGCCGGTGAGATGCAGGGCAAGAAAAACCGCTGCGGCTGCGTGATGATTTCGGCGAGGTGTTCGTCTGTGTAGATGGGAGCCTGGGTGGCGGCGGCCAGGTGATGCAGCGCGTCCACGTGATCATCATGGTAGTGCGTCACCCAGCAGCCTTCCACCTGGGT
>CAIQJJ010000463.1 GCA_903872065.1 uncultured Anaerolineales bacterium | reverse complement strand
GTACGCGCCAATAAATGTGGTGACGAAAAAAGTGATAAAGGGCATTCGCGCCAAACCTGCCGGAATGTTGATGAGCGTACGAACGCCAGGAATGACCCTGCCAACAAGCACAAATCCCACTCCCCAGCGATGGAACTGATTTTCAACCCGCGTGATGTGGGCCGGGTCAATCCGCACCCAATGGGCGAGTCGATCTACCAGGGGACGTCCCCCCAGGCGGGCTGCCCAGTAGGCAAGGGATGAGCCTATGGCGCTGCCAATCGCTGAGTAGAACCCGCCTATGAATATCATTGTTGGCGGTAACTGGTGCATCTCAATCAACATCCAACCGGCCAGCCCCAGGATGATCTCGCTGGGGGTGAGCCCGGTCGCGTTTTCAAAGACCAAAAGCACCGCCACACCGAACCAACCCCAGGTATCGTACAACGACTGAAGTGTTCCTAAAATCCAGGCTTCAAATTGTGCAATCAAATCAACCTCCAAAAAAGAGCCCTCGTTTGGGCCAACAGCAAATTGGATCAACCGGCTGGAGAGCCAAAAGCAAACAGGGAAATAAAAAGACCATCGTCTCCGGGACGATGGTCTTGCTCTAAATCTCAGGCAGCCGGGAAATTGTTTTCCGTGTTGACGACTACCTATCCCGCAAAAGCCGGGCAGCTACTCCCCATCGGAGTACTGCGATTATAACCGAAAATTTCGCTGGCGAATAAAACTCGCTTGACGCTCTGACTGAGAAGGCGTATGATTTCGTCTTGGCCTTCTCTCTTCATCCATAAAAAATGTTCGGTCGTTTTTTACCCTGCTGCGAGCAATCATCAATATGACCAATTCGGTTCTCGATCAGATTCAAAAATTGAAACAGGCGATCGTCGCGCTGGAGAATCAACGCTCTGTGCTGGGCGAGGAAGTGGTTGACAATGCTGTCGCCGTTTTTCAACAGCAGTTGGCTGCACTGCAATCACAAAAGGCCGCGCGCTCCGATGAGCAGGAGCGCCGCCTCCTTACGATCTTCCTTTCGGACGTTGTCGGATCAACTCAACACGCCGAAAATATGGATCCTGAAGAATGGCAAGGGTTAATTACTCTTTTGCTAGATGAACAAAGCAAGATGATTGCCCGAAATGGCGGTACGGTCATCCACTCCCTGGGAGATGGCCTGATTGCCCTTTTTGGCTTGCTGAATATGAGCGAAAATGCGCCAGAGAACGCAATTAGCACTGCGCTGGAAATCCAGTCCAGGGCTCACAGCGGAACAGCCTGGGGAGGCCTCCAACTGCGGATTGGCATCCACACCGGGATGGTTTTTACAAGCCAGGTCGGCTCAGGGGTGCATCGCAAATTCACGGCGATCGGCGATGCCATGAACCTGGCTGAACGCATCCAAAAAGCCGCTCCCCCCGCAGGGGTGCTCATCTCGCAGGATACCTATATGCAGGTTCGCGGCATGTTCGATGTGATTGCCCAACCCGCTCTCCCTACAAAAGAAAAATCTGATACGCTCGATACTTACCTGGTGCGCAGCGTCAGACAGCGTTCTTTTCGCACCGGCTCGCGCGGCGTGGCTGGAATTGAAATCAACACGGTCGGCCGCGAGGTGGAGTTCAAACAGCTTCAGGAAGCTTACGATTCTGTCTGTAAGGATGGAGGCGTGAGATGGGCGCAACTGATCGGCGAACCCGGGGTGGGGAAAAGCCGGTTGATGGCGGATTTCTATCGTTGGGCAGAGCGGCAGCCTTTTTGGACGCGAATTTTTCGCAGCCGGGCGTTTGAGCGCGAACATTTTCTGCCCTTTGCCCTGATCCGGCAGATGTGGTTCGACCTTTTTCAGATCTCTGAAGACATGTCCCTGGCCGACGCCGAAACAAAGTGGGTAACAGCATTCAGGGAAGTATCCGCGATCCAGGACTTGGAGCCAGCCCATATCCTGGGCCTCCTGGTTGGACTGCCATTCCTATCCAGCCCTTCTATCGGCGAACTGCGTCATAACCCCATTCAGCTCCAGGGACGTGCATTTGCCATCAGCCGCGAAGTCTTCCGGCGCATCCGCGCCCAGAACACGGTTCTGGTATTGCTTGAAGATTTGCATTGGGCGGATGCTTCTTCACTGGAGTATTTGCAGGCTGTATTTTTAGAAGATTGGACGTTGGTCTCCACCCGAAGCTGGCGCAGTAATGAGTCAGCCGCCCAGGAACGCGACAATGCCGCGCAACCAGGATATGAAACGTCGCAAGGCATGTTTATCCTGGCAACCGCGCGGCCAACCTGGAACCCGCCGGAAAAGCTGCTGGCTTCCCTTGAAAAGGGAAACGCCGCTCAAGGCCGGTCATATCCATTGTCTACCCGCGCCCTGGGCATTCACCTGTCGCGCCTTCCCGCCGAAAAGATGGCTGAATTAACGCGCCAGCTTGTGGCGAAGGTGGCGAATATGCCGGCCGAGGTCATTGAGCGCATCGTCAGGCAGGCGGAGGGCGTTCCATACTTCGCAGAGGAGTTAATCAATTGGTTCATTGACAAAGGGGTGATTGACAGGCAGGCGGAACCCTGGAGGTTTGTCCCCGAACAATTGAGGACATTGGTCCTGCCCACCACGCTGCAGCAACTGCTGCTGACTCGCCTGTGGACTCTGAGCGACGCCGAACGGTATACTCTACAGCGAGGGTCGATCTTTGGCCGCCGCTTTTGGACGGGCGGGATCGAAGCGCTGGGGCAGCCAGACGCCGACCATTTGCTCGATCCGCTCCAGCATCGCTGCCTGGTGGAGATTGAGCCCGAATCGGCCTTTCAAGGTGAAATGGAATGGAGTTTTCACCATAATCTGCTGCGCGAGGTCATCTACGACAGCGTGCTGAAGCGCGAGCGCCCTGGCTTTCATCGTGCGGCTGCCGGTTGGCTGGAAAGAATAGCCTTGGGCGCAAACCGGCTGGATGAATTTGCCGGGATTATTGGCGAGCATTGCGAGCGCGCCGGCGACTCTGGCGCGGCAGCTTACTGGTTTATCCAGGCCGGCGAGCGGGCGCAGATGTCAGGGGCGCTGTCCGAAGCGCAGCGCTTTTTCAGCCGGGCATTGGAGCTTGCGCCTGCGGAGGATCAACCGACGCGCTGGCGGGCGCTCCTGGGGCGTTCGCTCGTGTCCGATTCGTGCGGTGAATGGGAAGCGCAAAAGGCCAACCTGAGCGAGCTTTTGAGGCTGGCAGTGGCGTTGAATGATGCGGAAGGCCTGGCGCAGGTTCACTACTTGCAAACGCGCCTGGCCTGGGGGCAGGGCGACTATCGCCAGGCGATCCAGAGAGCAGACGAGGCTTTGGCCGCGGCCCGCCTGTCAGGGAGGCAAGCGCTGGAAATGCGGGCGATGGGGATTAAAACCGCGGCCCTGACGCGGCTGGGAGAACTGGCCCCCGCCAAGCAGTTGGTGGATGAAATCCTGGCGCGCGTAGACACGGTGAAAGATGCGGCGGCGGCAGCCTTTGCCATCGAGCGGATCCCATTTTATTACTATGAAACTGGCGATATGGCGATGGCAGTGCAGTTGTTTACGCGCACCCTGGAATTGGCGCAGCAGGCTGGCGATCGAGGGATGCAGGCCAGTGTGATGACGAACCTGGGGGTTGTCTACTCAGGGTTTGGCCTTTTTGAGCTGGCGCGTGCAACGCAAGAACAGGCTCTGGTGTTGCACGAAGCCGTAGGCAGCCGGCCCGGGCACGCTTACAGCCTGATGAACCTGGGTTGGATCCACAATCAGATCGGCAACTGGAAGTTGGCCCAACAGTTGGAAGAGCAAACCCTGGCAGAATTGAACACTATCGGAGACGATTGGGGGAGAGGCTGCTGCCTGCAAATCTTGGGCGAGATTGCCGAATATGCCAGGCAGCCGAGAGAGGCCGCCGAGCGCTATACGGCTGCCAGGCTTGTGTTTGAGCAAGTAGGCCATCGGCCGCGGGTAACTGAGATGCTGGCCGGGCTGGCGCGCTGCGCCCGGATGCAGGGTAACCTGGATGAGGGAAGCGATCTGGTAGGGCAAGTGTGGGAATTTCTTAAAACCTATGGGGCAGCGGGCATGGATTGGCCGGCGCGCGTTTATCAGACGGTGGGCGTCATCTTAGCCGAAGCAAACCGCCCGGCTGAGGCAGAGGCCGCAATCGAGGCGGGGTATCGGGAAATGATGGAGGGCGTCAACCGCATCAACAATATCGAGTGGAGGCGGTCTATGCTAGAAAATATTTCTGAAAACCGCGCGCTTGACTCGATGTGGCAGGCAATCCACAAAAGGCCCGCTCATGGAGCGCGCCGCCAGGATCATTCTGCCAATTCTCTTGAAGCATCGCCTGACACATCGTGTGACGCATCGTGTGACGCATCGCCTGACGCATCGTGTGACGCATAGATCGAAAGGATACTGCGGTGGGCGCGGATATTTGTCAGGAAGGAGCGCCGCAGCGCCTCATCGGTGATTTGAGCAGCGCGTTGATGCAAAAGTTGGTGCGCCTTCGCTAAAATTGTCGCCGCTTGCTCATCCTGCCCGGCCTGCAGGATTTGGAAGCAGACCCAGTGAACCCAAAACGGTTCCACCATCCCGATATACCCTTTTGTTTCCAGGTGTGCGTAAATTTTCCTGGCCGCGCCCAGGGCCGAGACCAGATCGCCGCTGGACAAGGCCACTTGAGCGGAACCGGCCAGGGATTCGATGGCGTGCATCGACTCGCCGATTTCGCTGCGCATCTGAAACGCTTGCTCATAAGCCTGGGCTGCTCCGGCAAGGTCGTTTAAAGCAGCCAGTGCATGGCCGCGGTGATGAAAGGAAAAGGCCTGAGGAGAGAGGACGCCTAATTCCCGGGCGAGGATCAGAGTGGCGTTGGAATATTCGAGCGACTTTTCATATTCCCCCAGGTGGTAAAAGATCAAGGAAAGATTGTCCAGCGCGTTGCATTCGCCCTGCCGGTTGCCAATCTGACGCTGCAAATTCAACGCCTTTTGCACATACTCACGCGCCGCGTTGTAATCGCCCTGTGACATGCAGTCATTGCCCAGGTTTAATAAAGACACGCTTTCAGCCGATTTGTCGCCTAATTCCTGGAAAAGCTGCTGCGCCTGTTCAAAATACTTGCGCGAGCGGGCGTAATCGCCCTGATCGCTGGCGATGAAACCCAGGTTGCCAAAAGCCCGACCTTCGCCGCGCCGATCCCCGATCTCGCGCGTGATCAGCAGCGCCTGCTCATATTGGCTCTGCGCCGCGTGATAGTCTCCCACGTCTAAATTAAGATTGCCCAGGCTGATCAAAGCGCCCGATTCGCCGCGCCGGTCGCCGATCTGGCGGGAAATCGAGATGGCCTGTCCAAAAAAACTGCGCGCGGATGGATAATCCCCCTGGCTGTCGGCCACTGTGCCGAGGTTGCGCAGGCAGGCCGACTCCAGGCTTGCCTGCCCGGTCTGGCGCGCCAGCGAAAGCGCTTGTTCAAGCTGGCGTCTCGAAGCCGCATAATCTGACTGCCGCCAAAGCGCCTCGCCCCATTCCAATCGCCCGGCAGCTTCTAAGTCCGCCAAACCATTTTCTTGGGATAGCTGAACGGCCGCCTGGGCCTGCCGGCTGCTGGCAGGATAATCTGCGATTGCCGAAAAATAGGCTGCCTTGCGCTGCGCCACTTCCGCTTTGCGCTGGTTGGCAAGCTGTCCTGGAGATTGCTGCGCCACGAACTTTTCCAGGTTTTCCAGGTCCTCTGCCTGCGCAGCCCGGTTTCCCAGGAGATCATAAATTTGCTCGCGGGCGATGAGCAGTTCAAAGCGTTCGTCTGATGAGCCGGCAGGCAGCAAATCCAGAGCCTTTTTAAAGCAGCGCAAAGCTTCTTTATGAGCGTAGCGCGTCCAGGCTTGCAAAGCCGCCCGGTGATACCATTTCGAGGCGGATGCAGTTTCACTGGCCTGCTCGTAATGTTCTGCAATCAAGGCGGCATATTCATCTGTCCGGGCGCGCTGTAGGGATATTTCCGCCAGCCAGCGCGCCGCGCGGGCATGATAAATGCGGCGGTCGCGCTTCAGCACACTTTCGTAAACCACGTCCCGCATCAGGTTATGCTTGAAGGTGAATTCTTCTGTGTCCCTGAAGGCCGATCCCGTTTTCTTGAAAATCATCTCGCGCGCGGCCAGGGTATCCAAAGCTTGCTGGGTACCAGCATCCACCGGGGCATTGGGAAGTTCCTGCCGGCTGCTTTCTGTATCTTGCAAAGCCAGGTAAACCAGGGCCCTATCCCAGAAAGTGCGTCCCAAGACCGAAGCCCGCTGCATAACAACCTTTTGATTGCTGTGCAGATCATCCAGGCGAGCCTGCAAGATGCCTGTCAGAGTGGGCGGAATATGCAGCCCGGTTAAGCGATCCAGGCATACCTGCCAGAGCGTGGGAGTGCACAGAATCACGCCCTCATCAATCAACATTTTGATCAGTTCTTCAACGTAATAAGGGTTCCCTTCGGCGCGCTGGACAATCAAATCGAGCAAATCGGGCGGAATTTCCTCCACCCGCTTTAAGATTTCGCACGCCAGGCGGAGGCTGTCGGATGGCGAGAGCAATTGCAAATCAACCCGCTGATGATTTGGCAGATTTGCGCCCCACTCGGGGCGCTGCTCATAAAGACTGGATCGCGCCGCGCATACCACCAGGAGCGGTATCTTACTGCACTGCTGAAGGACCTCCAGGACAGCATCCAGAGAATGATCATCCGCCCAATGAATATCCTCTAACAGGATCACCACGACACCCGAAGCGGCCAGGCTGCCGAAGAGTTCGGCGGTGAAGTTCAGCGCCCGTTGGTAAAGCTGGCGCGGATCATTCCAGACGCCAGCCAGGTGAGGGCTGCTTGAAAAATCATATCCAAGCAGCGCTCCGATGAAGTGAGCGCGAACCTGGACTGCCTGCTGCAAGGCCGGATCGGTGGGCGATTGGAAGATCCGGGCCAGACCGCTTTCAAGCTTTTCTTGCACAACGGGCATGGGGTCGCTTTCGCGGATGTCCAGGCGAAAGGCCAGGACGTCGCGCAGCAAGGCAAAAGAGATGCCCTTGGTTTGCGGAATGGCGCGGCCCTTTAAGAACCAGACTTCTGTGGGCAGCAAATCCAGCCATTCTGTAAATTCAGACAGCAAGCGGCTTTTGCCAACCCCGGCCTCACCCACCACAGTGACCACCTGAGACGACTGCGTTTCGATGCAGGTCTCAAAGGCTTGCTGCAGCCGGCGCATTTCCACATCGCGGCCGACGATAGGGGTTTCGATTCCCTCTACTCCTCGACTTGTGACGCGAAAGGCGCGCGGTTTGGCGTTCTTGACCGAGTACAGTCGTAATGGGGCCGCCTTTCCTTTGACATAGATTGGGTTGAGCGGACGGACCTCGAAAACGCCGCGCACATGTTGATAGGTGTCATGGCTGATCAAGATCTCGCCAAGTGGAGCCGCGGTCTGGATGCGGCTGGCTGTGTTCACTGTATCGCCTATCGCGGTATATTCGCCAGTCGCGCCGATTTCTCCTAGCATGGCTAAACCGGAATGAATGCCAATGCGCAAAAACAAGGGATTCTGCAAGCTGGCAAAGGGCGACTCGGCCAGGTTTTCATTCCAGGCACGCGCTTTGTTTTGAATCAAAAGTCCAGCCCGGATGGCTTGTTCGGGATCATCTTCATGCGCTGCGACCGCCCCCCACAACGCCATGATGCCATCTCCCATGTGCTTATCAATCCGCCCCCCGTTTTCCTGGATAATAGGGTCCAGCCGTTCCCAAATCGCGTTGAGAATATCCCCTACTTCTTCGGCGTCTATTTTCTCACTCACGGCCGTAAAGTTCTGAATATCGGCGAAAAGAACAGTAATGTATTTCCGCTGCACCTCAGCGCTCTGCGCGCGCAAAGCCGTCAGCTTATCGCTCAATGGGCGCAAAGCAATTTCAACCACATCATTCCCCAATATGGCTCGTTGGCTTTCCAAGGCAGCAATGGCTTTTTCGATTTGTTTGCGCTCAGACATGACTCTCCAACATCCAGGTACAAGTATAACATATTGAAACCTGCGATAAGGTAATGCTCCAGCAATTCCAAATCTGGAGGCGAGGCTTCAGCCGAACTGAGGCATATCGGCTAAAAGCCTCGCCTCCAGCCGACGCACCGCTTTTGAGTTCAGATTTGGAATTGCTGTACTCCTTCCTTAGGGCCTGTAAAAATATAAGTCCGCGGAATGATCTTTTAAGATTGGATATCGTGTACAATTCTTGATACAAATCTTCTTCAGGGATGTGCCAAATGCCTACTCTTATTCATGAATGTCAATGTGC
>CAIQJJ010000462.1 GCA_903872065.1 uncultured Anaerolineales bacterium | reverse complement strand
TCTTCGAGCAGCCCATGCAGCGCGCCAGCGTCGAAAAGGCCATCTCGCTGGTCAATGAGAACGGCGAAGCCGCGCCTCTGACGTTCGACTGGAAGATGGAAGACACCCAGGTCTTGATCACCCCTACGGTTCGCCTGGCTTTGGCGCGGGCCTATATGCTCAACCTGGACACAACCGCTCAAGCGACCAATGGCGGAGAACTGCGCCAGGGCTTGCAATGGCCGTTCAGCAGCGTGCCGTATCCCGATTATTGGAGCATGCCGTCCGATGGCAGCAAGCAGGATTACTACGACGCCACATTCTCGCTGCACTTTGTCTCACCGATGCGCCTGGATTCGCTCAAGGACAAGGTGATCTTCAAACCTGCCCCCAGCCAACCGCCCGAATGGTATTACTATGATTGGGACTGGAGTCTGAATTTCTATAACGCCCTGCAGCCCAACACCAGTTACGAAGTGCGCATCTTGCCCGGCGCAGAAGACCTGTACGGCAACGCCATCCAGGAGGAACGCGTGGTGCGTTTCACCACCGCCAAAGTCCAATCCAACGCCAGCCTGATGATGCCCTACATGCCCCTGTATCGCGTGGGGGCAGTGCAGGAATTTTACGCCAACTACCAGCGCGTCTCAAACCTCAGCTTCTCGCTGTATCGCTTGAGCGCGACGCAGTTCTTTAACCTGACATGGCCCTATAATCCGCCAGAGGACGCGCTGGTCTGGACAAAAAACTTACCCGGCAACCAGACCGAAAGCCAACGCGCCTACAATAAGTTTTCCCTGGCCGGCGAAGACACGCAGCCACTGCCGCCCGGCTTTTACTTCCTGGGCATGGATGCCGGCGGCGTGGCGCACGAGGGCAAGTTTGTCGATTCGCGCACCCTGATCATCGCCAACGCCAGCCTGAACCTGAAAACGACCGCCACCGAAGGGCTGATCTGGTTGACCGATCTAAACAGCGGCGCGCCGCTGGCCGACGCCCCGGTCACGATTTACGATCAAGACTTCAAGCCGATTGCAGATGGCGTTACCGGTGAAGATGGCCTGCTTTACCTCTCGCTGCCCAAGCCAGAGCAGATCTGGAACGCTCGCTACGCCCTATCCGATGATGGGCGCACCTTTGCCTACGCCTCCAATGACACAGGCAGCGGGGTCAACCCGTGGGACTTCGGCATCTGGGATGCCTACTACAGTGAACCAGCAGCCTCGGTCGGCTACCTCTACACCGACCGCCCGATCTACCGCCCCGGCCAGCCAGTCTACTTCAAGGGGATCGTGCGCGCGGATGACGATCTGCGTTACAGCCTGCCCACTGCGACAGATGTTCGCCTGGTGGCGCGCACTTATGACGACGAGGTGATTTACGACGAAATCCTGCCGCTGACTACCTACGGCAGTTTCAGCGGGCAGTTCGAACTGGACTCAGAAGCCACCCTGGGCTACTACTCCATGCAAGTCTTTGTCAGCGGCGAGTCCAACCCGGTTGGGAATGGCTACTTCACCGTGGCCGAGTATCGCAAACCGGAGTTCATCGTCAATGTCAGCGCCGCGCCGCAGGAACTGCTCGGCGGAGAGAATTTTGAGGCGACAATCCAGGCGGACTTTTACTCCGGCGGCGGGGTAGGCAGCGCAGAGGTGTACTGGACGCTGACGGCGGAAAATTACTATTTTGCTCCAGCCGAGGAGTACACTAATTTCTCGTTTACCGATATTGACTGGGATTCAGGTTACTATTGGAACGGCCCTTACAACTACGGCGAGATGGTCGCCCAGGGCAGCGGCGTGACAGACGCCAATGGGAAGTTGACGGTCAGCGTGCCGGCGGCGCTGGGCGAGAGCGGCGGCAGCCGCCGCCTGACCTTCGAGGCGACTGTTTCCGACCCGACGGGCAACCCGGTGAGCGCCCGCGCCAGCGTGACCGCCCATCAGAGCCAGGTCTATGCCGGCATTCGCAGCCTGTCGTACGTTGGGCAGGCGGATAAGCCGATGGAGATCGAGGTTGTCGCCCTGGATTGGGGCAGCGAGCCGGTCGCCGGGCAAACAGTGGACATTGAGGTCGTCGAGCGCAAATGGAGTTCAATCCAGAAGCAAGATGCGCAAGGGCGCGTCACCTGGGAAGCGACCGTCGAGGAAACCCCGGTCATCAGCTTCACCGCCATCACCCTGGATGAGAAGGGACTGGGGCGGGTAAGTTTCACCCCGCCCAACGGCGGCCTGTTCAAAGCGCGCGTGATCGCCCATGACTCGCTGGGCAACATCAGCCGCGCTTCAACCTATCTGTGGGTCGCCAGCCGCGACTACATCCCCTGGCGCGTCTCCAACGACCGCGGCTTCCAACTAATCTCCGACCGCAAGAGTTACACGCCGGGCGATACGGCAGAACTGCTGATCGCTTCGCCCTTCCAGGGGCAGCCTTATGCGCTGGTAACAGTCGAGCGCGGCCACATCCGCGAGTATGAGGTCATCCGCCTGGAGAGCAACAGCCAGGTCTACCGCCTGCCGATCACGGCGGACATGGCCCCGAATGTCTATGTTTCGGTGTTAATCGTTAAGGGGGTGGATGAGACTTCCAGCAAGCCGGATTTCCGCCTGGGAATGCTGGAATTGAAGGTGGACACTTCACAGCAGCAGCTTAAGGTGGAACTGATCCCCGATAAGCCCCAGGCCGGCCCCGGCGACACAGTCACTTACCAGGTGCGCACCACCGATCTGAGCGGGCAGCCGGTCTCGGCGGAGGTTTCGCTCAGCCTGAGCGACCTGGCGGCGCTGTCGTTGGCCGACCCTAACTCGCAGCCGCTGCTGGATTTCTTCTACAACCGGCGCGGGCTGGCAGTGAAAACCGCGGTCTCGATTGTGAACAGCATTGAGGATTACAACGCCGTCCTGCAAGAATACGTCGCCCTGGGCGAGGGGATGGGGGCCGGCGGCGGCAAGGGCAGCGATGAATGGGGCGTGACGGCTGTGCGCCAGGACTTCCCCGATACCGCTTTTTGGGAAGGACACCTGGTGACAGACGCCAACGGCGAGGCATCGGTCAGCGTGACACTGCCCGACAACCTGACCACCTGGCGCATGGACGCGCGGGCGGTGACAGAGGATACCCGCGTTGGCCAAACGACGCTCGATCTGATCAGCACCAAGCCGCTGCTGCTGCGCCCGCAAACGCCGCGCTTCTTCGTCGCCGGCGACCAGGCGGTTTTGGGAGCGGCGGTGCATAACAACACGGATGAGGCGTTAAGTGTGGATGTCTCGATCCAGGCCGAAGGGCTGACCTTAGAGGGCGAGGCGGCGCAGGTGATTGAGATCCCCGCCCGCCAGCAAGCCTACGTCACCTGGAATGTCGCCGTCGCGCCGGAGGCGACGCGCGTCGACGTGATCTTTATGGCAAAGAGCGGCGAGTATGAAGACGCCACGCGCCCGACTCTGGGTGTGTTGGACGGACAGGGCATCCCGGTCTACCGCTTTGAAGCGCCTGAGACGGTCGGCACCGCCGGCATCGCGACGCAGGCGGGTGCGACGATCGAGGCGATCAGCCTGCCGCTCAACTTCCCGGTCAGCGCCGGCAAACTGACAGTCAGCGTCTCACCCTCGCTGGCGGCCGGCCTGGCAGACGGTCTGAGCTACCTGGAAAACTACCCTTACGACTGCGTTGAACAGACGATCTCGAAGTTCCTGCCGAATGTCGTCAGTCTGCAAGCGATGCAAGCCGCCGGCGTCAGCGACCCCGACCTGGCGACCCGCCTGGAAGAGGAGGTTTATACCGCCCTGCAGCGCCTGTACAAATGGCAAAACCCGGACGGCGGATGGGGTTGGTGGGGCGATCAAGAGAGCAACCCAACCACCAGCGCCTACGCCACATTTGGACTGGCGGAACTGCGCCTGGCCGGCTACGGCGTGGATGAAAATGTGCTGTCTGACGCCCTGCGCTACCTGCGCGGGCAGCTGCGCTCGTTCAAGACGGTCAGCGGGGCCGAGCCTTACCAAATGAACCGCCAGGCGTTCATCCTGTACGTGATGGCGCGCGCCGGCGAGGGGGCGGATTTCGCCCGCCTGGTGGAGTTATATGATCTGCGCGAAAACCTGGCGCTGTACGCCCGCGCTTACCTGGCGCAGACGATCGCCTGGGGCGATCCCAGCGATCCACGCATTCAAACGCTGCTCTCCGATTTCAACACCGCGGCGATCAATTCCGCCACCGGCGCGCACTGGGAGGAAAGCAGCCGCGACTGGCAGAACTGGAATACGGATACGCGCACCACAGCGATTGTACTATCGGCGCTGGCCGAACTGGACGCGCAAAACCCGCTCAACGCCAACGCAGTGCGCTGGCTGATGAGCAACCGCTCCAGCGGCGGCCACTGGCAAGGCACGCAAGAGACCGCCTGGACAATCCTGGCGCTGACCCATTGGATCACGGCCAGCGGTGAGTCGAACGCCGATTACGAATACGCCATCGGCTTGAACGGCGAACGCCTCGGCGGCGGGGTTGCCAACCGCGATACGCTCAAAGAGACTTACACCCTGACCCTCTCGGTGGCCGACCTGCTCAAAGACGAGGCCAACCGCCTGGCGCTGGCGCGCTCGGAGGGGCCAGGCAATCTTTACTACACCGCCCACCTGACAGTAGACCTGCCGGTGGAACAGATCAGCGCCCTGGATCGCGGCATCATCGTCTCGCGCAGCTACTACCGCAGCGACGACCGCGCCACCCCAGTGACGGAAGCAGCGCAGGGCGACCTGGTGCAGGTTAAACTGACGATCGTTGTGCAGCACGATCTGCATTATGTGGTGATTGACGACCCGCTGCCGGCTGGCCTGGAGGCGGTTGACCAATCGCTCAACACCAGTCAGCAGGCGCCGCAGCCTGATCCGACGAATTACAACTGGAATGATTTCAATACTTACGGCTGGGGCTGGTGGATCTTCAACCACGTCGAACGGCGTGATGAGCGCGTGGTGCTTTCGGCGGATTACCTGCCGGAAGGCACCTACACCTACAGCTACCTGGCGCGCGCCAGCACGCCCGGCGTCTTCCGCGTCATCCCGCCCACCGCGCAGGAGTTCTACTTCCCCGAGGTCTACGGGCGCGGCGAGGGGATGCTGTTTACGGTAACGCCGTGAAATGAGTGGTGAGTGGTGAGTGGTGAGTGGTGAGTGGTGAGTGGTGAGTGGTGAGTGGGAAGTGATGGTTAGCGAATGACGAACGGTAAGTAGAGTCGCCGGGGATTGAACAGGATTGAGACTGTGATCGCCGGCGACTCTGGGCTGAACTGCCACATGGCGTCGTATGCGGCCAGGCGAATGCGCCACTCGCCGCTGGGCAGGGCCAAGGTATAGGCGTTCTGGCGGCGGGCGTCCAACATGATGGGCGTCCCGCCGGCCAGAGGTTCATAGCACAACACGTTGTACCAACAAAAGCCGGCGGTAGATAAGCATTAGTGATTGCCCAACAGCTTTTGCATGGCGAGGGTCAGTTCACCCAGGTTGAGCGGTTTGCTCAGGTAATCGTTGACGCCCGCCGCAATGCAGCGTTCGCGATCGCCCGGCATGGCCAGGGCAGTCACCGCAATGATCGGGATCGAGGCCAGGGCTTGATCGGGCAGGCGGCGAATGCTGCGCGTGGCCTGCACCCCATCCATCCCAGGCATCTGGATGTCCATCAAGATGAGCTGCGGGCAGGCATGAATCGTCATTTCCAGGGCCTCAATCCCATTGCGCGCGACGAGGACGCGATATCCGCGCGACGAGAGATAATCCGAAACCAGTTCGATGTTAATTTCGTTGTCTTCAGCGAGCAAGACGGTTGTTTGATCGGGCGCGAACTCTTCTGGCGACGGCGATTCTACGAAGGGAGTGGTATCGGTGGATACAACCTGGGCAATGAAATCGCTGGGATCGAATTGATCAGGGGTTTGCCAGGGAATAATCACCGTAAAGCGGCTGCCCTGGCCAGGAACGCTCTCTAACGCGATGCTGCCGCCGTGCAATTCGGCCAGGCGCTGCGCCAGGGAAAGCCCCAGGCCGGCGCCTTCATATTTACGCGCCAGGCTGCTGTCCAATTGAATAAAGGGCTTGAACAATTTTTCCATATCTTCGGCGGCGATGCCGATCCCTTTATCCCAGACACTAAACCGCACCACCCCGGCGAGGGCATCGCCATTCACATCCAGACCTAAAGCGCCGCCCTCAGGTGTGAACTTGACCGCGTTGCTGAGCAAATTCACCAGGATTTGCTTAACCCGGCGCGGGTCGGCCTTGATGACCATCCCGATGGGATTAACGCTCAACGATATACCCTGGCGCTTTTTGTTGGCGATCTCATCAATCAAGAGCAAACTGGCCTGGCAGAGATCGTACACATCAACCGCTTGCAGATCAAGCAGCACCTTGCCGGCCTCAACTTTGGAAAGGTCAAGAATATCGTTGATCAGATTGAGCAAGTGCTGCCCACTTTTCTCGACGCTGCCCACCGCTTTGAGCTGGCGCTCGGTCAGTTGACTATAAACGCCCATTTGCAGCGCCTCGGCCAGCCCCAGGATGCCATTGAGCGGGGTGCGCAGTTCATGGCTCATACTGGCGAGGAATTCATCTTTCAAACGCAGAGAACGTTCCAATTCGCTGTTGGCGCGGCGCATGATGGCTTCGGTCTGTTTTTGAGCGGTGATGTCGCGAGTGGTTACCAGAATTTGATCGCTGCTGCCGATTTTCAGCCCGAAGAGACGGCTTTCCACCTCCCGCCGGCTGCCGTCCCTACACTGTAAAGGATACTCAACCGTAGAAAAGGTTTCATTTTGGATGGTTGCAGCCTGCCTGAAAGGCGCACGCAAGGCGCGGCGCGTTTCATCGCTGATCAGCCCCAGTTCAAGAGGGGTCTTGCCCAGCATTTCTTCCAAAGGGATTTTGGTTAAGGCAGCGTAAGCATGGTTGGCGCGCACAATACGGCCGCCTGGATCAAGCAAATAAACCGGGTCGGGGATTTCTTCAAATAAGAGCCGGTTTTGCATCTCACTCTGGCGCAGTTCCTCGGTACGCTCAATGACGCGCTGCTCAAGGCTGGCGTTCAACTGCGCATTGGCGATCGCCAGGCCGACATAGCCGGCAAAAAGCTGCAAAACTTCCAGGTCAGAGGGCTTAATCGCCCGCTGCGAAAGCAGGTTATCCACACTGATCAGCCCAATCGGCCTGTCGCCGGCCCAGGCTGCTACTGTAACATGTTCTTTGACGCCATACATGGTATGGTCAGGGGGCATATTATAGAGCGCCTGGTAATCGTCAATCCATTCCAGGCCCAATGGGCTCTGCAAGATATAGCGCCAATGCGGCGCGTCATCCACTCGCTCGCAGTATCCCTCAAGCGATTCGCGCTGTCCCTGCCGGTCAGTGCCGTGTACGCCGCGCACCGTGTCGCTGGCCTGATCGTAAAGGAACAGCCCCACGCGGTCAAATCCCAATTCCTCGCGGATAACACGATAACTCTCCAACAAGCAGGCTGGCAAAGAAGCAATCGCCGTGACCTTCTTGCCCAGTTGAATGACTTTTTCCAGCAGGGCCTGGCGCGCCTGCCGTTCCTGTTCAGCCAATTTCCGCTCGGTCATATCCGTCGCAATGCCGGTCGTGCGGGCTAACACATTTTGCGCGTTAAAGATCGGGAAGGAACGATCGTAAATCCAGCGCAGCGAACCATCCGGGCGGATCACCCGATATTCCATCTCAGTTTTTTCCCCATGCGCCTGTTTCACCAGGGCGCTGAACATGGCGGGGCGATCATCGGGATGGATGGCTTCGATATACTGCCTGGAATCGCGATACAGGTCTTGCATCGAACGCCCCCAAACGGATTCATAAGCTGGACTAACATAGAGCATCGTCTGCTGCTGATTGTCAAACATCCAGAACACTTCCTGGATATTTTCAGCCATCTGGCGAAAGCGAATTTCGGAGTCCTTTAGTTTTTCGTTGGCCAATACTTGATCGGTGATGTCCCTGGCCACGCCGACGACGCGCACCACCTTGCCATTCTCATCGAAGACAGGCGAGCTTTTGTCGCGCAGCCAGCGAATGCTGCCATCCGGCCGGCGGATACGGTATTCCACATCCGAATGCTCTCCTGAGTTTTCCCGCTGATGCGCTTCTGAAAGAATATGCCAGTCTTCAGGCAGGACAATCCCCAGGAAGCCAAATGGAAGCCGCATCACCACCTCGTAACTCACGCCGGCCACTGTTTCAAATGCCGGGCTGATATAGACATTCTTCCCCAGGGCGGGATCGGCAACCCAGAAAATATCGGAGCTATTGTTGGCCAGCTCATTCATACGCTGGTTCGATTGGCGAATTTCCTCTTGCGCCTGTTTTTGAGCGGTAATATCCAGCATGGCGCTGCGGATGAGCGGCGCGCCTTCGCCCGGCAGCAAACTGCTGCTGCAATGAACGGTAAGGACTCTGGCGGTGGACGCCAGGTTTAACTCGCCAATCTCGGCTTTCCCTTTTTGATAAAGCTCTTGCAGGCTGAGAGAAAATTCATCCTGGCTCCCTGGATGAATGAACGGCGTCAGGAGATGACCAATCAGATCTTTCGATTGAGCTTCCAGCAATTGACAAAAGGCGGGGTTTGCCGAGTGAATCTTCAGGTCTTGATCGAAAACCACATAGCCAAGCGGAGCATCTTTGAATAGTTCCTCATACCTGTTTTCAGCCGCGGCGAGTTTCTCC
>CAIQJJ010000461.1 GCA_903872065.1 uncultured Anaerolineales bacterium | reverse complement strand
GAGATCGTCAATGACATCACCGGCCAGACCAAAGCCTCGTTTGAGCCGTCGCTGGATTACGTGGTGGTGAAGATTCCGCGCTGGGCGTTTGAAAAATTCCGCGGGGTAGACCCCACCCTCGGCCCGCAGATGAAATCGGTGGGAGAAGTGATGGCCTTGGGGCGCACTTTCCCCGAGGCGCTGCACAAGGCCGTGCAATCGCTGGAGATCGGCGTGGATGCGCTGGACGGTTCTGGCCCCAGGCGCGGCGGCGACCCGCGGCCCCAAACTCTCAAGGTCGCCCGCGCCATTCAGTCGCGGGCGGAAGAGCCTGGGCTGGCAGTTCCCAGTGTCTCGGAGGCCGAAGTGGCTGCTCTGCGCACGCCTTCCGCCGACCGCTTATTTGCTGCTTACCGCGCCCTGCGCGCCGGCGTGGATCGCACGAAGATCGCCGCTATCACTGGGTATGACCCATGGTTCCTGGCGCAAATGCAAGAGATCGCCCGTGTGGAAGCTGCCTGGGCCGCGTGCTGCGCCGGCGGCGGCAAACTCCTGCTCTCCCAACAGGCGGAGTTGGAACAATCCCTGCGCCGGCTGCTGCGCCAGGCCAAGCAAATGGGCTTTGCCGACAGCCACCTGGCGCGGCTGATGTCGGCGGAGTTTGTCGGGCGGCGCGAGCGTTCAACGCTGCCCGTGACCGACCTGCAAGTGCGCCAACTGCGTCAAGATTTTGGCGTTTTGCCGACATTTCAACGTGTGGATACCTGCGCCGCCGAGTTCGAGGCGCAAACGCCTTATCTCTATTCCGCCTACGAGATGGAAGATGAGGCGCGCCCCAGTGCGCGCCAGAAGATATTGATCCTGGGCGGCGGGCCGAATCGCATTGGGCAGGGCATCGAGTTCGATTACTGCTGCTGCCAGGCCGCTTTTGCGCTTTCCGACATGGGCTTCGAGACGATCATGCTCAACTGCAACCCGGAAACCGTCTCGACCGACTACGACACTGCCGACCGCCTGTATTTCGAGCCGCTGACCCTCGAACACGTGCTGAATGTGATCGAACGCGAGAAACCGCTGGGCGTCATCGTCCAGTTTGGCGGGCAGACGCCGCTCAACCTGGCCTCCCGCCTGGAAGCGGCCGGCGTCCACATCCTGGGCACCTCGCCGGCGGCGATCCAACTGGCCGAAGACCGTCAGCAGTTCGCCGCTTTCTTGAGCAAGCTGCTCATCCCGCAGCCTGAAAATGGCATTGCAACCTCGCTGGAGGAGGCCGAGCAGGTGACGCGCCGCCTGGGCTATCCGGTGCTGGTGCGTCCCTCGTTTGTCCTGGGAGGGCGCGCCATGGCCATCGTGGAGGACGAGTCCAGCCTGGAAGGCTTTGTTCGCCAGGCGCTCGAAGCCGCCCCCGGCCAGCCCTTGCTGGTGGATCGCTTTATGGAGGACGCCTACGAGATTGATGTGGACGCGTTGTGCGATGGCGAGCGGGTGGTGGTGGGGGCGATCATGCAGCACATCGAAGAAGCCGGCATCCATTCCGGCGACTCGGCCTGCGTCCTGCCACCGTATAAGGTCAGCCAGTATCACCTGAACACGATCCGCGAATATGTCGAGCAGATCGGCCTGGCGCTGCAAGTGCGCGGGCTGATGAATGTGCAGTTTGCGATTAAAGACGACATCGTCTATGTCCTGGAAGTCAACCCACGCGCCTCGCGCACCGTGCCGTATGCCAGCAAGGCGACGGGGATCAGCCTGGCGCGCCTGGCGGCGCAGATCATGGCCGGCAAGACGCTGGACGAACTGGGCCTGACCGATGAGCCGGAGGTGGACGGCTTTTTCGTCAAGGAGGCGGTGCTGCCCTTCAACAAGCTGCCCGGCGCAGACGCCCGCCTGGGGCCTGAGATGCGTTCGACCGGCGAGGTGATGGGACATGCCTCGCACTTCGGCCACGCCTTCGCCAAGTCGCAAATTGCCGCCGGGGTTGGTCTGCCGGCCGAGGGCGGGGTGTTGATCAGCGTCAACGACTTTGACAAAGGGGGGGCGCTCAAATTTGCCCGCGATATGCAGCGCATGGGCTTCAAGCTGTACGCCACTGCTGGCACCGCCGCCTTTTTGAGCAAGGCCGGCCTGCCGGTGGAGCGGGTCAACAAGGTCAGCGAAGGCTCGCCGCATGTCGTAGACCTGGTGCGGGAGGGCAAAGTGCAGTTCATCTTGAACACGCCGTTAGGGCCGCACGCCTACAGCAGTGGGGCCGAGATCCGCGCCGCGGCCATCTTGATGAATATCCCGCTCTTGACCACCCTTTCAGCGGCCGCGGCGGCGGTGGCGGCGATCCGCGGCGTCAGGCAGAAAGAATTTCGCTATCGCAGTTTGCAGGATCATTACCGCCAGAAACGGTAGAGAGCGAGGCCAGGAATGGATGCCAAAGAACGTGTGGGAAAGGCGCTGGACTTCGAGCGGCCCGATCGTATGCCTCTCTACGACAGCTATTGGCCGGAGTTCATTGAAAACTGGCGTGCGGTCAAAAATGCGCCGGCCGGCGCCGACATCGCCGATGATTATGAGAACGATGTTGAGATCGTCATCCCGCTGGAAGCGCCTTTTCCGAGCCGCGCCTGCTTGCTGCAGGAGGACGCAGCATGGAGAATCAGCCGCGATGCCTGGGGGGTGACGGAGCGCAGCCGCGCCGGCGCCCATTTCTCTGAGATTTTGCAGGTGGCGCTGCCCGATAAAACCCACTTGGAACAGCTTGAGTTTGAGTCGCCGCTGCTGGACTTGCGTTACCCGCCGCGCCCGGCCGTGGAGGCGCTCAAGGCGAAGCGCTGCGTCTTCATTAAAACTGGCGGCCCCTACCTGCGCACCTCCAACCTGCGCGGCGGCGCGCAGTGGTTGATTGACCTGGTGGAAGACCCCGCCTTTGCCCTGGAACTGGCGATGAAAGTCACGCGCCAGATCACCGCCGTCGGCCTGGAGGCGCTGCGCCGTTACGACTTGTACGACACGGGCATCTGGTTTTTCGACGACATGGGTTCCAACCGCTCCCCGATGTTCTCGCCGCGCACATTTGAGCGCATCTTTTATCCCTGCTACCGCTGGATGTGCGCGCAGTATCGCGCCGCGGGGGTCAAGCGCATTTTGCTGCACTGCGACGGCAACATTGAAAACATCCTGGATATGCTGATCGAGGCCGGCATCAATGCCTTCCACCCGGTGGAGCCGAAAGCCGGCATGGATGTTGTCCGGCTGCGGGAGAGGTACGGCCGCAAGCTGGCCTTCCTGGGTGGGCTGGACAATGCGCACATCCTGCCCGGCGCGCCCCTGCCGGAACTGGAGGCGCACGTGCGGCGCGTGCTGGAGGTCGGCCGCGACGGGGGGTTGGTCATCGGCGCGCACTCGATTGGCCCCGACATCAGCGTCGAGCGCTACGATTTTGTCCACCAACTGATCCGCCGCTATGGGCAGTTCTAAGAGCATCGGCGTTCCCTGGCCTGGTTACGGCTGGAGAACAACTTCATAGCCCTCGGCTTCGGCCAGGCTTTTCAAACGAGCCTGCACCGCCTCCAGGGTGGGGGCGACGGGCTGGCCTTGTTCCAACGCCTCAAGAAAGGGCGCGAAGCCCTCGCTGAGATTGTAACGCACCGCAGCAGTGTAATCGGGGTGGGCCAGGCTGACCGCCTCGCGGACGATCCCGGCCGGGTTGAGCGCATACAGCGGGTTATCGTTCCACCTGGCTGCCCAGGCTTCGGCTGCCTGGCTGTACGCCGGCATGAGGTTGGAAGCGCGTCCCCTCTCGACATCGGTCGCCATATACCAGATGATCTCCACCGCCAGGGCGGGATTCTGTGTGCGGCGCGAGACCATCCAGGCCGCGCCGCCCCAACTGCCGGTGTAGGCTTTGGCTTCCCCCTCCCACCTGGGCAGCAGGGCGGCGGCCAGTTGGCGCTCGGCGGTGTGGTAATAGGCGCTGTCCGGCTTGCCGCCAAAGACGTAGTCGCCCATCCAGGCCGCGCCCGGCATCATCAAGATTTTATTCTCGTTCGCCAATTCGACGTACCTGGCATCGAACGGCCCATCCCTGGACAGTGTACCGTTTTGCAGCATGTGATCGATCAGGTCGGCCACGCGCCTGCATTTGACATCGCTGGTATTGATCACCACTCGCGTGGGGCTTAAGGGGTGGGCGACCGGACATCCGCTGGCCCAAAAATAAATCGCCGGTTCGACGCCAGGCGTACCCATGATGTAGCCGGGGTGTTCAGCGGCGAGCCTGTCGCTCAAAGCCTGGTATTCTTCCCAGGTGGCCGGCAGGGAATAGCCAAACTGCTCCATCAAAGGCTTGTTGTACCACAGGATATTGGGGGTCGCATCCTCGCGCAGGCAGAGCAATTTTCTGTCGGGCGAATAGCAGGCGGCGAGCGCATTGGGGATGAAGCCATCCAGGTCGCTTTGGTCTATCCAGTCATTCAAATCCAGCGGGAAATTGCGCTTTGGATCGGCGGCCGCCATCACCACCCCTGGTTCGGTCACGATTATATCCGGCCAGCCCTTGCCCGCCGCGTCAAACTCTTGGAGGCGGGCGATGATCTGCCCCGGGTCAACGATCTCAAAATGCGCCAGGTCTTTGCGGTCGGGGTAGGCGCGCCAATATTGTTCCACTGCGGTCTTGTGCGCCTCGTCAAGCCAGGCAGTGACATCCGCCTGGGCCGGCTTCCGGCTGTTGCAGGCCGGCAGGGTCAGCGCGCCAAGTAGGCAGATAGCAATCCACAAGAGAAGGCGGGGGCGCAGCATGGAGAGGGTGTCCCTGGCAAAAAGGTGAACGCAGAAAAGCCCACCTTTCACCACGTCAAGTATAGCACAGCGCGACGGATGCCACAACCAGAATCGTTTCTCCGGACGACCCGTGAGGCAGCTTTGCCGGCAGGAGAGTTTCTTTCCGTCGCGGAGTCCGGTGAATCAATTCAGCGGATGATACGGGAAACGCGCTCAAGCGCGTTGGGTCGGCCGGGGGGTCATGGATCTCAGCGATTCAAGTCGTAGGCAGGTTGAACAGATGAGCGGGTTATGGTATACTAAATTTAACAATAAAACGGTTCGACCGTTTTACCCACCCGCGACGATAAGGTAGCCAGGCGAGGCTGTCTTCCGATAAGGATAGTCGGGGGTGTTTTATTTTCCCGTGAACCACCAAAGATCAACCACTTTTGCCGCGAACGTCTTATAGTAAGGCTGAGGTATCCCCATCGCTTGCTGCCGAATTACACCGGCAACCATGTCAGCCAATTGAAGACCATCCTCACGCGCCGAGTCGCCGCCAATGATGCGTTTAAACGGACGTACCCGACCTGCCTGACCGCAGCGTTCGCTGAGAGCAATCCGCAGGTTACGACAAAATACTGGCGCAGCCGCATCAATGATCAAAATATCATTGGACACATCTCAAAAAACAGATCCTTCTGAAAAACTGTGGCGCGATGATATTTGAATTCAAAGGTGGATGGGAGATGAAGTTCCTGGCGTATTTCGTTTAAAGCAGAGATTGGGGCGCGTTCGGCAAACTGCACCATGGCCAGGACATAAAAACTTGTCGAACTGGCCTGACCGCCCAATCCGGGGTCGCCAGAATCATCTAAATGATAATATTGGGTCAAGGTTTGTCTCTATTTCGTGAACATTGAAAATGTCAGCAATCATATCTGGATGTCCGCAGGCAGGATTCAGAGTCCCATCGCCTCAGCGACCAGGAATCCAGAGTCAGGGTGAGAAGGCGCAGCGAAAACCAAGGTAAGCGTTCCTGATCGTAGGGTCGCTCCAGTTACGATACGATGCTCGCACAAGGTTCCCATTACTTTCCCATGACCCACCCCGTAGCACACGATATTCCCCTGATGCAGGGCCTGCTGGATTTTCCCCAAGCGAATTGGCATAATAGTCTCCCGTATACCAGTCGCTGCACCAATCCCAAGTATTGCCAGCCATATCGGCGCAGCAGTAAGGCGAATCGCCCTGCGGCGAATACTGGCCAACCGGGGTGGTATCGCCCACATTTCTATTAAAATTGCAGCGCCTGGCGTCCGGCGCGGCATTCCCCCAGGGGTAAATGCGCCCATCTGTCCCACGGGCGGCTTTTTCCCATTCGGCTTCTGTCGGCAAGCGCAGCTTTCTGCCGGTTGCCTTGCTCGCCCACTGGCAAAATGCGGTGGCATCGTCCCAACTGACCTGCGTCACAGGATGATCGACCTTTTGACTGACATCGCTACCCTGCCCGTATGGGAACTGCCAGGACGCACCCTGAATCCTTTTCCAGTGAATCCCCCCTGTCCACCTCCAACTTTTGCCTTGTTTCTCAGCCGTGGTTGAATAACCAGTCGCTTTGATGAAGGCAGCAAACTGCGCCACGGTGATTGGGGACTTGCCAATAAAATACTCGTCCAGATAGACCTTATGTTGCGGCTGTTCCTCTGAATCAGCCTGCGAATCTTTTTCTGGGTTGCTGCCCATCAGGAATTCGCCGGCCGCCACGCGCCGCAGATCGAGGAAGACATCCGGCGCAAGGGTGAGGCGTAATTCAGCAGAATCGGTTACCATTACCTTCCCCTCTGCCTGGCGCGTTACGCATTCGCCGACGGGGGTGGAAGCTGTCATACGCACAATTTCGCTGGCTTCGCCAGGCCGCGAGTAAATACGCCCGAAAGCCAATGTCTTTTTCTTGCCACGCGGTAGGTCGAAAAGGTCGTTGAGCAGTTGATTGTCGAGGCGTAAGCGCACTTGTTGCAGCACTTCGCTACCATCGTTATGGATTTCGACCGTCCAGGTCACTTCCTCGCCAGGGGTAGGACGCTCCACGGAGGCAGCCAAGCGCAGGCTGAGCCCCGCCGGCTGGACGACGCGCACTTGTCCAAACGCCTCGACGGTCGCGGCGCTGCTTAACAGGCGCACGGCTTCGGTGTACTCGCCAGGGTCGGCATACCTGCGTGAAAAAGAAAAGGCGCGCTCGCCATCGGGCGGCAGGTCGAACGATTCTTCTTCATGCAGCCAGTTCTTGCCGTGCAGCAGTTCCAGGTGATGGGCGGGCTGCGCGCCGGGATTGCGCGCCGTCGCCGTCCAGGTCACTTCCGTGTTGAGCGGAGCGGGGTTGGGTTTAACAGAGAGCGCCAGCATTAGCGGCGCTGCATCCAGGCGCGGTACTGAATCCGGGCGCAGTGCAGCGCGCCGGTCATATTCCCGCCTCGCTGACGCTCGCGTCTCGGTTCCAGTCATCGCCCGCCCTACCTTCTCGATCAACGTCGCGTAGCCCTCGCGGGCATGTAGTTCCGGCGTCAGGGCGTTCATATCGCTGAGTTGAGCGGTCAAGGAATCGAAATGGTCGCGAATCTGCCGATACTTTTCCAGCTCAATCATAATGCTTTGCAAACCGGTCAGTTGGTTGGTGGTTTTAATCGCTTGGTTGAGTTCTTGAATCTGCTCATCCCAATAGCGAATATAGTCCAGGCGCTCAACCGGCTTGTAAAGACGCGCATCTTGCAGAACAATTGGAAAAATGCGCTCTTGCAGATTACGATTGGATTTCAACTCAACCAGTTCATACATGCAGTCTTTCGAGCGCAAATACTTATCGCTGATCACCAGCACCACGCACTGCCCGCGCCCGATGCGCTGCTCAAAGGCTTCAATGCTGCCCTTATAGCCCAGGTCTTTCTTGTCGCGCACAATCCGCAGGCCATGGGCGGCAAAGGCCTGCGCCAATTCATTCACTGTGAATTCACTCTCGCCGCCCCAAGCGTACGAGACGAAAACTGCATTTTCATAGCCATCTTG
>CAIQJJ010000460.1 GCA_903872065.1 uncultured Anaerolineales bacterium | reverse complement strand
TCCAGTTGAACAGGCTTTGCCCACTCCAACGCCGCCGGCAGGGCGTCTTTCTCATAACCGCGTTTGATCAACAGAGCCTCTTCCATCGTATTGCGGAGAGACTCTGTTGAACCGACATAATCGGAGAACTGCTATCAGGAATGTCAGCAGCAATCCGGTTTTCAACCGCGTTTTCTGTATCCAGCAGGTTAAATCAACAGTGCGCCCTCAAGGAGAGCGCACTGTTGTTCTAGAATGACTTGTTCAGCCGGTGGGCAAACGGTCAGGATGGGGTGTCTGTCATGCAGTTCTCACACGGATCATTTATAGTGCAAGAAAAATTATACGCATTTGGGCCAGGCCCAGCGACAGTCGTATCTTTACATCCCGTCAGAACTGCCTCTTCCGGATTGTTGCGCATAATGATGATTAGTTCGGGAACGATCCAATTTTTCTTTTCCATGATATTGTCTCCTGATTCGACCTTGATCTAGTTTTTGCTTGCGCAGGAAGAACGAGAAAAGCAGAAAGGGGTCTTCTTCCCAACCTTCCTATCTTCCTGTAAACGCTATCTTTGTGAATAAACCTGACGTTATTATACTCTACCTGGGCAAAAATGGATCGAAAACAGTAATTCTCAGCAGCGATTTCAAAAAGGAGACAGCGATGGCCAAGAAATATTGGAGAGAAAATTAAATCGCGCGCCGGCCCAGGATTATGAGCCGGCGCGCCGCCTGCGAAGGCCTCTACCAATAAAACATTAAGACCTACACCCGCCCTCCTCACACTCTACACCGGCTTGCCAGACCGGCAGCATTTCCGCATGACGCGGGTTAGGTTAATATCCGATGCCTCAGCACCCTGGGAGGAAAGACCTCGGTGATCAAGCCGCCGGCCACGGCAAAGGCTTCGACGCAAGTCTTGCGACAGCGTTTGAAGTCGGGAGGATTGCCAAACAGGGCCCGAATTTGCCGGTATTCCTCAGTCAACTTCACGTAAACCTTGCCCTCTTCTTCGTACACCTCGTCAATCGAAGTGTAATACTCATAATGCGCTTTCGCCATTTCGGCCAGGAACAACTTCCATTCGGTTTTGTCGGATGGAATATTGGGGTCGTGGGATACGTAGGATGGGGCCACATACCGGTCGACCACTGAAAAATCGTTGGCGTTCAGCCCTGCCTGAAATTGTCGGACAATTTCGGTGCTTTCGTTCGTTGTGTGCTCAGTAGCCATAGCTTGATCTCCTCAATGCGACTGCCAGAAAAATGAAGGATAAAAAAGATTGTGGATTGAAATCAATCTGTGGAAGTAGATAATTGCACACATTATAGAAACATATCTGGGCATCCTTCATAAAAGCGCCATAACTTCCAACTAAATTTCGAGTTAAAAAGCGCCGCATCGCCGGAGGGGAGTATAATGGGCGCATGGACACACAAGAAGAATACATCCCCAAATCTGTTATGACCATTTTTGCCCATCCTGATGACCAGGAATTCACCGTCGCCGGGACGCTGGCCAGGTGGGCGCAAGCCGGCTGCCAGATTACCTGCGTGCTGCTGACCAGCGGCGACGCCGGCTCCAACGACCCGCAGTGTTCGGTCGAGTGCAAACCGGTGCTGGCGCAAAAGCGCGAGGCCGAGCAGCTTGCCGCCAACCAGGTGCTGGGCGTAGCTGAAACCGTCTTTCTGCGCTTTCCCGATGGCGAACTGCTGCATACACTGGAACTGCGTAAAACCGTCACCCGTGAAATCCGCCGCGGCAAACCGGAAGTGGTGATGTGCGGCGACCCGACCGTGCGCTTCTTTGGCGATGGCTACATGAATCACCCCGATCACCGCGTGGCGGCCGATGCAGCCTGCGACGCGGTCTTTCCCTCCGCCGGCACCCGCCTGATCTTCACCGATCTGCTGGCCGAGGGCTTCGAGCCGCACCAGGTCAAGCGCGTGTATTTGAGCAGCACGCAGAATCCCAACACCTGGGTG
>CAIQJJ010000459.1 GCA_903872065.1 uncultured Anaerolineales bacterium | reverse complement strand
CGTTGCTGATGCCGGCTTTCCAGCCGCCGCCGGCCATCGGGCGCAGGTGCATGTGCCGCAACGGGTCTTCGACGGCGCGGCCGCCCTGCGTGCCGCTGGGGATCTCGACTCCGCCGCCACAGTCCGGATCACAGGCCAGTTCGTTGGCCAGCGTCCAGGCGGCGGTTCTTGACGACCGGTGATCATGCCGCTAGCCGCCCAGCCGCCCCGTGCGGTCCCAGGTTTGCACCAGGAAAGCCGCCGCGTGCGGACTCGACTCTCAAGCGGTCGTCGCGGCGGCGCTGTTCTGGGGTTAGCTGGGTGCTTTTGCGGCCGGGGTAGACGTGACGTTCCATCCTGGGCCGAAACTGGACGGCTCATTCAAGCATGCTTCCACGGCAGTGTCCATTTTCGATGGGCCGCAGGGCTTCCGTCGCCCCGAGCCTGACCGCCGTTGGCGAATCGGGCACGGTGCGACGACCACAAGTAGGTTCATCGCCAGGGGCACGCAGAGTGGGGATGTCGCCGATATGCCCCGGCATCGCGCTGCTTGAACTGTACGTCTCGGCAAAGGCACCGACGCTGCTGGCGTCCGAGACGTATGCATTTCGGTTCACAAGTAGGCAAAAAAACACAAAACTGATAGACTTGGGGTAAGAATTGGAGGTCTTCCATGTTGCTCAAGTCTTCTTCTGTCGATGACCTGTTGATGGGCGGCGGTCACTTTCCGATCAAGCCCTTTTCTGCCGTTGACCCACTGGCGGGGCTTGGCTGGACGGGACCGAAGCTTAATCTCTTCGGAATGCCGTCGATGGGGGCGGGGAGCGAAACGCCGTCCATGTCTCCGCAGGAGGAGAAGGCGGCGGTCAAGGCTCTCGGCACGGGATTGCAGGCCCTCGGTGCCGTAGGGTCCCTGCTGGACGTTCCCGGTGCCGTAGTCCGCAACGCCGTCATGGGTAAGCCGCTCGTGGAACCGATCCTGAACCCGCTGACCTCGGTTGGACGATCGACGGGCCGTGACATCCTGAAGAAGTACGGGATCATGGGCGACACGCCCGCCGGGCTGCCGTGGTACAGCCCCGAGCGGATCGCCCGTGCGGCGGCGGGCATCGGGGCGGAGGTGCTTCTTGATCCGCTGTTCTTTCTGCGGGGTGCCCAGGGGGCCGCCACAGTGGCCGGCACGGCGATGCAGGCCCTGGGCAAACCCGCCCTGCAAGACCTCTCCAAGATCGCAGGCACCGGCTGGCGGCAGGTGTGGGTGATGGACAATGCACTCGACATCCTGCTGAAGGGATCGCCCAACGCAGCGAAGTACACGGACCTGCTGACAGACTTCGCCGCCAAGAATCGGACGACGCTCGATGCCCTGCGGACGCAACCGCTCGGCCGTGCCCTTGGGGTTCACATTCCGTTCGGCCCCACCATTCCCATCCCCAGTCCGCTCGATGCCCTGGCTCGCCAGGCTGACGCCGCAGCCAAGATGGTCCGCGAAAGCGCTCCGATGCGAGCGGCGTTCGGCCTGCTCGATCCCAAGATGATGGGCGCGACGGGCAGGACCATGCAGGCGGCGACCCCGAAGGTGTTTCGCGATACCCTCGATATGGCGGCGGACGCTCGAAGCAAAATGGAGCCACACCTCACACAGGCGTTCGAGCGTGGCTGGGTTGATCCCGTCCAGATCAGCAAGAGCCCCGTCTACGGCGGCAATCTGCCGCTCACG
>CAIQJJ010000458.1 GCA_903872065.1 uncultured Anaerolineales bacterium | reverse complement strand
TGGTTTGTTACTAACAATTTTTTAATATTTTTGATCCTGAGGAGCATTTTTGTCAACAATTTTTTGCTGAAATATTTATGCCACAGTGATAAATATCAATCGAAAAACTTGTATCAGTTCAATGCAATGTCAGGCTTGTCTTACTTGGCAGACTTAATTTAAGCTTTTTGAATCGGGCTGAATAGATAAATTACAGATCAGGTTCGTGTCAGAATAAATTTTCCTGCAAACAGGATGGCGGGCCTAAAGAGCGCGCTGTCACGGAAGTTTTGAAAAATAGATGAAACAGTTGGAGTTGAGATTGCAGATAATTAGGATCATTGTGAAACCAATGATCCGGTATAAATGTCGGACACAAATAGCAGGCTCCTCTTTAAGGTTTTCTCAGGAGTTTGACGCACATAACTGCATACTAACAATAGCAAAATTTTTTTAGTCACGTTCAACAAGTGTTCTTTGTGGGTAGGTCACGGATAAACACGGAATTTGGTAGTGAGTAACATTCCAGAACTCAATTTGGAGGGGAGAATGATCACCAAAGGCGTTGTCATATTTTTAGTGGCATTAATGATGGCATTCGTGTGTCCTGCGAATATTATGGCTGATGAACCCGGAGATCAACTCATAATTGCGGCAGACTCGGGCGCTGTAAAGACGGTCAGGGATCTTCTGGAACAAGGCGTTGATGTCAACTCCTCCACAGAGAATGGCATAACGGCTTTGATTGCCGCTGCTTCAAAAGGACATCTGGAGGTGGTGAAGCAACTCCTGGACGCGCATGCTGATGTTGAAGCGGTTGATGAAGACAAGGGTTTCACCGCATTGATGTTTGCAGCCGTGGGAGGCTACAACAAAGTCATAAGCGCCCTACTGGAGGGTGGGGCGTATATAGACGACATGGGTGAGGATGGCTCTACCGCCCTGATGCTCGCCGCAGCGAACGGACATCTTGATACAGTAAAGGCGCTCATGGACGCGGGCGCTGATCCAAATTCCTCTAAAATCACTGATGAGACCGCATTGCATCTTGCGTCCGCAGGTGGTTTTCAGAACATAGTAAAATTGCTTCTGGACAAGGGCTCGGATCCCAACCACAAGAACATCAATGTCGAAACGCCTTTGACACTAGCCTCAGCCGGTGGCCACAGTGGAGTGGCCAAATTATTGCTGGAAAAAGGGGCCGACATTGAAGCTCGCAACAAACAGGGGTACACTCCGCTGCTGCTAGCGGCGGCAGCCAATCATGCCGGGGTGGTCAAGCTTCTTTTGCAGAAGGACGCCAATGTTCAGGCCGCGTCTCGCGAGGGAATCACACCGCTAATGGCGGCCGCTGACTCTGGTCAGATCGACATTCTGAAACAGATGTTGGCCGCAGGCGCCGATGTCCAGGCTCTGACCGCCAGGGGAGATTCTGCTCTGGGGACGGCATGCTCCGATGGGTGGCTTGAAGGTGTCAGGGTACTCGTGGAGAAAGGGGCAGACGTCAACCGGACTGACAAAGACGGGTCCACAGTCCTGATGATAGCCTGCGCGTCGGGCAAGCCTGACCTGGTGAAATATCTCGTGGAAAAAGGCGCTGACACCAAGGTGGTCGATAAAACAGGCATGACCCCTCTCCTGGTGGCCGCTGGAACCGGAAATATTGATGTGGTGAAACTTCTTCTGGGTAAGGGCGCGGAAGTTAACCTGAAAAACAAGGCGGGCAACACTCCGCTTATCCGATCGGTACTTTCCGGGAATCCTGACCTCGTGAAATTCTTGCTGGACAAGGGCGCTGAGCTGAAGTCGAAGAATGAGGCTGGAGGCGACGCGCTCATGGCCGCGTGCAGCAAGGGCGAAGATGACATCATAAAGCTGCTGCTTGATCGGGGGGCGGACATAAACACTGCGGATTCCAAGGGTGTGACGCCCTTGATGCTTGTTACCACGGTCGGTTCTCCTCAACTCGTGAAGAAATTGCTGGATAGAAAACCGAACATAAACGCTGTAGACCAAGCTGGCCATTCGGCGCTAACTTTGGCCGCTCAGGCCGGACGCCCGGAGATTGTAAAGATTCTCCTGGATAGAGGCGCGGATGTAAATCTCAAGGCAAAAAATGGTGAAACAGCCCTGATGGCTGCCGCAATGTCAGGCAAACCTCTCGTCGTCAAACTTCTTGTGGACAAAGGGGCGGATATCGGCATCAAAAGAGACAATGGGGACACAGCGGTGAGCCTGGCGGCAGAAAAGGGAGACCCGGTAAGCATAGGGCTGTTCATGCTTAAAGGGGCAAATCTGGACACGCCGAACAACGAAGGCCGAACTCCGTTGCTTGCCGCATCGGAAAATGGCGCCGCCACAACGGTGCGCATTTTACTGGCGGCGAACGCAAATATTGACGCCAGGGACAGCCAGGGGATGAACGCGCTGGCGCTCGCTTCCTCTCGTGGACATTCTGAAGTCGTAAAGGCGCTGCTCGACCGTGGAGCCCAGTGGTAGAAGCAACCTGTATCAGGAGAGAATGCCTTATGTAGCATGTGAAAAAACCAAAAGCATCAATAATGACATAGGTCTTTGTTATTACTTGGGAGGGTCGAAATGAGAACAAGGACAGGCATATTGCTTACAGTGATTCTGCTGGGCGCCGCAGCGTTTTCTTTTGCTACGTCTCCCCAACCTGTAACGCAACAACAACGACAGACTCCTCAACCGGCAGTAAAGCAACCTGTGAACGCTCCACGGCCCGCCCAGGTTATCCAGCCGAGACAGCAGCCGGTACAGATAAGAACAACAGCCCCTCAAACCAAACAGCCTGTTAGCGTTCAACCAGTCCGGCAGACGCAACCCGTTCAGCCTCCTGGCGTAACCAGAACAGTGACTCCGCCCGTGACAAGGGTGGCGCCAAAGACGCCCACTATACAGGTGACTCCACCAAAAACGACTCTGGGCACACAAACATTGCAGGTAACTCCTCCAAGAACCACAGTCGTCAAACCACCTGTTCAGGTCACTCCCGCAGGACTTAAAACAGGAACGGTGAGCGCGCCAACAAAAGTTCCGTTATCAACCGGCGTCGGTTCAGGCAAATTTCCCATCGGCCCATCAGGAACCCAGCCAACCAAGGCCCAAACAAATTCCAAATCCAGACCGATGGACGACAGGGGAATTTATAGACCGGCTGACTCCAAGGGCGGCTTAACTATTACTGGCGCTAAAACCCAGGTGAAGGAAATCCCTGTTTCAGGGCCCAAGGTCATAAAGACGGACACTAAAACACCTTCGATTCTCCCCAACTACAGTCAGGGCGGAAAAACTGCCGGCGCCCCCGGCAAGCCAACTAGCGCGGGCGGTCCGTCCACAACCAAACCATCGATTGCCACTAGTGTGACAACCGGCGCGGTCACGGCGCAATCGCTTGTTCAGACGACAAAAGCCCCAACAACACCGGCAGGCCAGATGGCCACAGTTTCTGGCGCCAGGACCGCTCCGGGAGTCAGCCTAACAAAGTCTGCGACCGCCACAAAATCAGCCGTGCCGGCGAAACAGGCCATAGCGTCCTCCTCACCCACCGCCCAGAGCCAACAGGCGAAACTGGAGAGCGCCATACTCAAGTACACTAACGCTGAGAGAGTGAAGGCGGGGCTGCCACCTTTGAAAGTAAGTTCCGCCCTGGACACTGTGGCAGACATCCATTCTAAAAACCAGGCTTACGCCCAAACCATGGCG
>CAIQJJ010000457.1 GCA_903872065.1 uncultured Anaerolineales bacterium | reverse complement strand
GTTCAGTTTGCGCGACTGCTTGGACATCCTGTTGATCGGGCTAATCTGCTGCGTTACGCCCAGGAAGGCCGCCTGACGGCGCGCAAAAGCGCCGGTACATGGCTGACGACCCGTTCAGCTTTACGCGATCTGGTTGTTTCTCTGGAAACGCAGCCCCGCGGCCGCCCGCGCCAGGTGCGCCTGGGCGAGGGCCGTTCTATTGGGTACTCGCTCACCCCGGAATTGGCAGCTGCCTTGCAAGAGATTGAGCAGTTGCAGACCGCACTGCGCGATCAGACGATCGAACCGGCGCAAGAGCAGCAGTTGCTGGATGAATTGAACGCTCGGGCGGTTTACCATACCAACCACCTGGAAGGCAATGAACTGACCTACGAAGAAGCAAAAGCTGTCATCGAAGCCTATCGCCAGGAACAACAAAATGCCGGAGCGTAATCGCAGCGAGCAAGAAATGCGCAACGGGGTGGACGTAAACCGGTGGGTATTGTTTTTAACGGGGACTATCAGACAAGCTATCAAACGCACCCTTGCACTCATAAGGTTGAAGAAGGGTTTATAATGGAGTCCAGGTAAACTGGCTATATGTAAATACAATGGAGCGAAAATGATGACACTTGATGAAAAAATTTATCGGTATGCCCAAAAGCTGCCATATTCTTTCCAAGAAGAGGTGTTTGATTTCGTGCAATATTTATTAATGAAAGCCGAACGACAAGAAAACCAGGATTGGACTTCTTTGTCGCTGTCCTCGGCAATGCGCGATATGGAAGACGAACCCAGTTTGTACAGCCTGGCCGATTTACGAGTGATTTTCTCGCATCAGTGCACGTAGAATTAGGATAAGCCATGTTTTACAAAAAAGACTCTGACGGTTACAAGCCCCTCCTTGATGGCATTCAGCGCAAGACGCTGGTTTATGGCGAGAAGACGCTGCTGGCGGAATTTCACCTGGCGCAGGGCCATCAACTGCCGCGCCACACTCATCCTTATGAGCAGACAGGCTACCTGGTCGCCGGGCGACTGCGCTTCACGGTCGGCGAGGAGGTGTTCGACGCGCTGCCCGGCGATAGTTGGTGCATTGCGAGCGGCGTCGCGCATGGAGCGGAAATCCTGGCCGATTCGATTGCGGTGGAAGTCTTCGCGCCGGTCAGGGAAGATTATCTGCCCTGAGGAGGCCAGCATGGACGAGGAAAAGGTTCAGTTTCATTCGATTGATGAGTACATCGCCAGTTTCCCCGCCGACGTCCAGGAGCGCCTGCAGGCGGTGCGCGCCGTCATCAAGGCCGCCGCGCCGGAAGCGGAAGAGAAGATCAGTTACCAGATGCCTACTTTTGCCTTGAAAGGCAACCTGGTGCATTTCGCCGCCCACAAGAAGCACATCGGGTTTTATCCCCTGCCCAGCGGGTTGGAAGCCTTTAAGGATGAATTAGCCCTTTATGAACAGGGGAAAGGGTCAGTCCAGTTCCCGTTCGACAAGCCTCTGCCGCTGGAATTGATCCGCAAGATCGTCCAGGCGCGCCTGACGGAAAACCTTAAGAAGGCAGAGAAGAAAGGCCGCCGATGAATACAATGACCACATTTGAACGCATGACGCACATTTACAATCACCAAATGCCCGACCAGGTGCCGATCACCGATTGGCTGTGGGAGTCGACCTATTGGCGCTGGCTCAAAGAAGGGCTGCCGACCAAGCTCGAGGAAGCGGTCAATTACCTGGGCATGGATCGCTTTGTGCAATTGAATTACGATGTGATTGACAGCAGCCCGCGCTTCGAGGAGTATGTGATCGAAGAGACGGAAGATTACCGCATCGAACGCGACCGCTTCGGCATCACCAAGAAGAATTTCAAGCCGGTCAGCGCCACTTTCCAACACCTGGATCACGAGGTGAAGGATAAGGATTCCTGGCTGAAGGCTAAGGAACGCATGACGCCCAGCCGGGACAGGATCAATTGGGCTTACCTGGAGCAAAATTATCCCCGCTGGCGCAAGGAGGGGTACTGGATCATCGTCGCACCCTGGTTCGGCTATGATGTGGTCAACGCCCGCATGTGCAACACGGAGACGATCCTCTACGCGATGATGGATGACCCGGACTGGGTGGCGGATATGTGCAATACCGGCTGCGACCTGTCCATTGCCCTGCTGGAGATGATGCTGGCGGAGGGCTATGATTTCGATGAGTGGATGTGGTATGACGATATGGCTTACCGCGGCGGGATGATCTTCTCGAAAAAGAAGTGGCGCGAGATTTTGATGCCCTACCAGAAGAGGGTGATTGATTGGACGCACGATCACGGCAAAAAGGTGCATTTGCACTGCTGCGGCAATATCAACGCGCTGCTGCCAGAACTGGTGGAACTAGGGATTGATATGTTGAACCCACTGGAGATCAAGGCAGGGATGGATCCGTTCGCCATTAAGCGGCAGTACGGCGACCAGCTTGTGCTGCGCGGCGGTTTTGACATTCAAAAGTGGCACTGCGCCGAAGAGGTGGAAGAGGATATCCGCCGGAAACTGCCGGTGATGATGGAAGGGGGCGGCTACGTCTTCAGTTCCGATCACAGTGTCTCTGACCTGGTCAGTTTGCAAGATTACCTGCGAATCGTGCAATTGGTCAGAGAGGTGGGCAAATATTCATAAGAGAGAAAAGCCATGCAAAACCAGATGACGCTCGAATTTTTCATCCCGCACGCGCAAGAGGGTGATTACCTGACCTTTCCTTTCACCATGCCAGCCGGGGTGGAATCCTTCACACTGCGCTACCGCTATGCGCATCAAGCCGAGAGCGAGAGGCAAGGCGGCAGGACGACCTTCCTGGCGCAGCAGGAAATCAATATCATTGACCTGGGGCTGATTGACCCGCAGGGCTTGCAGGTGGGCGCATCCGGTTCGAACAAGCATGAGATCACGATCACTGAGCAGCGCGCCACACCCGGCTATAAGCCCTGGCCGCTGACCCCCGGCGAATGGCGCATCCTGGCCGGGGCGTACAAGGTCGCGCCGGCCGGCGTCACGGTTACTTATGAGCTGGAATTCAGCATCAAATCCCGCCGGTGGCTCAAAGGCGACCTGCACACC
>CAIQJJ010000456.1 GCA_903872065.1 uncultured Anaerolineales bacterium | reverse complement strand
TTTTGTGGGCGCTGGTGGTGGCGTTTGGACCTGTTCAGCCATTTTCGCGCTCAGTATGCGCTGCTGCTGGCGGCGGCGGCAGTCGCCTTTGGCCTGTTGGGACGATTGGAGCTTGTAATTCTCAGCGGGCTGTTTGGGCTGGTGAACTTGGGGCTGCTCTTGCCTTTTTATATGCCCACTGGGGCGCGACCGAAGGAGGCGAAAACCTACCGTCTGTTGGCTTGCAATGTGCTGCAAGAGAATCAGCAGTATGCCCACCTGATCGAGCTGATCCAGAGGCTTAAACCGGATTTCATCATCTTGCTTGAGGTGGGCGAGCATTGGATCGAGGCGCTTAAGCCTTTGGATGCCGACTATCCGCACTGCGTCAATGAATTTTGGGGGGAAGAGAATTATGATATTGCGTTGATGAGCCGCATCGCCCCCCAGTCTTTGGAAGTGCAGCGTTTTGGGCCGACGCAGGTTCCAACGGTGGTTGGGCGTTACCTGCTGGATGGGAAGCCGCTGACGCTGATCGGAACGCACCCCGCGCCGCCCAAAACGAAGGCTGAAACAGAGGCGCGCAACGCACAGTTGGCCGCCCTGGCGCCCTTTGCCGCCGCGCAGGCCAGCGCGGTGATCATGGCCGGCGACCTGAACATCACTTCCTGGTCGCCGTTTTTCGGCGATTTCGTGCGGCGCAGTGGGCTGCGCGACAGCCGCCTGGGGATGGGGCATCAACCCAGTTGGCCGGTAAACTCGCCGTTGATGAGGATCCCGATTGACCATGCGTTGGTCTCGGCGCAGGTCGAGGTGCAGCGGCGTTGGCTGGAACAGCCGATCGGTTCAGACCATTTTCCGGTTGTGCTGGATTTCTCGCTGCGAGAGATGCATTAAGAGGTTGCCAGTTGGCCGCTTTTCTGCTATGCTTGACTTAAATAATGCTCTGGCAGGATTGCCAGGGAGGTAGAACTATGAAAAAAAACTCGGGCTTATTCGTTTTGTTGTTGAGCTTGCTCTTATTGCAGGCTGCTGCGGCGCAGTCAGCAGCGCGGGCGCGGCCGGCGGTGGATGGCGGGGGGCCGGCGGCGACTGCGACTGTGACGCCCCTGGTGAGGCTCTACTCGCCGACGCCGACTACCACGACTGACGTGAAACTGTCGAGCGCGGCGCAAAAGACCGCCGCCAAAGAGGCTGCAGCCATTGAGCCGACATCCAAAGCGAAAACCGCCGCTGCCAGCAGCGGCTCGACCGGCTCGGCGGCGATGGCGCTCTTTGGCGGGATTGTGGTGGCAGGGGTGGTCGGTTTTCTCATTTACCGCCTGCGGAAGTAGTGGGAAAGGGCCGGCTCAGGCATCGGACAGGCAGAAGACGATCACCTGGCCTGGGCCATGCACGCCGATGGTCAGGGCCATTTCGATGTCGGCGGTGCGCGAAGGGCCGGTGACTAACGCGGCCAATGGCAGGCTGTGCGCCTCGCTCTGGTGTAAAACCTGGGCGAGGTTTTGTTTAATCCGGCTGGCCGGCAGGATGGCGAGGTGAATATCGGGCAAAAGGGAAGTGGTCAGCGGGCGGCCAGGGCCGCCGGGGATGAGCAGAGTGCCAGTCTCCGCGGCTGCTGCGGCGACGCCGCTCAACCCCACGCGCGCCGAGGGCTGCCGCCCGGTGTAAATTTCAATGCCGCCGGCGCGCAGCGCGTCCAGCAAGCCCTGGGGCAGGGCAGAATCGTCCCAGGTGTGAAGCTGACTGGCGTTGAGAGTGCGCAACTGCGCCAGGATTTGCGCCGGCAGCTCGGCGGCGGCGCAGACGATCACCTGGCAGTTGAGGGCGCTCAACTCCTTGCTAAAGCGCTCAATCCCCTCCCCAACGGTGGTTTTCCGTTGGGGAGGGTAGGGTGGGGTCTCCTCAACAGTGGTCTCTCGTCCAGGAGTGCCGTCCTTCCCCTCCCCAACGGTGCTCTTCCGTTGGGGAGGGTAGGGTGGGGTCTCCGCCTGTTCAGGACGCATCTCGCGAAACGGCCGCAGCGCCGGGCGAGGAAAATCTTTGCCATAGCCCCACCCGGTGAACGCCGGCAGGCGCAGCCAGGGTGAGACCGGCGCCAGCAAACGGCTGCCCAGGCCGGCCAGGCGCTGCGCCAGGCTGAACCAGCGCGGGTGGGTGGCGAGGAAAGTGAAGGCGCGCACGCCCCAACTCAAAGCCTGGGGGGGATTGGGGCGCGGGGCGGCGGTGCGACCGTCCGGGGCGACCATGCCGGCGCGGATGCGCAGCAGCAGGGCGGGCAGGTCAATGCCGACCGGACAGTATTCTTTGCACGCCCCGCACAGGCTGGAGGCGCGCGCAAGCTGACCGAATTCCTCCACGCCAAACAGCGCCGGCGAGAGAATGGCGCCGATCGGGCCGGGGTAGGCGGCATGGTGATTGTGAATGCTGACGTAGGCATGCCCGCCGATCTCGCGAAAGACCGGGCAGGCGTTCAGGCACGCCCCGCAGCGGATACAGTACAGCGCCTCGGCCAGCGGCGATTGGCGCAGGGCGCTGCGCCCGTTATCCAGGAGGATCAGGTGACGCTGGCGCGCCGGGAGGCCGGGGTCCTCCTGCGCTTCTGGGCCGCGGATCAGACTGGCGTAGACGGTCATCTTTTGCCCGGTGGCCGAGCGCGGCAGCAGGGCGAGCATCACTGCCAGGTCATCCAGCGAAGGCAGCAGCCGCTCCATGCCCATCAGGGCGATATGCACCCTGGGCAGGGTGGTGACCATGCGCCCATTGCCCTCGTTGGTCAGTACGACCAGGGAGCCGCTCTCGGCGACGCCGAAATTCACGCCGGAAATGCCGATCTCGGCCTGCAGGAAGACCTGGCGCAGGGTGCGGCGGGCAGTGTTGGTCATGGTGGGGATGTCTTCGGTGTAGGGGACGCCCAATTTTTCGGCGAAAAGCTGCCCGACCTGCTGGCGGCGCAAATGCACGGCGGGGGTGATCAGGTGGGCGGGCGGCTCGCCGCGCAGTTGGACGATGTATTCGCCCAGGTCGGTCTCGACGACGCGCACGCCGGCGGCTTCGAGCGCCGGGTTGAGGGCGATTTCCTCGCTGAGCATGGATTTGGATTTGGCAACCAGGGGCGACGGCCCGACCGAACGGCAAATTTGCAGCACGGTTTGCACGGCGGCCGCGGCGTCGGCGGCGCGGTGGACGATCATGCCGTTGGCGCTGGCCTGGGCGATGAACTGCTCCAGGTGGCGATCCAGGTTGGCGATGACCTCGGCGCGGATGGCGCGCGCCTGCTGGCGCACGGCGTCCGAATCGGGCAGCGAGGTGAAAGCGATGGCGCGCCCTTTCAGGCGGCGTTCGGCGTTGCCGTCCAGGGCAATTTGCAGATCAGGGTCGGCCAGGGAGGCGCGGATGCGGGTGTGAAAAGAGTCGGGGGACATATCGTTCTCGCTGGATCAGGCGCGGCCGCGCAGGATGGGGGATTGGGCGTCCAGTAGATCGGCAATATGCACCACGCGGGCGCTCTTGCCGCGCCGGTGCAGGCCGCCGTTGAGGTTGGTGATGCAGCCGCTGTCGCAGGCGACGACGGTTTGGGCGCCGGTGGACTCGATGGCGGCGAGCTTGCGTTCGAGCATGGCGTTGGAGATTTCTGGGTGTTCGACGGAGAAGACGCCGCCAAAGCCGCAGCACTCGCTCACGCCGGGCAGGGGGACGATCTCGGCCTGGCGCACCTGGGACAGCAAGGCCTGCGGCTGGCGGTGAATGCCCATTTCGCGCAGCAGGTGGCAGGAGGCGTGATAGGTCAGCTTGCCGGGGCAGCGCGCCCCAAAATCGGTCACACCCAGTTCATCCACCAGAAATTCGGTGAACTCGAAGGCGCGGGCAGCCAGTGCATGGGCGCGCGGCAGCCAGGCGGGGTCGTCGGCAAACAGGACGGGGTATTGGTGGCGGATCATGGCGGCGCAGGAGCCGGAGGGTATCACCACGCGCCCCGGCGCTTGCTCGAAGACGCGGATGGTGTGTTCGGCGATTTTGCGCGCCTCGCCGCGCAGGCCGGCATTGAAGGCCGGCTGTCCGCAGCAGGTTTGCCGGCGGGGGATGTGGACGCGCACACCGGCTTGTTCGAGCAGGCGCACAACTGAGGCGGCGGTCTCAGGGTAGAGGGTGTCGAGGATACAGGTGACGAAGAGTTGGATGGTTTCGGGCATGGGAAGAGGGGTGGGAAGTGGGGAATGGCGAGTGGGGAGTGGGAAGTGGAAAGTGGGGAGTGGGAAGGTTGACTCTAATTTTACTCGATCTGCGGCGGGACATTTGCGCTTTTGGGTTGACATTTTGGGCGCAGGTTGCGCTGTTCATAAATGGGATCCGCGGGTATGATCGGCGGGTTGAGAGATTGCGACCATGAAAAGGAAGCGGACTATGCTGCTAAAAATCGTCCTGATCATCCTGTTGAGCCTTGCGGCTGTCGTTGGGCTTATTTTTGCCTACCTTGCTCATCTTGTCAATCGGACGCCGAAGGTCAAAGCCGGCGGCATCCGGGTGGCCTGCGTCGGCGACAGCATCACCCAGGGGATGGGAGTCCTGTTCGATCATGTTGACCGGAACTCTTACCCGGCGCTGCTGCAAGGGATGCTGGGGGGCGAATACCAGGTGTTGAACTTCGGACACAGCGCCCGCACTTTGCTTGACTCAGGCGACCATCCCTATCGGAAGTCGCATTTTTTCGCTGCCTCCCTGGCAAGCGATCCGGCCATTGTGTTGATCCTGCTGGGCAGCAACGACTCCAAACCGTACAACTGGAATGCCGCCGAATATGAGCGGCAGCTTGCAGAATTGGTGGAAACGTATAAAGCCTTGCCTGGCCGCCCGTCTGTGTACCTGATGACCCCTCCTCCAGCCTTTGTGGTCAAGGGGAAGAAAAAGGTCGCGTTCGATATTCAAGATGACGTCCTCCGGCGTGAAATTGTCCCCATTGTGAAGCGTGTCGCCGAACGGAGCAGGATTCCCACGATCGATCTCTTCGCGGCGACCCAAGAACATGCAGAGTATTTCCCGGACGGCGTCCACCCCAACGCGGCGGGCGATAAAGTGATCGCTCAAACTGTATACGCCGCGCTCAAAGCGTGAGCATCCCTGGGTGGATTGACGATACAGGTTGCCATCCTGATCAGCTTTGGGCGGGTAGCGGCCCATCCTTTGCGACGCTGCCAGGTTTACAGAAGCGCATCGGGCGACACAATTGTGTTAGAATAGGTTAAGATTATCCGGGAATATCATCCCAACCTGGTTGAGGATGTGAAAGTATAATTATGCCTGTTGTGGCATGTGTTTCAAAATAGTGCAGCCGGGAGGCCGGCGATGGTATGACTTTAGCTTGAGGTGATTCCAATGCGTGAGCTTTTCCCAACAGAAGATCAAAAGTGCTTTGAACTA
>CAIQJJ010000455.1 GCA_903872065.1 uncultured Anaerolineales bacterium | reverse complement strand
GGTCTATTGGACGATTTTGGCCTCCCCGGAACACGGTCTATTGGACGATCTTCGCCCTCACCCCGGAACATTGTCGCCTGGACGGCATCCCGTTCCCACGGGACAGGGCGAAGCATCCGGCATTAAGGCATTGTCCCCTGGACGAGAGATCCCGCCGTATGCTTCGCCCTACGATTACAATTACAATTGTGGTTATGGACGGGCGGCAGACGAGACATCCCGCCGCAGGATGCCGCGCCGGGGCGGACAATCCGCTCAATCCGTTCCCATCATCCGTTGGACAGCGCATCCAAACCCCGGCCAGCGCGCCCTTAGATTTTTTAAAATCGCCCCGCCTCCGGCGGGGAGGGGCGGATCGACTCGCGTCAGGGTGAATAGAGGGGGGCATCGATTCAGCATACAGGATTCAGGATTCAGCATGCAAAGGCGAGAATGCGTGGGGAGTGATACATCGAAAACCCCAGTTGTCGTCCCCGGACCTGGGGTAGAGCCCGCGGCGGCAGCCGCAGCGCATAACTCGGGGATCATCGTGCCACCAGCTCGCGCCGCGCACTACGCGCACCACATTATCCCCGCCGGCCAACTGCTCGCGCCCATCCTCAGGTTGATAGGGATAAGTGTAGTCTTTTCCCTGTTCATTGCGCGAGCGCGTGCTGCACCACTCCCACACCCCGCCAACCATGTCCAGCACGCCGGAGGCGCTGGCCCCCGCCGGCAAACTGCCCACGGGCAGCGCGCCCTCCCGCTTACGGCCCCAGTCGGCCGCCTTCTCATCCCACACATCGCCCCACGGATACTTGCGCCGGCGCTTCGCCGCCGCATCCCAGGCGGCCGCCTTCTCCCAATGCGCCTCGGAGGGCAGCATCTTCCCCGCCCAGCGCGCGTAGGCCAGGGCTTCCCACCAGCTTACCCCCACCACCGGCTGTTGGTCGCCGTTGTAATTGGCATTTTCCCAATACCCCGGCTGGGCGCGGGCGCCGCTGAAATAATCATTGTACATGCCATTCGCCCAGCGCCCGGCGGCCTGCGCCTCGCCCCAGTATTCGGCCCGCCCATAGCCGCCGGCCTCAATGAAGCGCCGGTACTGCGCGTTCGTCACCGGACAGCGGTCAATGTAATAACCCGCCAGGCGAAACTCATGCTGCGGCTTTTCGTCGGCGTCGGCTTCCGCATCATCATCTGGACTGCCCATCAGGAACGCCCCAGGCGGGATATAGATCATCCCCTCCGGGGCCAGCGTGCGCAGGTAGGCGTCCACCTCCGGCTGATCCTCCAGCCCCGCCAGGCGCTCCCACACCTCCCGCTGCGCCTGGTTCGTAAAGTGCAGCACATCATGCACCTTCTCACGAAAGCCCGCCGCCTCAATCGCCTCGCGCTCCGCATGCCAGGCCGGGCGCGGCGGCTGCGCCTCCAGTTCGGCCAACTGCTGCTCGATCCGCGCACTCAGCAGGCGGTCATCAAAACTGCGCGCCCCTCGCAGGAAAGCGCGCAGCAGCCGCCCCCGCCCTTCGCTTGTCCCCCACCAGGCCAGGGCGCGCTCATTTCCCATCAGCATCAAGTCAAAGCGCCCGATGCGTTCTCCGTAGGCCCCCAGGACGCCCCAGGCGCGGCTCAACCCCTCCCACATCCCCGCCGGCGGCGGCCAGGGATGAACTTCCTCCAGCAGCCGCCGGGCGCGGCGGTAGGCTGCCCGCCCCGTCGCCCCGTCCAGAACGCCGCCCACCCCGCCAGGCTGTTCGACGCCCAGCAGGTGACAGGCCGCCTGTCCCAAGAGCGCCTCTACCTGCCCGGCCAGGTCAGCGGATGGCAGTTCCGCCTCCCAGATCAGGTAGAGCGACAAAGCGTCGGTGTACTGCTCCCCATCCAGCAGGATCAGCGCCGCCTGGCGCAGATCGCCAGCCTGCAGATACAGCCGGCTGGCGCGCTCCCATTCCCCCGCTTCCGCCCAACACACCGCCGCCTCGCGCGGCAGTCCCGCCTGCTCATACAGCCCGGCCGCCCGCCGCCGAATCTGATCCTCCAGGAGCAGCTCTTCTTCTGGCGTCAGCCAGGGAAAATGTTTCAACAAATATAGGTTCGGCATAGGTCAATTTTACCCGATCATTGGATTCGTTTCATCGCCATCCGCCGGGAAAGTAGGGAAGGTAGGGAAGGTAGGGAAGGTAGGGAAGGTAGGGGCGAAGCATACGGCCCCGAAAAATGGTCTACGGGACGATCCACTGTGCCGTATGCTTCGCCCTCCCGGACGCATCCGAAACATGGCCTATCAGACGATCTGCGCCGTATGCTTCGCCCTCCCGGACGCACCCGAAACACCGTCTACCGGACGGTTTTGGCCTCCCCGGAACACGGTCTATTGGACGATCTTCGCCCTCACCCCGGAACATTGTCGCCTGGACGGCATCCCGTTCCCGCGGGACAGGGCGAAGCATCCGGCATTAAGGTATTGTCCCCTGGACGAGAGATCCCGCCGTATGCTTCGCCCCTACGATTACAATTACAATTACAATTGTGGTTATGGACGGGCGGCGGACGAGGCGTCCATCCGCAGGATGCTGCGCCGGGGCGGGCAATCCGTTCAATCCGTTCCCATAATCCGTTGGACAGCCTCGCGCGTCCAAACCCGGGCCGGCGCGCAGCCAAATGGCCCACAGAACACATCATGCTATTGAAAATATGATCGTTTCACGATATTATCGGTATGTGGTTAAACCCGATGAGAGGCATAATGATGGACGACGCTTTATCTCCTATCCATCCAGGCGAAATCCTGCTTGAAGATTTTATGAAACCGCTTGGCCTGACCCAATATCGCCTGGCGCACGATATTGGCGTCACCCCTATCCGCATCAGCCAGATAATCCACGGTCAGCGGGCGATTACAGTGGATACGGCAATGCGGCTGGCGCGTTATTTTGGCACGAGCGCCGCGGTGTGGCTGCGCTTGCAGGTTGGCTACGACCTCGAAGTGGCAGAAAAAGAGTTAGGCGAGCGCATTAACCGTGAAGTGAAAGCGCTCCACCAACCAGCACTTCATGGATAATCCCGCGCCGCGGCAATCTGCCCATCGGCGGAAGCGGCCAGAGCCAGGCGAGCGGAGCGCAGCGTCGCCAGGCAGAGCGCGTTCGGCAGGTTGTGCAGCCGCTTCCAGCGCGGCGTGCCGCGCCGCGCCGGCGCCCGGCCATACACCCCGCGCTCAGTGGCAGCCAGGGGGACAGCCTGCCCAGGGTCGCCAATCACCGCCAGGCCGCTGATCGACTCGACGGCAAGGGTTTCTTGACTCCAGCTTTTGCCGCCATCGGTTGAGACATACAAGCCATTTTGTTCTGTGCCGGCCCACACCGTGCGCTCGTGCGACATCGCGCCGGCCTGCCCCGGCGCGACCGCCAGGCTTAGAATAGGGGCGATCTCCTCAGGGAAGGGTAGGTTGCGCCAGGCGCGCGCCGCATTGTAACTGTAATACAGCGTCGTCTCTGTGCCAGCAAAGACCAGGCCATCCCGCCCAAAATCCGGCGAAAAGGCCAGCGAATAGACCGCCAGGTCCAAAAGGCCAAAACTCCTGCCCGACCAGCGCTCGCCGCGGTCATCCGAATAGAAAATCCCATCTTCCAACGTGCCGGCCAGGAGCATTCCATCCACCAGGAAATGAGGGGAGATGGCCAACGCCAGGACGGTGGAAGCCGGCATGGGCAGGGTCGCCGCCCGCCAGGTCAGGCCATCATCGTTGGACAGGGAAATGCCGGCGCTTGTTCCGGCCAGCAAGAGATGATCGGCGGCGTAGGCGGGCGAGGCCGCCAGGCAGATCACCCCCTGCGGAGCGTTGGGAAGGGCGCGCCATTCTAAGGCGGCGGCTTCAGAAGCAGCGGCTGAAGCGGCTTCAGGAGCGACTTCAGCAACGTTCGCTTGAGTGGGCCGGATGCGGGCGCGATACAGGCCGCTTTCGGCGGCGGCAAACAACAGCGCCCCGTCCGCCAAGTCCGCCAGGGCTAAGGCAGCGATAGCCCCACTCGCCAATCCATCCTCTCCGGCGGGAGGGTTGAGACGCGTCCATTGCTGGTAAGGTTTGGGTTTAGCAGTCATAGGTTAAGGCTCGATCGCTTCCTTCGGTTTTTTATGGTGAACAATAATATCGGTCGTGAGGGCAATCGCCGCCCCAGCGACGCCGATCTCTACCGCCTTCTCCAGCACGCGCGCCGAATCCAACACTCCGCTCTGGCGCATGACGACGATCTTGCCGCTGCGCGCCTCCAGGCCGCAGCCGGGCGGGGCGTCTTTGGCCTTCTCGATGATCAGGTCAGGCTGGTAACCGGCGTTTTTAGCGATCGTGCGCATAGGTTCTTCCAGGGCGCGGGCCAAAATGCGGTAGGCGATCTCCGTCTCTGCATGCGGCCGCGGCAGGTTTGCCAGCGCCAGGCGCGCTTCCAACAAGGCCGCCCCCCCGCCGGCGACCACTCCCCCTTGCAGCGCCAGGCGCAAGGCCGCCACCGCCCGCTGGGCCATCTCTTTGCGCGCCTCGCGCTCGCTTTCTGAGATGCCGCCCACCCGCAAAATAGCGACGCCGCCCAAGAGCCGCCCCAGGCGCTTTTGCAGCTTCTCCTTTTCATGGGCGATATTCTCCCCCGGCGCCAGGCGGGCGTTCACCTGCTTGAGCATCCCTTGCAATCGGCTGATATGCTGGCGCACCGCCTTCAGGTCGCCCTTGCCGCCGTACAGGCCGAACAAACTCTCGGCGGCCCAGGCGCGGCGTGCATAACCCAAATCTTGCACCTGAAAATTCTCCAACCTATCGCCCGCCGCCGCATAATAAATTCTTCCGCCGGTCAGCGTGGCGATATCTTCCATATTCGCCACCCGATCCATTTCCTGCGTGCGCGGCGTGCGCACCACCACCGATTGGATGGTATTGGCGCGGTTGTTGTTGACCAGCAAGCCGGTGACGCTGTCGGCCAGTTCTTTGGCGATGATAACCAGCTTTTTCACCCCGGCCGCCACACAGCGTTCCAACACCGGGATCATCGCATTGGGGTCGTTCAAAGCCAGGTCGGTGATCAGCAGCGCCGCGTCCTCCAAGATGACCCTTTTGTCCGCCGGGTTCGGCAGAAACAGGCGCGAAAACCAACCACTGATATCCCAATACGCGCCCTCAACGTACTCGCGCTCCAGGCCATAACGATTGCCGCCCTCGATGACGATCATCCCTTCCGCCCCCACAATATCAAAAAGCTCGCCCAACATCTCGGCCAGTTCTTCATCGCCGTGGCACATCCCTCGCGCAATGGCAGTAATCGCGTCTTTGTCAAGCAAAGGCTGCGCCCGCTGGCGCAGGTATTCCTGCACCGCCTGCGATCCCTCTTCCAGGCCGCTGCGGATGAGCATGGCGTTGTAACCAAATTCCAGCACATAGCGGATGCCCTCATCCAAAACCGCCTGGTAGATCACCGCCAGCGTGGCCGTCCCATCGCCGACTTCCTGATGCATCTTCCATAACGCCTGGCGCACCAACATGGCTCCGATATCCCAACCGCGCGGCTCGATTTGAATGATGCGCCGCGCGATGGTCGCCCCATCGTCCAACAACTCAGGCAGTTCCTTGCCCTTGAATTTCTCAATCGCCACCAGCCGCGGCAGCGGCCCTAACGTGGGGCGCACCGCATTGACGATCAAGCCGACGCCTTTCTGCAGATTCTTGTACACCTCAGGCTGCAACACCACCACGGGTTTCCGGAGAGGTTCAGGTTTGCGCTGGGTATTCTCTCTACCAGGAATAGAAACCATAATTGATTCCTTGTCTCACACCAAAAGATATTCACGCCATCGCTGCGCTGCGCGCACAATGGTAGGGGAATTTTACCCCAAAAATTAGAAACAAATTACTTTCTATTAAAAGATTTTTGGTTTCGTTTATAATAGAGAATAATCGTCAAAGACTGTCTTTTTATTTATCTATTGACACAGGCACGTTATTAATATAATATGGATACTGAATTAATGCCAGTCATCCAGAAACAGTCAAGATTATAATATCTTACGAGTTTGCTATTTTTATCAAAACTTTTTGTTACCCAGACTATGCAGTCTACCGAGAACCAATTTGTCCGGTTCACCTCGCTCCCTTCCTGGTTTGACAAACAGGCCTGTGTGGGATGGTTCGATGCCGGCATCTGGTTAGCATCGGTTGCGGCAATTCGCGGCCCTCCCGTCTGCACTTCGCTGCGGATGTTTATGCTGCGACATGAGTCAAGTTGGCAGCATCAAGGTTGTGTTGATCTTGATGATTCAAATCAATTTTTGATCAGAAATTGTGAGGAAGAAGAATGAGCAAAAAAACAGTTACCAGGCGAGATTTTATTAAGACCATTGGTCTGGCTGCCGGCGCATCCGTACTGGCTGCCTGCGGCGCGCCGCAAACGGTCGAAGTAGTCAAAAAAGAGACCCAAATCGTTGAAGTTGAAGTCCCGGTTGAAAAGGTCGTCAAAGAGACTGAGCTCGTCAAAGAGACCCAGATCGTCGAAGTTGTCAAAGAGAACACCGTCGAAAAAGTCGTCACCGCCACCCCGCTGCCGACTGCGCCGCCGGAACCGGTTGTGATGGACATCTGGTTCAACACCGACATCCCCGACATCAACGCCGAATGGGCGCCCGATCCCAATAACGAGGAGTTCAAGAAGCAGTGGTTCTTCGGCGGTTTGGGCCGCGCCATCTTCAAGCCGTGGCTGGAAAAGCACCCCGGCATCTCGATGAAGATCACCACCCACAGTTGGGACTGGGACCTGCGCCAGAACCAGCTCATGGGCCTGGCGGCGGGCATTATCCCCGACACCACCTACGGCGAAGCGTATGTCAATGAGTTCGTCCAGTTGGGCGTCTTCAATCCCTTGAACGATGCGGTTGTGGCGCTCTTCCCCGAAGGCACCACCGCCGGCGCTCGCGTTGAGGGCAAGACCTACGGCATCCCCAAGTCCTCCGGCGCGGATGTCCTCTTCATCAACCTGACGCTGTGGGAAAAGGCTGGCCTCGACCGCGCCAAGCTGCCCACCAACTGGGAAGAGCTGCTGGCGGCTTGCCAGGCGATCTCAAAGGCCAATGGCTCTGAGAAGTGGGGCAACACCTGCTACTACACCTATGGCCCTGGCGGCGACAGCTACGGCCAGGCTATGCGCATCCTGCACTGGTTCAACCAGAACGGATGCCCGCTCGGCGATAACGTGGGCGTCCCCACCGCCAACAGCGATAAGTCAGTTGAAACCTGGGCCTTCCACAACGATCTCATGTGGACCTCCACCGAGAACTTGATCCTGCAGGCCGAGAGCGAGGCGGGGTCGGGCAAGTTGTTCAACGACGGCGTGATTGCCATCAAGCCGGGCTGGAACAACGACGCTACCTCGGTTGGCGAGGGCAATATTGACGCCACCGCCATCCAGTTCCCCACCCCTCCGGGCGGCACGCCAGCGACGATCGTCATCGGCAATGACATGCACTCCCCGCTCAAGGGCGGCAAGAACCCCGATCTGGCGATCACGCTGATCGAGGAATCGCTCGTCAACGAGGACGCGCAGGCCTTCCTGGCCAACAACTGCGGTATCTGGATCCCGGCGCTGAAATCCATGTTGGAGCAGGCCGATACCTATGACAAGCTGGCTGGCTACAAGACCGAAATCGCGCAGAATATCGTCCGCATCACGATGAAGACCTTGCTGACCGGCAATGCTGGGCCGCTGCCTGGCTGGCCGAAGAACGGCTCGCGCATCTGGCCGCCTGGAACGATATGTACGGGCGGATCTGGAAGGGCAAGATGAGCAAGGAAGACATCAAGAAAGAACTGGACGGGCTGCAGACCACGATCGAAGGTCTGGTGCGCAGATCTGGCTAGGAAATTTTTCGACAAGGCATCCAGGCAATCCTTCGACAAGCTCAGGATGCCTGGATGCTTCCCGTACAAGCGCACTGAGCTTGTCGAAGCGTGAGCTTATCGAAGCGCTTCTACCCTTCGACAGTCCTTCGACAAGCTCAGGATGCCTGCTCTTCGGTAGGCGCACTGAGCTTGTCGAAGTGTGAGCTTGTCGAAGCGTGAGCTTGTCGAAGCGTGAGCTTGTCGAAGCGCTTCTACCCTTCGACAGTCCTTCGACAGGCTCAGGATGCCTGGATGTCTCCTGCACAGACGCGGTGCAAACCACCGCCACGGAGTTTTGTACAACATGGAAGAGAAAATCCCCTGGTACGCCAAAGTTCAGCGCTGGCTGCGTCGAAACCGCGATGCGGTCATCGCCTGGTCGTTTCTGACGCCGATGGTGGCTTACTTTTTGATCATGACCTTCGTCCCCCTGGGCTTTCTGCTCGGCATAAGCCTCACCGAGTGGAACATCATCTCTCCTCCAGTGTGGGTCGGGGCGCGCAATATTCTTAAGATTTTTTCCGATTTCGATCACTGGTTCTACCTGAGGGTCATCGGGCGCACCATCCTCTACGCCATCGCCATCCTGGTTCTGAACATCGCGGGCGGCTTTTCGGTCGCCCTGATCTTAAACCAGGATTTGCGCTTCAAGGGCGTCTTCCGCACCATGTGGTACCTGCCCTCCGTATTTTCAGGGGCAGTCGTCGCCCTGCTGTTAAAGATTTACCTGGCCGGCTCTTCGGTGGGCGTCTTGAACATGGTGCTGGGCAAGTTTGGCATCCAACCGGTGGATTGGATCAACAGCACTTTCTGGATGCCGATCATCGGCGTCCTCTTCGTCGTCTGGCAGGGGATCGGCTTCACGGTCATCTTCTTCCTGGCGGGTCTGCAGGGGATTGACGAAAACCTGTACGACGCGGCGCGGATTGACGGGGCCAGCGAGCCGCAGCTTTTGCGCTACATCACCATCCCGCAGATGACCCCGGTGCTGCTCTTCATTTCAGTCACAGGCATGATCGGCTCGATGCAAATGTGGGAAGTCCCCAAGATCATCACCGCCGGCGGGCCGAACAATATGACCTATACATTGGTCTACAGCATCCAGAACGATTCTTTTGCTGCACTGGATATGGGGATGGGGACAGCGCAGTCGCTGGTTTTGTTCTTGATGCTGCTGGTCTTCATCGGTTGGCAGCTCAACCAATATCGCGAGCAGTACGGGGTATAACCAGAAAGGCGGCCATGCAATGAAAAAGCGAAAAAACCTGATCAAGGCATTAAGTTACATCTTTCTTAGCGTGTCGAGCTTCATTATGATCTATCCGGTGCTGTTCATGGCGCTGGGGTCTTTCACCACCAACGACCGCTTTCTGGACGCCACTCTGCTGCCCATCCCCAACACGCTCAATATCGCGCTCTTTCAACGCGCCTTCAACGCCGGCGTTTGGGATGCGTATGTTTTCACCCTGGCGCGGGTAATTTTTTACCTGGGAGTGAACCTGTTTGTTGGGTTAGTGGGCGGTTACATTTTCTCCAAGCTGCGCTTCCCCGGCAAGAACCGCGTCTTCCTGCTCTTCCTGTCGGGTATGGTCATGCCTGGTATTCTCATGTTGGTGCCGATGTACCTGATGATGGCCTGGTTCCCCCTGGTCGGCGGCAACAACATCCTGGGCCAGGGTGGGCATGGCTTGATCGGCGATTGGCCGGTGCTGTTCATCTACGGCTGGGTGCCGCCGTTTGCCATCTTCCTGTTAAAGCAAAGCTTCGATATGCTGCCCACCGAATATGAAGACGCCGCCAAAATGGACGGGGCCGGCTTTTTCACCATCATTTTCCAGGTTTATGGGCCGCTGCTGAAGCCGCCGGTCGTCGCCCTGACGATTGTGACCTTCCTGGGCGTGTGGAACGACTACCTCTGGCCCAGCCTGACGATTGCCGGCCACCCGCAGTGGTATCCGATTGCCTATCGCATCCAGAGCGTGATCCTGTCGGATGGCACCTGGTCGCCGGTTGGCACCACCGATTACCCATCGGTCATGGTGCGCACCTTCCTGGCCACGTGGCCGCCGGCGCTGGTTTACTTCCTCTTGCAGCGCTATTTTGTCCAGGGGTTGGTCGCCAGCGGCTTGAAAGGGTAGCAATGAACCGCGGCGGGGCTCTTTCCCGCCGCGGAAAAATCACCGGGGCAAGTCCCACGGTTGCTGTCTTCTCCACTACCTTGTCCCCTGGTCGCCGCCTCCCCCGTCGCTGGGCGCTCACTGTGTTCAGTTACTTGTTCCTTTGTGTCTCCAGCTTCGTCATGATCTACCCGGTCTTGTTCATGGTCTTAGGATCATTCACGACCCCTGATCGATTCCTGGAAGCCACCTTCCTGCCCATCCCCAACACGCTCAATATTGAGTTGTTTTTGCACGCGCTGCGCGCCGGCGCATGGGAAGCCTATGTTTTCACCTTGATCCGGGTGCTTTTTTACCTGGCGATCAACCTGGTGGTGGGAACGCTCGGCGGCTACATTTTCTCCAAGCTGCGCTTTCCCGGCAAGAACCGCGTCTTCCTGCTCTTCCTGTCGGGCATGGTCATGCCCGGCATTTTGATGATCGTCCCCATGTACCTGATGATGGCCTGGTTTCCGCTGGCCGGCGGCAACAACCTCTGGGGACATGGCGGGCATGGCTTCATCGGCGAGTGGCCGGTGCTGTTCATCTACGGCTGGGTGCCGCCGTTTGCCATCTTCCTGTTGAAGCAAAGCTTTGACATGCTGCCCACCGAATACGAAGACGCCGCCAAAATGGATGGGGCTGGCCTGTTCACCATCATCACCCGCATTTACGGCCCGCTGCTGAAGCCGCCCATCGCCGCCCTGTGCATCGTCACCTTCCTGGGCGTGTGGAATGACTATCTCTGGCCCAGCCTGACCATCTACGGCCAACCCAGGTTTTACCCGATTGCTCTCAAAATCCAAACCATCATCATGACCAAAGTCTGGTCGCCGGTAGGCGTCACCAATTACCCGGCGGTCATGATCACCTATTTTTTAGCCTCGTGGCCTCCGGCGCTGGTTTATTTCATCTTGCAGCGTTCTTTTGTGCAGGGGCTGGTCGCCAGCGGCTTGAAAGGCTAAACCATGCGTGAACGTGTTCTGCAAACCTTCCGCTTTGCCGCCACCGACAGCCCTCCCGTGGATTTGATGGAGGGCTGTGTGTGGCCTGAACTATTGGACTATTTCCGCCGACAGCACGGCTGCCAGGATGCAAACGCCGTGTTAGACCTGCTGGACACTGACTTTCGCTGGGCGTTTGTCAATTACCAGGGGCCGCAGCCGCCGGAGGCTGAACAGGACGCCATCCTTCGACAAGCTCAGGATGCCTGTACAGGAGAAGACGCCGCCCTTCGACAAGCTCAGGATGCCGGTGCGGGAGAAGACGCCGCCCTTCGACAAGCTCAGGATGCCGGCGCGGGAGAAGACGCCATCCTTCGACAAGCTCAGGATGCCGGTGCGGGAGAAGACGCCGCCCTTCGACAGACTCAAGACACCAAAGTGCGCTCTAAAGCAGTCATGAGCGGGCCCGGCTTCTCCCCTCCGCTGGCGCATGCCGCGACCATCCAGGACATTGCCGCCCACCCCTGGCCCGACCCGGCCTGGTGGCAGCCGGGCGATTACGCCGCCTTTGCACAGGCCTATCCCGATCATGCCCGCGTCCTGTGCGTGGGCTGGTCGCCGCTCTTTTGGGGCGCTTGCGAAGCTTTTGGCATGGATGAAGCCCTGGTCAAGATGCTGCGCGAGCCGGCGCTCTTTGACGCCTATATTCAGCGCCAAAACGAATTCTACCTGGACATCCTGGGGCGCTGCGTCCGCGCCGCCGAGGGACACTGCGACATCTGCTGGCTGGGGGATGATTACGCTTCGCAGCAGTCCCTGCTCATGCGCCCGGAGACATGGCGCGCCCGCATCAAGCCCGCCCTGGCGCAGCAAGTGCGCCTGGCGCGTGAGCATGGCATGTACGTGCTGTTCCATTCATGCGGATCGGTGCGCTCGATCCTGCCTGATCTGATCGAGATCGGCGTCAATGCCCTGCTCGTCTTCCAGACCACCGCCCGCGGCATGGACGCGCCTTCGATTGCCCGCGATTTCGGCGGCAAGATGGTCTTTTACGGCGGCATGGATGTGCAGCATTTGCTGTCCTTTGCCACACCCGAAGAAGTCGCCGCAGCCGTGCAGTCCAACCGGCGCGCGTTTGCCGAGTGCGGCGGCTATATCGTCGCCAATTCTCACCACACGCTGCCCAGCATCCGCGGCGAGAATATTTTGGCGATGTGCCGCGCCGCGCGGCAGGAAGAAATGATTTCATAGCGGTACAGATCACCGCTTGGAGTAATAAAATGAATGAGTTAAATCAAATGGCTGTCTACAATGTGCGCGCCTTTGGCGCCAGTGGACATAAAACAGAAGATGCCAAAGCAGCGATCCAGCAGGCAATTGACGCCTGCGCCGCGGCCGGCGGAGGAACAGTTTACTTTCCGCCCGGCAGCTACACCTCTGGCACACTGCATTTGCGCAGCAACCTGCGTCTCTACCTGGAGGCCGGCGCAACGCTCTGCGCCAGCAAAGTCCCCGAGGATTTCCCGCTGCAGCACGGCACGTCGCGCGCCCTGCTCTATGGCGAGGATCTCAGCAACCTGACCCTGGAGGGCAGCGGGACGATTGATGGACAGGCGGCCTACGAATGGCGGCTGATGCAGGGTTTCCAGGACTGGTACATCTATCCCAACCAGGCGCGCTGGGAAAAAGCCGGCCTGCCGCTGATGCGCCCCTTCCCCACGCCGGATTCGCTGGGCAACCTGCTGCTCCTGGTGCGCTGCAACGATGTGCGCATCCGCGGACTGTCCTTCTTGCACTCGCCCTCCTGGACAATGCACCTGTGGGGCTGCGAGCGCCTGCTGATTGACGGCGTCTACGTCTACACCAGCCTGCGGGACGGGGTTTGGGCGGACGGCATTGACCCGGACGGGTGCAAGGATGTGCGCATCTCGAACTGCACCATCGAGACCGGCGACGACGCGCTGGTCTTCTATTCGTCGAACATCTTTGGGCCGGCGCGGGCCTGTGAAAACATTACCGTGACGAACTGCCGCCTGTCTTCGGCTTCCAGCGCCCTGAAATTCTGCGACGGCAACCAGAAGGCGATCCGCAACGTGACCGTGGATAACTGCCTGATTACCGGCTCGAACCGCGGCATCGCCATCATGACCTTCGACGGCGGGCTGGTCGAAAACGCCATCTTCTCGAACCTGGTCATCGAGTGCAAGCGCTTTGACTGGTACTGGTGGGGCGATGGCGATCCGCTGCACATCAACCTGATCCGGCGCAGTGAGATTGACCCCAACATTGACAAAACCAAAGAAGCGCCGGTGGGCCGGATGCGCAATATCCTGATCCGCAATGTCTTTGCGCGCGGCATCGGGGCCTGCCTGATCCACGGCCACCCCGAGTCGCCGCTGGAAAATGTAACCCTGGAAAACGTGCGCCTGGAAATGATCAGCGACGCCGATTCGCCCCTGCAAAAGAGTCCGGTGGCTTTGACGGTCGAGAACGCCCGCCAGTTCCGCCTCAAGGACTGCGAGATCGTCTGGGAAACACCGGCGGCGCAGGCTTTCTGCAATAGCCTCTTGATTGAAAACGTCCAGGACTTAACCCTCGACCACATCGCCGCCGCCCCCGTCCCTCACGCCTCCGCCGGCGAAGCGATCATCCTCCGCAAGACGGATGAAGGGTGAATGGCGAATGGTGAATGGCGAATGGTAAAATCAGGAGACTCACTTTCTTCCTTTCC
>CAIQJJ010000454.1 GCA_903872065.1 uncultured Anaerolineales bacterium | reverse complement strand
CGGGGGCGCAGCGGGCGCTCGCGGCGCTTCGACCGCTTCCGCCGGGATTTCCGCTTCCACTTCCATCAACCAGTCGGGCAAGCCCTCGGCCGGCAAAGCCGGCTCTGGGGCCGCCGGGGGTTGTCCAGCAGCGCGGGCGTCTTTTTCAATCCAGCCCGGCGTTTGTTCGATGCGCTGGCTGGGCTTGGTGATCATCTCTTCTTCAGGGATGCCCTGCTTGGCCGCCAATCCTTCCAGCCAGGCCAGCGCCGCGTCTTCGTCGCTCAGGTCGGGCATGGCCGGCGCAGCCGGTTTGCTTGCCGCCGGCTGCTGTGGGGCTTCCACCTCCAGAGAGGATAAAAAGTCAGTCACCCCTTTGGCTTTCTGCGCTGGCAAGGATGGCAGTGCTTCATCTTCGACAAACCAGTCATGCTGTCCTTCCGTCTCCTCGCCCATGTCTTGTAAAACGGGCATGGCTGGCGCGCTTTCTACTGTCTCCATCGCTTGCAGCCAATCGGGAATATCCTCCGCCGGGGCCGCCGCCGGGGTTTCTGCGACCGGCGGTTGAGGCGCTTGCGACTCTTGCATCCAGGCCGGAATCTCTGTTGGGGCGGCTGGCGCGGCGAAGATATCCTGCGCCGCTTGGACGCTGCCTCCCTTTTTGGCCGCAATCTCTCGCATCCAATCTTCGGGTGTTTCGTCTTCTTCGCGCGCACTTGGTGACGATTTGGTCGGTGAGAGGCTTTGCAGCCAATCTGGAATATTGCTTGCCTGCGCTGGTTTCTCCTCTGGCGCCGGCGTTGGCGAGAGAACAGATTCCATTGGGCTGCTCAAATCAACTGGCGCCATATCTTTTAACCAATCGGGAATTTCGCCAGGCAGCGCCTCAGTGCTTACTGCTTCAGGTTCATCATACGCGAAAGGCGACGGCCCTTCTTTAAAAGCGCCTGTGGATGTTCCCCAACCAGCCTCTTTCATCCAATCTGGGATATCTTCCTCTTGGGTGGGGGCAGCGGCTGGTTGAGCGCTCTGCACAACCGGTTTTTCCACTGATTTCTCTGCTGGAGGGATGGCAAACATGTTTCCGCCGCCAAAGGGCGAAGATTTTTCCGATGGAACGATCTCCTCATGATCTGCTTCTCCTTGCGGGGATAGCCAATCCGGTAGGGCGTCTTCCTGGCTCTGAAAGGCAACGCCGATATTGGTCGCCCAGCTTGGTTGTGAGGCCCCAGGCAGTTGAGCCTGGCCAATTTTGTATTCCATCCGATCCAATACAATTGTGCTGTCCACCGCATTATCAGAAGAAACTGTGCGTGGACTGAGATTTGCATAATAAGGATCTAGCGTGATCAAACGTTGGCGATAGACCTCAGTATCGGTCGCGCGATCAGTTTCGGGCAGAATCGCTGCCAGGATACGGTTGGCCTCAAAGCAGTAGGGGAATTTTTTGAGCAGTGTGCTGCATGCTTCTACCGCTTCAACGCGTTGATCTGCTTGAAAATAAGCGTTTGCCAGCAATGCCTGTAAATCAGGACGCTGGGGGTCCTCTGCCAGAGCTGCACGCAGTTCACGAACGGCTTGCTGATATAGATTCCCCTTCAGGTACATGCGCGATAATGCGCCGCGCGTCAGACGTACCTTGGGGGGTTCTACGCCATCCCGCTTGCCGTATAGCCGACGCAGTTCCTCTTGGATGGCGTTGTTATAGGGCTGCGTTTCAAAAGCGCGCTCCATGTGCCAGATCGCTGCATCGAGGTTGCTTTCATCCTCGCGAATCATGCTCATCCCTACCTGCGCCACGAAATCGTCTGGAATGGACGATATCACCCTTTGGAAAATATCCGCCGCTTCGCCATAGCGTTGGTTTTCCAGGAAAGCTTTTCCCAACAAGCGATAAGTCGCCAGGTGTTTGGGGAATGATTGCAGAATATGGCGGGCGTGCGCCAACGCCTCATCCACCTGATGAGACTCAATCATAGCCTCAATTTCACGGTTGTAAGCCCGTAAAGAAATTTTTGCCATACATCATACTCCATCTGCACAATAAAAATGCCTATCAACCATTCTAGCATAAAGGTTTGTTCTGTGCTATACCTGGCGCGGACAAAAAGTGCATTTTTGGCTTAAGTGCAAAAAAAATACGCCGGCAGGAAGATTCCTCGCCGGCGTACTGACAAAAGTGGCAAAAAGGGATTTTTAAAGTTCTTTTGCAGGTTTATTGCTGCTCATAATCGCCCAGATGGTCGCCGCAAGCAGCGCAACCGCGACGATGACGACGCCGTAGCTGATGCTGCCATCGGCGTTCTGTAAGGGGTATTTCACAATGATCGGCGCGGCCAACAGGGAAACCAGGTTGGCGACCTTAATCATCGGGTTGAGCGCCGGCCCGGCGGTGTCCTTCATCGGGTCGCCGACGGTATCGCCAACCACGCCTGCCTTATGGCGTTCTGAACCCTTGCCAGTATTCTTGGCCAGGTCGCGCGGCTCATCTTCGATGGCCTTCTTGGCATTATCCCAGGCGCCGCCGGCGTTGGACATAAACACCGCCAACAGTTGGCCGGAGAGGATGATGCCCGCCAGGAAACCACCCAGGGCTTCCACCTGCAGCACCAGACCCACCAGCAGCGGCATCAAAACCGAAATGGTCGCCAGGGGGATCAATTCTTTTTGCGCTGAAGCGGTTGAAATGCTCACGACACGGCCATAGTCAGGTTCTTTCTTCCCTTCCATAATGCCGGGGAGCTTGAACTGGCGGCGAACTTCTTCCACGATCTGGCCCGCGGCGCGGCTGACGGCGCGGATGGTGAGGGAGCTGAACAGCCAGGGCAAAGCGCCGCCCAACAGCAAGCCGATGAAAACATTCGTCTCAGAGACGCGAATCGCATTCATCACAGGCTGGCCCAACTGCTCCTGTACACGGCCAACATCCGTAATGTACGATGCGAACAGGGAAACGGCAGCGATAACCGCCGAGGCGATGGCGACGCCCTTGGTGATCGCCTTGGTGGTGTTGCCGACTGCATCCAGGTCCGCCATAATCTGGCGCGCCTTGCGGGTCTCTTTGTCTTCCATCCCATGCCAGGCCATTTCACCGATGCCATTGGCGTTATCAGAGATAGGGCCATAGGAGTCCATCGCCACATTGTTACCGGTGTGGCTCAACATACCGATACCAATCATAGCAACCGCATACAGGATATAGGTGGGGCCTTCATTGCCGTAGAGCAGCATCCCGGCGATGAAACTGACCACGATGACTGCCAACGCCCACACGCTGGATTCCATACCGACGGAAAGGCCGGAGAGGATCGTGGTGGCCGGGCCGGTGCTGGTGGATTTAACAATTTCTTTGACCGGAGATTTCTTGGTCGAGGTGAAATAAGAGGTCAGCGGGTTGAAGGCGACCGCCAGGCCAACGCCGACCGCGGTTAGGGCTGAGAGACGCCAATCGCCAGCGTAAGCAATCGCCAGGATGAGCGAAATGGTGACGGTGAAGACGCTGGAAACCTCATAAGAGCGGAACATGGCCTCCTCTGCGTCATGCGCGGCCAGGAACTTGATCGGGAATTTCTCCCAAATCGGTACCGTGAACGTGCCGAGCATCGAGGAGATCACACCCACCGCGCGGATGATCAACGGATAGACAATCCATTTCAGTTCGCCAGTTAGGGCTACCAGACTCAGGCCCAGGATCAAGCCTGAGACAATCGTCACTTCGTAAGACTCGAAAATATCCGCCGCCATACCAGCGCAGTCGCCAACGTTATCGCCCACGAGGTCAGCGATCACGGCTGCGTTGCGCGGATCGTCTTCAGGAATATCTTTTTCGACTTTACCGACCAGATCGGCGCCCACATCGGCTGCTTTGGTATAGATGCCGCCGCCGACGCGCATGAAGAGCGCCAACAGCGTGCCGCCAAAACCAAAGCCGAGCAGAGCATCTGGCGCGGCCTTGCCAAAGATAATAAAGATCACCGTGCCGCCCAACAGCCCCAGGCCATCTGTCAGCATACCCGTGAAGGTACCGGCGTAATAGGCAATCGAGAGCGCTTCATTGAACCCACGGCGCGAAGCAGACGTAACGCGGATGTTGGCCTGGACTGCCATGCGCATGCCCAACTGACCGACGATCAGCGAGAAACTGGCGCCCATGATAAAGGCGATCGTGCGACCAATCGCAATAACCAACTGAGTGCCTTGCTCGCCCAGGGCAGCGAATTCTTCTTTGGCTTCCTTGCTTGGTGGGACAACATACACGCTCAAAAACATGACCACGGTTAGAACTGCAATCAGCGGCAGGATGGTTCTGAGCTGACGGCCCAAGTAGCTATCCGCACCAGTGCGAATTGCATTCCATACGACTTGCATCTTTTTGTCGCCCGTATCATTCTTGAGTACGGTCATACGCAGCCACCAGGCATAACCCAGGCTGATGAAAGCGGCTACCAGCACTAGAATGATAGCAACTTGCTCAAACGGTTGCAGCCCGTGGCGGCTGCCAAGAAAAAGGATATCCATAGTACCTCCAGGATTAGGTGAGATCAAAAATACCCATTCCCGCGCGCAATGCACGCAAAGGCCGGGTTTGTTGCTGAGTTAAATTGGTAGATACACTTGGGAGACACACAAGCTGTAATTTTACTGGACAAGTGTCATAACAGGGAGTGATCATTAGCTTTAATTTGTTGATAAAAAGTCACTTAGAAACCGGCAAAGCGTCTGGATTAGCATTCAATTAGAGCTTGTGCAACTACTTGACTTGAGTTGGTTTTTTGCTGTATAGTCTTACACGGTATCTATAACCCCACGCTTTGCAGTTCGTCGCTGATTGCGGTGAGTGATATTGTTTACCAATCATAGGTGATGAAACACATAATTGGGTGAAGTGTTCATTATCGTACGAATATTGTAGGAGAAGAAAAAATGATCCGTGTTGAAGCCCTGACCAAGGACTACGGCGCCCGTCGGGCAGTGGATTCCCTGACGTTTCATGCCGAACCGCGCGAGATCCTGGGTTTCCTCGGCCCGAATGGCGCTGGGAAGACCACTACCATGCGTATTCTTGCGGGATATATGCCGCCCTCTTCTGGCAAAGCTCAGGTGGCTGGTTTTGACGTTGTCGAACAGTCGCTTGAAGTGCGCCGCCGGGTAGGTTACTTGCCTGAAACCGTTCCTTTATATACTGACATGACGGTTTTTGATTATCTTAAATATATGGGCGATCTGCGCCACTTGCCCAATGTTGAAGACCGGGTGGATGATGTGTTAGAGATAGTCAATTTGGGCGACCGCGCCAATGGCTACATCGCAAACCTCTCTAAAGGGATGCGCCAGCGTGTGGGGTTAGCTCAAGCCCTGCTGCATCAGCCTGAAGTGCTGATCCTGGACGAGCCGACCATTGGGCTTGACCCGGCCCAAATCATTGAGGTGCGCAACCTGATCCGCGAGATCGGCAAAGAGCGCACGGTCCTCCTTTCCACGCACATCTTGTCTGAAGCGCAGCAAATTTGCGATCGCGTCCTGATCATCAATAAGGGGCGCATTGTGGCGGAAGATACCCCCTCTCGTTTGCAGTCACGCCTGGCTGGCAGCCAGAAAGTTTCTTTGCGCGTCGCAGGTGAATCGGATGGCCTGGATGCTGTGGTGGCTGGCGTTTCGGGCGTCTTGCGCGCTGGGTTTAATTCGGATGGGTCTTTGGAATTTGAAGCCCAACCCGGCCAGGATGTTCGCCCGGATGTGGCGCGAGCGGTGATCCACGGCGGTTACAACTTACTTGAACTGCGCCCGGTTGGTTTCAGCCTGGAAGACATCTTTATGGAACTGACCCGCGAGGAACCTGCCCTGCCTCAAACGACAGAAGACGCCTCGGAAGGCGAAGCGGCTGAAGAAGAAGTGGATCAGTCGGATGATGAGGCTAAATAAACGAAAGGATGCACGTGATGCGTAATATTTGGACTATCGCTCGACGCGAATACAAACTGTATTTCAATGGGCCGATCGCCTATGCGGTGGCCTTCTTATACTTTCTCATTGTTGGCTGGTTTGTCTACGCTGAATTGCGCGATGCGTTGGAAATGGCTACATTTCAACCATATACTCCTAGCGTTCAGTTGGTAACTGGCTCCATCATGGTCTTTTTGCTCATCTTCACCATTCCGGCCATTACCATGCGCTTGGTGGCGGAAGAGTCGCGCACTGGCACTATGGAACTTTTGTTAACCGCCCCGGTGCGAGACTGGGAATTGATCATCGGAAAATGGTTGAGCGGCTTTTTGTTCATGCTGACCCTGCTGGCAGTGACGTTAATCTACCCGTTCATTTTGAACCGCATCAGCAGCCCCGGCATCGATCAAGGGCCGATGATTTCCGGCTACCTGGGGCTGATGTTGATGCTTTCCAGCCTGGTGGCCGTTGGGGTGGGCATTTCAGCCTTGTTCAACAATCAAATTGCGGCCTTCTTTGTCACGTTGGCAGTTGTCCTGTTTCTGTGGTTTTTCCGCTTGCCCACCTCGACGACCGGGGTAGTCAAGGATATTGCCGCAAACATTAACTTCATTGATCACTATGTGACCTTTTATCGTGGGGTGATTGATATCAAAGATATCGCGTATTATTTGAGTATGACTGCATTGGGCCTGTTTCTCGGCGTGGTTGCGGTGGAAGTGCGGAGGTGGCGATGAAAATCGAATGGCGTAAACTTGCTCCCTGGGGATTGTACCTGGCCATCCTGGCGGCCCTGGTTTCCCTGGGCTTATATATTGTCTACCAAACCTGGGGTCTGCCCTTGCAAATCAGCGTGGGTTTGATCGTGGTGGGTCTGGCGCTTTTTGGCGCTTTGGACCCCGATCGGGTGCGCGTGATCTTCACCGGCCGCGAAGCGCGCAACAGTGGCAACTTGATTGTGATGGTGGCGGCTTTTCTTGGCATTCTGGTGGTGATCAATTACCTGGTTTTTCAGGCAGCAAAACTCTACCCGGATCGCACACGCTGGGATCTGACAGAGAACAAAGACAATACTCTGGCAGCCGAAAGCCTGGATGTGTTGGGGCGTTTGCCGCAGCCAGTCAAAGCCCTGGGCTTCTATACAAAGAGTGTCTCAACCAGTAATGCGGATAGTATCCTGCTGCAGTACCAGGCGGATAGCAAAGGTCAGTTTTCTTACGAGTTTATTGACCCAGACGAAAAGCCCGCTGCCGCCAAAGCGGCCGGAGTTCCCCAGGGGAAGGATGGCGTCGTTGTTTTACAAATGGGTGAGCGCCATGAACTGGTGGAAAATGTCACCGAACAGGAAATCACCAACGGCCTGATCCGGTTGCTTTCCGATGAGAGCCGCGCCGTTTATTTCTTAACTGGTCATGGTGAGCGCAGCCCTGATGATACAGGGGATACGTCTTATTCACAGTTGAAGCAGACCTTGCAAGACAAAAATTACACCGTGAAAATCCTTGATCTGCGTTCTACCGGGGTCATTCCTGAAGATGCGCGCCTGGTCGTGGTCGCCGGCTCCACCAAGCCTGTCTCGACGGACGAAGTGACGCTCTTGAGTGATTTCTCGGCTAAGGGCGGCGCGTTAATGGTGCTGTCCGACCCCTTGATCCAGACTGAGTTTGGCGACGCGTCCGATCCATTGGCGGAATACCTGGCCAGTTCCTGGGGTGCGCAGTTAGGAAATGATTTGGTCATCCAGGTCGCGACAAACAAACCCAGCCCCTACATTACCGGCGTCCAGCTAGCCAACCATGCGATTGTGGCCCAATTGCAAAATAATCCCCCATTGTTCTTGTTGGCGCGCAGCATTCAGCGGGCGTCCAGCGAAGCGACTAATGGAAACGTGACTGAACTGGTTCAAAGCACGCCGTTCTTTGATAACTGTTATCCTTACTGCTCATGGGCCTCCACCAACATGACCGATGTGGTTAGTTGGTTATCTGGCAATCAGACCGCGCCGGCGAACCCAACCTCGACCGATCTGCTTGGGCCGGTGACTTTGGCGGCTGCCTATGAAAATGGGACGACCAAATTGGTGGTCTTTGGCGATTCTGATTTCGCCGCCAACTCTTACCTGAACACCTATGGCAATGCCGATTTAATCGTCAACGCGGTTGATTGGGCGGTTGGCCAGGAAAACCTGATCAACCTGACGCCGAAAAACACCACTCAACGCATCTTGATCGCCCCTAGCAATTTGCAAATGACTTCCAACTTGCTGCTCTTGGGTCTGGTGTTGGTGATCCCAGGCCTGGTTATCCTGGCTGGTCTTCTCAATTGGTTTAGCCGCCGCCAGCGTGGATAGCGCAGACATCATGTTTTAGCAGCGTCCAAAGGATAAAAACGAGACCTTTAGGGTTTCCGAAATCCTGAAGGTCTTTTTCATTCCGGCTTGGCGCCCATCTTTTGTAGCACGACATTGCCTGGCGTAGGAGAGGCGCAGCGCTTCTCTGTACCAGGTACATCCTCTTTGATTCTGGTGAGTGAACCGTGAAACGTTCTACCTGGATTGTGTTAATTATATTTGTCATCTTAGGGGCTGTGGCGGTTTTTCTGCCTCAGGCGCTTGAAAAGGCCGCTCAAGCCGCGGCGACGCCGACTCCAACGGTAGTCGCCAGCTCTCCACTGTTTGTTTTTGCCGAGGCGGCCATTACTGGCGTAGTGGTCAGTGACGCCCAGGGTAACGAGGTGGAAGTGGCGCGCGCTGGTCAGGAATGGAACTTGGTCAAGCCAGCCGAAATGGCCAATGCTTCCACGATTCAAAATGCCATCACCCAACTGGCGGCTTTGACGATCGTCAACCAGTTTGAGGCCAGCGCCAACCTGGCCGATTTAGGCCTTGACGCCCCTGCGTACACGATAACCATCACTGTCGAGAATGGCTTGCCTCGCAAGTTGTTTGTTGGCAGTCAATCTCCTACCGGACGGGTATACTATGTTCAACTGGAAGGAGACGCTCCGTTGGCGGTCAACAAGTATAGTTTGCAAACAGTTGTCGATCTGTTAATCAACCCTCCGATTGCTACCCCGACAGAGGCAGCGTCTGAGCCGCTTGCTCCTGAAGGTACAGCAACTCCGTCGCCTTAATGTTAAGACTTTTTGCAAAAATCTTCAAATTGGCTATTGATTTCACACCAAAAAAGATGTATCCTGATTGGGGAGTGTATCGGCTTTTCACGATACACGCGATGGAAATTTTAATAAGGTGATTGGCTCTCAGTGCGGGTGGAGCCCATCTCCGCGGAGAAACTATGATTGATGAGGAATTGTTGAAGGTAATTGAATCAGATGAGGAAGCGAACCCCGCTGTTGCTCGTTTGGTCGAAATGGGGAGGCAAAAATCATTTGTAACCATTGACGATATCTTGAGCTTTTTCCCTGAAGCGGAACAAGATGTCGAGCAATTAGAGGAGGCCTTCGCGGCTCTTTTGAGCGCCGGCGTCCCTTATATGGATGAAGCCGCGGCCGCCGGCCCTTCTGAGGAAGAACTGGCTGCTCCTGAAGTGGTTGAGATTACTGAGGAAACTCGCCAGATACCCATCGTAGACGATAATTATCTGGCAAACATTGATACCGACGATACCATTGGTCTATACCTGAAAGAAGTTGGCCGCGTTCCTCTTTTAACCGCTGAAGAAGAAGTTGAGCTTGCTCAACGCATCGAGCGCGGGCGATTGGCGCGCGAAGAATTGGCCAAGGGCAACATTCTCTCCAACCGGCGTTATGAACTTCAACATTTGATTGAGGATGGTTGGGCGGCCCGTGAACATTTGATTACTGCCAACTCACGCCTGGTGATCAGCGTCGCCAAGAAATATATGGGGCGCGGCGTACCATTTTTGGATCTGATTCAAGAAGGGAATATTGGCTTAATTCGCGCCGCGAAGAAGTTTGATTATCGCCGCGGTCATAAGTTCAGCACTTATGCCACCTGGTGGATTCGCCAGGCAGTTACGCGCGCCATCGCAGACCAGGGGCGCACAATTCGCGTCCCGGTTCACATGGGCGATCAAATCAATAAGCTCTTGCGCGTGCAGCATCAGCTTACCCAGCGTTTGGGGCGCGACCCATCGGTAGATGAACTGGCGCAGGCGCTTGAAGTCACCCCGGCGAAGGTGGAAAACATGATCCAGGTCGCCCGTCGTCCGCTTTCATTGGAGACCCCTACAGACGACGAGGAAGATTCGGTGTTGGGCGATTTCATTCAAGATGAGGAAGTCCCCGCGCCGGACGAAACCGCCACCTATAACTTGCTGCGCGAACACCTTGACGCCGTTTTAAACGGCCTCCCACCGCGCGAAGTGCGCATTTTACAGTTGCGCTATGGTTTATTGGATGGGCAAGCTTATACTCTGGAAGAGGTGGGCCGCAAAATGGGCGTCACGCGTGAACGGGTGCGCCAGATTGAGGCCCAGGCGCTCAGCCGCCTGCGTCATCCCGCGATCCGTCGCAAGCTGCGCGAATATTTGGGTTAGCGGCGCGATTTTCTGATTGCAGATGCCCCTTGGAGCGAATCAGCCTCCGAGGGGCTATTTTCTAAGTTAGGAACTCATTCCTATGCTCAATCGCACCGTTCGTCAATCTCCCGTCTCTGCTGCTCCAGCCTGCCTGGCGTATGTTTTGCCGCGCCTGGGCGAGCTGCTCTTTGTAGCGGTCTTCCTGGGCGTCATTTTCACCGGGCCGCGCTTGCTCAATGGCGACGGCGATTTGGGGCGGCACATCACCATTGGAACCTATATTCTGACAGCCCGGCAAATTCCCACTGCAGATATTTTTTCCCACACGATGCCCGGCGAGCCGCTGACGCCGCATGAATGGTTGGCCCAAGTGTTTTTTGCCCTGGCGCACCAATGGATGGGGTTGAACGGGGTGGTATTGCTGTGCGCGCTGCTGATCGCCTTAGTCGTTGCCCTGGTGTATCAACAGGCTGCGCGGCGCAGCGGTTGGGTCTTACTGCCGGTTGGCCTGGCTGTCGCCGCTGCTGCCGCCGCCGCCATTCACTGGTTGGCGCGCCCTCACTTGTGGACGATGCTGCTCTTGCTCTTGTGGGTTGATGCATTGGGGCGCTTGCGCCGGGGCGAAGCGAAGGTTCTTTGGCGCTTCCCGCTTCTGATGCTGGCCTGGGTCAATTTGCACGGCGCGTTTGTGGCCGGCTTTATGGTCTGGTTGATCGAAGGGGTGGGGATGGCCTGGGAATGGCTTTTTAACCGCCCGCCAGAGATTGGCCGTTCCTGGTGGAAAGGTTGGTTGTGGGTTGGCGGCAGCGCCCTGGCCGTTTCGTTTCTCAACCCGGTCGGCTGGCGTGTTTGGGAAACCAGCCTCGGCTATGTGCGCAATCGCTACCTGGTAGACCACACCTTCGAGTATTTTTCACCCAATTTCCATACCTCCAGCGCATGGCCGTTTTTGCTGCTGCTGCTGCTTTCAATCGGCTTGCTTGGCCTGGGCTGGATGCGCTTGCGCCCGGCGGATGTCTGGATGCTGGCCGGGTGGACGGGGATGAGCTTATACAGCGCCCGCAATATTCCGCTCTACGCCTTGATCGCCGCTCCTATCATGGCGGAAGGAATTGCGAACGCAGTTGCGAACGCGGCGGCGGCTGGCGCAACGCGGCCTTTCTTGAAGGCAGTAGGCAGTGGGCAGAAGGCAGAAGGCAGTGGGCTGGTGGAGGGCTGGTTGCAGCGCGAAGCGCGCTTGTTGTCTGTAGAACGTGGTCTGCGCGGCCATTTGTGGGCCGTCGGCAGTGTTCTTTCTATTGCTGTCCTGTTGGCGCTGGGTATTCGCCTGGATTTCAAAGCTGCTGGCAACGCATTTGATCCCCAGGTTTTTCCGGTTGAGGCGGTCAATTGGATCGAAACCCATCCATTGCCAGGCAAGGGCTTCAACCATTTTCCCTGGGGCGGTTATTTGCTTTATCGTCTTTGGCCAGGCGGACAGGTCTTCATTGATGGGCAAACCGATTTCTATGGCGAGGCTTTAACGCGCCAATATGAGCAGGTCATTTCATTGGATGAGGGCTGGCAGGCGGTGTTGGCGCAGTATGAGGTCGAATGGCTGCTCATTCCGCGCCAATCGTTGCTGGCGCGCACTCTGGCGCTTGACGCGAACTGGCAGATCGCCTATCAGGATGATGTCGCGATCCTCTTTACCGCTTCGCGCCGCGCGTCCAAATCCCTTTTTACTCATCCCACTTCCCACTTCCCACTGTCCACTTCCCACTTCTTACCCTCTTCACATGGTGCGACTTAATCTTCTAACTCTGGCGGCGATCATTTTGCTGGCCGTGGCGCTTTTTGCGGGATTGATATGGGTGAATTATCGGGCGGCGTCATTCAACTCGCGCGGCGATTTGTTTGTTGGGCTCTGGGTAGCTGCTCGGTCGCTGATGTTCGATGGAAACAGCCCTTATACCCCAGGTGTGACAGCCCAAATTGAACAAAAAATGTATGGCCGTTCTGCGCAAGACGATGAACCTAGCGGCAGGGTCATGTATCCATTGTACGCCAGCTTTTTGTTTTTGCCCTATGCTTTGATTGGGGATGTACTTTGGGCGCGGGCTGTCTGGTTGACCGTACTTGAAGCTGCTTTATTGATTGATATGCTGGCCGCGATTCGCCTGACTGGGTGGCGACCTCCCTCATGGCTTTTGCTTTTGAACGCTTTGTTCAGTATTTTTTGGCTGCATGGTCTTGCTCCGCTGCTGGATGGAAGCCCGGTGATCCTTGCCGGTCTATTTTTTGTCCTGGCTTTGCTCTCGCTGCGCGCCGGACGGGATGAATTGGCCGGCATCCTTTGCGCTTTGGCGACGATTCAGCCAGTGACCTTCTTGCTGCCCTTATTGTTTTTATTATTGTGGTCTTTCGCGCAGCGTCGTTGGGCGCTGGTGGTAGCCTTTTTAGGGGCGCTGGCCGTGTTAATTACAGTCGGCATGTTCATTATCCCCGATTGGCCTTTGCAATATCTGCGGCAGATTCTCAACTTTCCTCTGTATACGCCTCAGCAAACGTTGGGGGCTGCTTTTGCCGCATGGGCGCCCGGCATCGGCCGCCAGGCAGGTTGGGGAGTGACCCTGATCGTCTCAATCATTCTTTGCCTTGAGGGATGGTTAGCGCTGGGCCGCGGCTGGAATGGGTTGTTGTGGACCTTGAGCCTGATCCTCGTTCTCAGCCAATGGATTGGTTTGCCGGCTTCGCCGTTGAATTTTGTCCTGCTTACCCTGCCGCTTACCTTGATTTTTGCTGTTCTGGAAGACCGTTTTCGCCTGGCGGGGCGCGCCGTGGCAGTGATGACGATTGGCCTGTTGGGTTTCGGGCTGTGGGCAGTGTATTGGCGCACGACCCTCTTCGCCAATGGCTTGCAGCTTCCTGCTGGCTTGTTTATCCCCGTTCCTTTGCTGCTGTTCGTTGGCTTGTATTGGATACGTTGGTGGGCTATCCGCCCGCGGCGTTTATTTGTCGAGATTCTGCGTGAGCGTTTTGAGTAGAAGATTCTGCATGAGCGTTTTGAATAGAAGATTCTGCATGAGCGTTTTGAGTAGTATAAAGCGTATGTGGCGCAAGTTCAGCCGTTTTCCAGTTTTTTTGATCACCTTACTCGATCAAGCTTCGCCGCGCATATTGTCTGCCTACCTGTTTTACACATTAATCCTCGTTTTTCTTAGCACCCACATGAATATGATCGCCGGCGACAGTCCGCCCACTGTCTATTTGCCGGTGGCCCTGTTGCGTTGGGGAACTTTGCGCCTCGACCCGTTGGTGGGTCAAATCCCTGTTCTGTTCGATCTGGATAATTACCCCAGGTATCTGGTCGAAGTTAATGGGCATTATTATTCCAAGTATTCCCCTCTGCCGGCTCTGCTGGCGCTGCCGTTGTATGCGCTCTACATGGCGATCGGCCGCCCGGATTATTATGTGGTTTATCTGACCCTGTCGCGCGTCGTCAGCACATTTATTGCTGCAACCACTTCGGTCATTGTGTTTTGGCTGCTGCGGCTGCTTTTGCCCCAAAGCCGCGCCTTGGTCTTGACCTGGGTTTATGCGTTGGCGACTTTTACCTGGTCGTTGGCAACGAACACATTGGTCACGCAAGGCGCGGGAGAGCTTTTTTTGGCCGCGGGCGTCTTGTTGTTGGCGCGAGCGGCCCACTCTACCCCATCGTTCAAGTCTTTCGCCCTGGCCGGCTTTTTGATCGCTCTAGCCGTAGTGTCGCGTCCCCAGACCATGGCCGCGGCATTGTTGTTGAGCTTGTATGTGCTTCAACAGGAATGGCCGCGTCCCAAAATATGGTTAGGCTTCTTTGGCGCCGCCTTTCCGCCGGCGTTCTTGTGGGGCGCGTATAATCTTTGGGCTTTTGGCTCTCCTTTTGCCACCGGTTATCAGCAGCAGGCGCTCGATGGGTGGTCTTATCCAATCTGGAAAGGGCTGTTGGGGATTTTATTCTCTCCCGCGCATGGATTGTGGATGTACAGCCCGGTTTTATTGATCGCATTTGCGGGAGGCTGGTGGGTGTGGCGTCATGACGCAGAAGGCAGTAGGCAGAAGAACGAGG
>CAIQJJ010000453.1 GCA_903872065.1 uncultured Anaerolineales bacterium | reverse complement strand
GCTTTAATACCCGTTCTGCCTTTATAATCACCGTTGATAATTACTATACCAGCGATTTGTCTTTTGTAGAGAATCAGGATTTTTTTTAGAATCTTTAACGCAAAATAATTTCCATTCGATACAATGACGATTGAATGTGTTTGAGTTGCTTGAGTGTCTACCATAATTAATTCAATAATTGATCACTGACAAATCTTATGTAATCTCCAGGTTTTTTCAAAGATGAAAGTGAGGGGTCTGGTCGCCTGAGAGATATAGAAGCAATTATAGAATAAGAAGCTATATTTTGCCCGAATATTGCTTGTTCTGCAAGAGAGCAAATTGATGATTTGCGAAAGGAGTGTGTTTCATGGATGGTGGCATAGCGTTGCCTTTTGAGAAGGCGCGCCGGAGGGGGGCTTGGTTTGGTCGTTGGGTCAGTGTCTTGATCAAGAGGGCGTTTGATCTTACAGTTGCAGTATTTGGTCTGATTTTGTTGTCGCCAGTTTTCCTTTTTATTGCGATGTTAATACGCAGCGACTCACCTGGCCCAGTTTTTTATCGTGGGCTGCGGGCTGGCAAAGGCTGCAAGCCTTTTCATATCATTAAATTTCGCACCATGTACGAACGTCCTGAAAGTTACCGCGGTCCTCGGGTGACTGGCAAAGATGATATTCGGGTGACTCGCTTAGGGCGCTGGCTGCGCCAGACGAAGATCAATGAACTGCCCCAGCTTTGGAATGTGATCAAAGGGGATATGAGCCTGGTGGGGCCGCGACCCGAAGATTATCAAATTGCCCTGGAGTGGCCCGAAGACGTCCAGCGTGAAGTGCTTTCGGTGCGACCTGGCCTCACCAGCCCCGCCTCAGTGGTGTACCGGCGTGAAGAAGAACAGCTTTCGAATGCCCAGGTGATGGATCAATATTTGTTGGATATTTTGCCAAGCAAGCTCCGTTTGGATCAGCTTTATGTTCGCTATCGTTCGTTTTGGCTTGATCTGGATATCCTTTTTTGGACTTTTATGGTGTTATTGCCCAGGGTTGGAGACTACGCCCCGCCCGAAAATCTGCTTTTTATTGGCCCGATCACGCGTTTGATCCAGCGCTATATCAATTGGTTTTTTGTAGACGCCGCGATCACTTTTCTTTCGATTGGCGTTGTAGGGGTCATCTGGCGCTGGTATGGGCCGTTAAACGTTGGTTTGCCGGCGGCGGTTATGGTGGCGGTGGGTTTTGCTTTTCTCTTTAGCCTGACCGGCGCACTGCTGGGCGTCAACCGCATTTCGTGGTCGCGCGCCAGTATGTTTGATGCGCTCGATCTGCTGCCGGCAATCGTAGTGGCTATATTGGTCGCGATTTTAATTAATCGCCTGGCCGGAGACTTAGACCCAACCAGGGCGTTCTTACCTGAAGGGATGCTGTTGGTTTCGGCGTTTGTATCTTACTCAGGCTTTATTTTGGCGCGCTATCGCGGGCGCGTTTTCTCAGGACTTTTCATGCGCTGGCTTGCCTGGCGTGGAGCGGCCTCTGGCGCACAAGAACGCGTCTTGATCGTTGGCGGCGGCGAAGCTGCTCAGTTTGCCGCCTGGTGGCTGCAGAGCGGTTTTACAACAGCTTTTCATATTATAGGCTGTGTGGACGACGATCTGACCAAACAGGGGATGCGTATTCATGGGATGAATGTGCTTGGCAAAACCGACTCGATTGCTGCCCTGGTCGAAAAACATGATATCGGCTTGATTATTTATGCTATCCATAATATTACGCCGGAGCAGCGCCAGAGCTTGCTTAAGCGCTGCGCAGCCACCCCGGCGCGCATGATGGAAATGCCCAATATCCTGGATGCACTGCGCGCCGCGGTGCGTCATGAACGTTGGCAAGACGGCGAACAGCCCGAGGTTTTGGCTGAGATGCTTGATGAGATTTCACGCGGGCAGATCAATGCCTGGTTATCCGAATTAGAAGAAATGCTGGAAGATGGCGATTTGGAACACTTACAAGAGCGGCTGCATTATATGAAAAAGGTAATTGGCCAGAAATAATCACCCATGAGTGATTCAGCAAATCCATCCATTCCATATTTTGATCGATCCGAGTGGTCAGGCCGGACGGTTCTTGTCACCGGCGCGGGCGGTTTTATTGCCAGCCATTTGGTCGAAAGCCTGGTGGACAAGGGTGCGCGAGTGCGCGCCTTTGTGCGTTATAACTCACGCGGCGACCCAGGCTTGCTGGCGCTCTTAGCGCCTCAAGTTTTGAGCCAGGTGGAGATTGTCGCCGGCGATTTACGTGATCTTTCAGCGGTGACGGCTGCAATGCGCGGCGTGAGCCATGTCTTCCACCTGGGCGCATTGATCGCTATCCCTTATTCATATCTTCACCCGGCGGAAGTGGTTGAGACCAACGTGATCGGCGCGATGAATGTGTTCTTGGCTGGTCGTGAATTGGGTGTTTCACGCATTGTTCATACTTCTACCAGCGAAGTCTATGGCACGGCGCTGCGCGTCCCGATTGATGAAGATCATCCATTGCAGGGTCAATCCCCTTATTCCGCCAGTAAAATCGGGGCGGATAAACTGGCGGAGAGTTTTTATCGCTCTTTTAATCTACCTGTGGTAATATTGCGCCCGTTTAACACCTATGGCCCGCGCCAATCTGCTCGAGCGGTCATTCCAACAATCATCAGCCAGGCGCTTACCCGCCCGGTTGTGCAACTGGGTTCCCTGGATACCCGTCGTGACTTAACTTATGTCGCCGATACGGTAGCCGGTTTCTTGCGTGTGGCGGAAATCCCTGGAGTAGAAGGCGAAACCTTTAACCTGGGGAGCGGGTCTGAAGTGACCGTAGGCGATCTGGCGCACGCCATCATCGCCATCATTGGCCGCCCGGTCGAAATCATTCTTGACCCGGCGCGGCTGCGCCCTCAAAAGAGCGAAGTGCAGCGCCTGCTTTCCGATAACCGTAAGGCTGCTGCACGCCTGGGATGGCAGCCGCAGGTCAGCCTGGATGAGGGTCTGCGGTGTACAATCGCCTGGGTAACGCACAATCTGGATCGTTATCATCCAGAGCAATATACCGTCTGATTGCTGGTTATACCTCCTTTATGAAAGCTGTCATTCTTGCCGGAGGCAAAGGAACTCGCCTGGCCCCCTACACAAAGATTTTACCCAAGCCTCTCCTTCCGATTGGCGACATGCCCATCCTGGAAGTTCTTCTGCGTCAGATGAAACGCTCTGGGGTGGGAGAAGTGATTCTGACGGTCGGGCACATGGCGCAGTTGCTGCAGCTCTTTTTTCAGAATGGCGAGCGTTTGGGATTGAAAATACGCTATAGTTTTGAAGACCAACCTTTAGGTACGGCGGGGCCGCTTTCGCTGGTAGATGGTCTCGATGATACCTTTCTGGTTGCCAATGGGGATATCCTCACCACACTTGATTTTGCCGATCTGGTATCCGTTCACCGCCGCAGTGGGGCAATGGCCACCATTGCCATGCACAGCCGCACGGTAAAGATTGACTTAGGGGTGATTCAACTGGATGATGCGGATCAGATCACGGATTATATCGAAAAACCCTCTTATCATTACCATGTGAGCATGGGAATCTATGTTTTCGAGCCGCGCGTTTTAACCTATATCTCGCTCAAACAATATCTTGACTTTCCCGATCTTGTGCTGCGATTGATCGAAGCCGGCGAAAAGGTGAAGGGCTATCGCTACGATGGATACTGGCAGGATTTGGGGCGGCCGGATGATTACGAGCAGGCTGTCCAGGAGTTTGAAGCGCTGCGCCCCCAAATTTTGGGCCTGGATTGAGCCAGGCCTGAATGGATGGTTTTGGGTAAGTTCGCACACCAGGAAAATGATATGGATTGGAAAGTCCCTCTCGCGGATCTGAATTATGATGTTGAGGAAGAGCAAGCAGCCCTGGCAGTTTTGCGTTCGCGCTGGTTGACTCTGGGGGCGGTTACACAAAGGTTTGAACAAGAATTTGGGCGTGTTGTGGGCAGCAAACATGCCCTGGCGGTCTCGAATGCGACCGTCGCTTTGCATCTTGCCTGTCGCGCGGTTGGTCTGGGTCCAGGGGATGAAGTGATTGCTCCCTCCCTGAGCTTTGTCGCGACAACAAACGCCGCGCTTTACACCGGCGCCAGTGTGCGCTTTGCCGATATTCGCGGCGCAGACGATCTCACCCTCGCACCGCAGGCGATTGAGGCGCAAATCACACCCCGTACCCGCGCCATTATCGTCATGCACTATGGCGGCTATCCCTGCCAGATGGTGGAAATTATGCAAATTGCTCGGCGCCACGGTCTGGCAGTGATTGAAGACGCAGCCCACGCGCCTGGCGCCTGGCTGAACGATCCTCTTGGGGGCGCGGCGCGTCATTTAGGTACATGGGGCGATGTGGGTTGTTTTAGCTTTTTTTCCAACAAAAACCTTTCGACTGGCGAAGGCGGCATGTTGGTGACCGATCGGGATGATATTGCTGCGCAAGTGCGTTTGATGCGCTCGCATGGGATGACCAGCCTGACCTGGGATCGTCACCAGGGCCATGCCTATAGTTATGATGTGGTTGAGCTAGGATATAACTATCGGATAGACGAAATCCATTCAGCGTTAGGTTTGGTCCAGTTGGAAAAACTCTCCGCCGGCAACGCTCGCCGGGCGGCGATCAGCCGGCGTTATTGGCAATCTTTGCACGATCTATCTTTAGGCCCTCGCCCGCTGGGTTTACCATTTTCTCATTACGCTGATCCTGCGCATGTTTCTGCATCCGCTGCGTACCATATCTTTCCGATTCTCTTGCCAGCCGCGTTAGATAGATTGGCTTTTATTGACCGGATGCGCGCCGAGCAGATTCAAACCAGTATCCATTACCCACCTATCCACCAATTTACCTATTATCGCCAGCGTTACCCGGATGTAATGCTGCCGTTTACCGAAGATATCGCCGCGCGTGAAGTGACTTTACCGCTTTATCCTACGATGACGGATGAGCAGGTCAGTTGGGTGATTGAGGCGGTTCGACGATCGTTAGCCGGGTAGAAAATTGCAGCCATTTGCGCGCCAATTGGAGGCGTGCAAAACGAAATTTTATGGTATATTCGCGGTCAATTTATGGAGACTTTATCTTTTTCTGATGATGTTCGACGATACATTGGGGTATTGTGGCACTGGGCCTGGTTATGGATTCTGGCGTTCATACTGATTGGTTCGGGAACGTTTTTTGTCAGCAGCCAGCTTACGCCCGTTTACCAGGCCTCTACCTCTATCCTGATCAACGAAGCGCCGACTACAAAAAGCGCCGACTATAACTCGATCCTCACCAATGAGCGCCTGACCCAAACTTACTCACAGTTGTTGACCAAGCAGCCGGCGCTGGATGGGGTAATTCAAGTGCTAGGCTTGGACCTGACGGTGCGCGACTTGAAGGGGATGATTTCTGTACAGCCGGTGCGCGATACCCAGTTAATCGAAATCCAGGTGGAAGACACCGATCCTCTGCGCGCGGCGTTAATTGCCAATGCTCTCGTGATGGAATTTGCCAGGCAGAATCAGGCTTTGCAATCCTCGCGTTATCAGGCCTCGAAGGAAAGCCTCGAAAAGCAGCTCGACCAGATTGACCAGCAGATTCAACAGGCCTCGGCTGCAATTGCGAAATTGGGGAGCAGCGATGCCGATTTGGCGGAGAAAGACCGTTTGCAGGCTTTTCAGGCGCAGTATCGCCAGACTTACGTATATTTGCTCCAAAGCTATGAAGCAGTGCGTCTGGCTGAAGCGCAGTCTACCTCAAATGTTGTCCAGGCTGAACCGGCGGTGGCGCCTACCACCCCGATTCGTCCGCGTGTATTGCTGAATACGGTTCTGGCCTCTATCGTTGGGTTGTTGTTGGCGATTGGCGCCGTTTTCTTGATTGAGGCGCTCGACGATACACTGCGCAACCCTGAAGATATTTCGCGCCGCCTGGGAGTGCCGATCTTGGGCCTGATTGCTCGCCATCAGATGGAAGACCGCTCACCGGTTGTGCTGAACCAACCGCGCACCCCGGTGGCTGAGGCTTTTCGTTCGCTGCGTACCAATATTCAATTTACCAGCGTCGATCGCTCTATCCGCTCATTGCTTGTCACCAGTCCTTCGCCAGGGGACGGGAAGTCTACCATTGCACTGAACCTGGCGGCGGTGGTCGCTCAAAATGACCGGCGCGTGGTGGTGTTGGATGCAGACCTGCGCCGTCCATTGGTGCATAAGGCGATGCACTTGCCTAATCTGCGCGGGGTAAGTGATTTGTTTGTGCAATCTTCTGTGATGTTGAACGATGTTATCCAGCAGACGAGTATTCCAAGTTTGCAGGTGATCACTTCGGGAAATCTGCCGCCCAATCCCTCTGAACTGCTTGGTTCAGAGAAAATGGGTGAAATCATGCACTCTATACAAACCCAAGCAGATTTGTTGGTGATTGACACCCCGCCCGTGTTGGCGGTGACTGACGCGGCGGTTTTATCGCCGCGTGTGGATGGCGTCATTTTGGTTGTGCGCCCTGGCGCTACCAAATTGGCTGCCTGTAAGCAGACGGTGGATCAGATTCGCCAGGTCGGTGGGCATGTTTTGGGTGTGGTGCTAAACGACGTGGAAATCTCTAATTCACGTTATTATTATTACTATCATTACAAGGGATATTATTATACCTACTACGGTCACTACACCGATACTCCGAACAAAGGTCGTAAGTGGCCGTTTGGTCGCAGCAAAAAACCATCCACCTCAGTTTCTTCGTAATTGTTTCGTAGCAGCGAATTTACGAAAACCCCAGAGCAGACTCCGGGGTTTTTGCTTTTTGGCTGAAGATTTTTTTGATGCGTAAATTCATCGAACTTCTGTTGACGCTTGAGATCGGGTTTGTGGCTGGTCTGGTTGCCCTGGCTTTTTTAATCTCATGGACATTACCCTGGGCTGTGGCAGCCGCGTTGGCGTTTGCGCTGCTCCGTTGGCTGCTGACGCGGCGTTTGACATTGCGGACGCCGATGGACGGGCCAGTGCTGTTGATCTTATTAATGACGGGGGTATCAGCAAGAATCAGCGCCTGGCCCGAGGTGACACTGCCGCAGGTGTATCGCTTGTTGAGCGGGATTGGTTTATTTTATGCTCTGGTCAATTGGATTGGCGCGGCGCAGAACCGCTGGCGTCTGCGTTGGGTGGTGTTTGGACTGATGCTTTTGACTTTGGGCCTGGAAATCTTTGCTTTTTTCGGGGTGCGCTGGGTGATGACCGGCAAATTAGTCTTTCTTTCGGCGCTAGCGGCGCGCTTTTTTCCTACCTTAGTGGGGGATGCTGCCAACCCCAATGTGATGGGCGGCAGTCTGGCCATCTTGCTGCCGTTGGTTGTGGCCCTACCCCTTTTTAGCCTGCGGCAACTGCGTTGGTATGAAAGCGGTCTGGCGATTTTGACTGCTCTTTTAGGCGCTGGAATTTTGTTTCTAACCCAGTCGCGCGCCGGACTGCTTGCTGGGGGAATAGCGATTGGCTTGCTTTGCGTCTTACGCTGGCGGAGAGCCTGGCGAGTGGCCGTGATGGTTGGGCTGGCTGTTGGAATAGTCTTTGCCTGGTTGGGCGCAGCGCGGGTTTTTAATTTGATGTTTGCAAGCACTGGCCCAGGAAGTCTTGCCGGACGACAAGAAATTTGGTCACGCGCGATTTATATGCTGCAAGATTTTCCATTGACGGGGGTGGGAATGGGCGCTTATGGGCGCGTGGCCGATTTGCTCTACCCTTTTTTTATTTATTCCCCTGGGACGATTGACCATGCACATCATCTTTTGTTGCAAGTCGCAGTGGATTTGGGTATCCCTGGGATGATTGCCTGGTTCGCGGCATGGCTGCTGATCTTAAGCATGTCCTGGCAGCTTTATCGAACCGGCTTGATGCTGCAAAATTCCTGGTTGGCGGGCGTCGGAGCGGGTGTGTTTGCCAGCCAGGTGGCTTTGCTGCTCCATGGGCAGCTTGATGCGGTGACATGGGGGATGGTGCGCCCGGCGCCAATTGTTTGGGCGGTGTGGGGAATGGCGGCCGCCGCGTGCTATGTGGAGAGGAAGTCGCAAATTGCTTTTACAACCCTTGACACAAACCTCTCAGAGCCTTAATATCATGGCATGCCGCATGTTCGTGCATAGATAGACCATTCTTTTATTGATGGGTAGAAGAAGTCGGATAGGTTATTGTGCTTCCCCATGATTTTTACTGAAAGAGTCGCAATGTCATCCGTTTTATTTGTCTGTACCGCTAATATTTGTCGTTCTCCCATGGCAGCAGCTATGTTTAAGCACTTGTTGGTGCAACAATCTCATCCCCAGCAGTGGCGAGTGGAATCCGCTGGAACCTGGGCGCATGAGGGCTTACCGGCCGCGCCAATGGCCCAATATGTGCTTCGCCGGCGAGGGATTGATTTGAGCGCGCATCGCTCGCGCAATGTGTATGGGGAATTGTTGTTGTCCTTTAACCTGATCTTGGTCATGGAAGATGGTCACAAAGAAGCTTTGCGGGTTGAGTTTCCGCAAATACTCGGCCGGGTTTACCTGCTTTCCGAAATGATTAACCTCAAACGCAATATTGTCGATCCAATGGGAGGCGGACTGGCCGATTTTGAGGGAACTGTACGGGAATTCGATTCGCTTTTTAACCGTGGTATGGATACAATGACCCAAATGGCCTCTCGTGAAATAGGAATATTACCCAGTGCTCCAACCATTCCAATCCAGAAAAAATATCAGTACTCATCCGTGATAATTCCTTCTGTTATCTGGAGCAGGAATAACTGCACCTTTATATTCCACTGGAATTCCACCAAGTGGATAATCTTTTCTT
>CAIQJJ010000452.1 GCA_903872065.1 uncultured Anaerolineales bacterium | reverse complement strand
TTGAGGGCGCGTTCCAGGTCATCGGCGACTTCCAAATAGCGCTTCACCGTCGTTCCCACCAGGTTTTGTTGGGTCTGCTCACGGTCGCGCTCAATGCGTTTCTTATAATTGGCAAACTCGGCGATCGCCCGCTGCCAACCATCCAGATATTCATCCCGCCGCGTCTGCGCTTCAGCCAGGTCTTTAATCAACACTTGCATTTCGGGGGGCAGCGCCGCTTGCGGCGTCTCCCCGCTCTCTGCCGGCGCGCCGTTCTTCACTGCAGAGGTCTCGGCGGCATTTTGCCCATCCTTCAGCATAGAGGTCTCTACATCATTCTGTTGTGTCATATTCTCTCATTCATCTCCTGAAATCATTTTCAGATTATTCAGCCATACGTTCAGCGACTAACTCGCTCAACAAACTCGAAACAAAGCGCACGGTCGAAATCGTACGCCCATAAGCCATGCGAATCGGGCCCAGCACACCCAGCGCGCCGGTAGTATGACCAGGGACGCCATACCGCGCCAGCACCACCGAACAATCCCGCAGTTCTTCCCAGGTGCCTTCGCCGCCGATCAATACCTGCACCCCCTCGACCCCATTCGTCAACACCGTCCGCTCCAACAAATCTTCCAGCAACGAGCGCTCCTCGATCACACGCAAAGCTTTACGGGCGCTCTCCGACTCGACAAACTCTGGCTCAGAAAGTACGTTGCTCAAACCATCATGATAGACTTCTCCCGTCAAAGAGGCGCCCACGCGGCCCATCTCTTCACGGATCAGTTTCAGCGCATCTTGCGCCAGGGCGTCAAACTGGACATTCAAAGCATTGATCCCCTTGAGATCAAGATTTTGGCAGTGCTGATTGATCAGGATTGCGGTTGCACTTAACTGATCCTGCGCTACAGGTTCCGCCAACGCCAACATTTGCTGACGCACATCGCCCCCCGCCAACACCAACACCATCAACACCTGCCGCCCGTGGGTGGCAATCAACTCAAGATGTTTAAACTGCGCCGATTCCGGCATTGGCGCCGTCACCAGGGAGGCCGCCTGCGATTGGTGCGCCAAAATAGACGCCGCCAGGCGCATCCACCGTTCAACATCATGACCCGCCTGGTAAAACTGATGGGTAATGGTGCGCTTGACGGGCGAGGGCAAATCGGCATGCCCCATCAACTGGCGCACAAAAAAGCGATAGCCTTCCTCGGTCGGTACACGCCCGGCGGAGGTGTGCGGCTGTCGCAAATAGCCCATCTCGGTCAGATCGCCCAACGTATTGCGCACAGTGGCAGAACTGACCCCCAGGTCATAGCGTTCCACCAGGTACTGCGAGCCAATCGGCTGAGCGGTATCCACGTATTCGCGGATAATTAGAGCCAAAATAAGACGCTGTCGTTCTTCACGGTCAACCATAGCTGTATATTTTTTAGCACTCTCACCGTGAGAGTGCTAAAATCCTACCTATGATGATACCACGCCGCGCGAAGAACGTCAAGGAAAGGGGTTTTAAGTCAGCAGTTCCAAATCTGGAGGCGAGCGCAGTGGAAAAAACTGTAACAGGATGTGGAACAGATTGAACGGATGCTCCGGTATGCCAATTTCTCGTCGCCGGGGCCAAATCCGCTTAATCCGTTCCCAAAATTCTGTTGGACAGATCTTTACCCCAATCTTGGCCTCGGATTTGGAATCACTGTTGTTGAAATGCAAGTCTTGCCGCCCGTGGAAAAGCGATTATAATTTGCGTACCCCCCCACCGTTTTGAGCCTAAAAAGGCCTTTTTTGCAGGGGGGGTACGCAGGCGATTTGGATGTGGGACGCCAATGGCTAAAATTGGTTCATTGCGGCGCTCAAAGGGGAGAACCCTTGTGGTTTTCACCGTCCAGAGCGATAGGCAGAGCGCACCATTTGGGTTAGTTCGCAACTTAATGAATATCTGGATTGGCCTGGTGTTCAACCGGTCTTTCGTTTGGAACATCTGATCCCGAAATATCTTTTGAAAGACTATAGGCGTGAATTCATCTACAGCTTACCCAATCTATTGGCCGAGAAAGCATCCGCCAAGAAGTGACTGCGTCTCGTTCGAAATCTGGGGGATCGAAACCGGTCTCCACTATCGCCGGCGCTTCAATGCCAAACTGGAGGATGCGCTCCATGCCATTCTGGGTCTCAGGATATATCCAAAAAATTTGTCTTGACAAAAACGTTAAAGCCATAAGGCTGTTGAACTTTAACGGCTCTTTAGCCCATTTATCTGCCATTCGTATAAGAATGCTCAGTGCATACAGAGTCTTGAAACTGGCGATGTGCAGAATGTCATTCGTTTCTACCTACACAGACAAGCGCCTGATCGTCTGAGTTGCTACATTTGCTTTTATAGGAGCGAACATGGACATGAAATTCGAAAATGATTTTAATGTACTGCTTAAACAAAAATTGGAAGAAGCATTAAAGCAACGTGGCAAGGTGAATATTGTCATTGCTGGTAAAACGGGCGTTGGTAAAAGCACGCTAGTCAACGCAGTCTTTCAAGGCGATTTAGCTGAAACCGGAGATGGACGACCTGTTACTAAAGCAACTAGAGAAATCAAGAAAGATGGAATTCCTCTCAGCATATTCGATACC
>CAIQJJ010000451.1 GCA_903872065.1 uncultured Anaerolineales bacterium | reverse complement strand
AGGAGTACATCATGCGTTTCTTACTCGTTTTTACCGTATTTGTCTTTCTCTTGACAGGGTGCGACGTGTTTCTGCCGCCGGCGGAAATCCCTGCCGAGACAGTGGAAGCGCCCCCGCCGACCGAGACGCCGCTCCCGCCGGCCACCCTTGCCCCGGATCCGACCGATGCGCCGCCCGTGGAGGCTGAAGCCGGCAACGAGGTCGCGCCGGGCGAGGAAGCGCCCACCCCGGTGGTGTTAGAGACGCCCACCGCCGCCCTCTTTGCCAGGCCAGAAAGCCAGCCCGCCTCATCTATCTCTTTGCCCTTTTGGTACGTCATCCAGGCCGGCACGCCCCTGGGCTTGCAGCATCCGGCCTATTTGGAGTGTAACTGGATGGGCGTGGGCGGGCAGGTGTTCGGCGTGGATGGCGGGATGGTCGAAAATGTGATTATCTACACTTGGGGGACGATTGATAATCAGCCGGTGAGCAATGTCACGACGGTTGGCTCCGCGCCGCAGTGGGGGCCGTCCGGCTTCGAAATCCAGCTTGCCGATCATCCGATTGCTTCTAAAGATACGCTCTGGCTGCAGCTTTATGACGCCGAATGGCATTTGGTCTCGAACCAGGTGACGCTGGAAACTTACGGCGAATGTGAACGCAATTTCGTCATGATCAATTTCAGCCAACTGCGTTACGAGACGCTGCGTTTTACCTATCTGCCGTTGATCTACAAGTGACCTGCCTCTATGCCGATCCTCGACCACTTCTCTTGGTTTGCGCCTTATTACGATCGTCTGATTAAACCCGGCGACGCTGAAAAAATGCTCGCCCTGCTCCAGCTTTCGTCCTCCACCCGCGTGCTGGATGTGGGCGGCGGGACGGGACGCTCGGCGGAGATGGCGCGGCTGCGCACTTCGCATATCCTGATCGCCGATCTTTCGCCGGCCATGCTGGCGCAGGCCGCCGCCAAGGGCTTTCAGGTCACGGCCGCGGCCAGCGAGGCCCTGCCCTTTCCCGCCGGCGCTTTTGACCGCGTGATCATGGTAGACGCCCTGCACCATGTTTGCGATCAACCTCAAACCGCCCGCGAACTGTGGCGCGTGCTGGCCCCCGGTGGGAAAATCGTGATCGAGGAATTTAACCTGCATGTCCTGTGGGTCAAATGGATCGCCCTGGCGGAAAAACTGGCCCTGATGCGCAGCCACTTCCTCAACCCGCTTCAAATCGCCGCTCTCTTTGCCGGCGCGCCGGCCGACGCCTCGATCCAGATCGAGACCGAGGGGGCGACCGTCTGGGTGATCGTGACGCGGCTGGCGCATTGATTATGGGAAGGCCGGCGCTTGCGCCAGGCCATCCGGGCCGACCCAGGCGTCGGTCTTGACGTTGATTCCGACCTGGCAGGGCTGCTCCACCGGTTGGCTGGAGGCGTCCAGGCCCAGGGCAAGCGTCAGGTTGGCATTGATCGTCCCCACGCCGCCGCCGAGCTTGTAGTTGTAACCTGGGTCGCTGCCCAGGGCGTTGGGGTCAACCACCTCGATT
>CAIQJJ010000450.1 GCA_903872065.1 uncultured Anaerolineales bacterium | reverse complement strand
TTGCCCATAACGGCTGAAGCCGTCACTACGAAAGCGTCTTTTTTCATCCTTTGGGGTGTTGCCTAAACATGATCTCTGCTTGGAAACTGGCTGGCGCGCGGGCAGGAAAACCAGCCCATGTTTGAACTGGGTTTTTGGGATGGCGCCTACCCCGAAGAGCAGATCCAGGCGATAGCTGATTTGAGCGACCTGACCAACCAGCAGCCGCTTGGCGATCTCGACATTGAGGATATGCACATGACCTCAGAGCAGCTGCGCCAGGTAGAAGCGAATCTCCTTGCACGCGGCAGCCAGCGCTGGACATTCTACGTTGTAGACCGGGCTGCCAATCAGTTTGCTGGATATACCGAAGCGATCTGGAATTCCAACCGCCCTGGAGTATTGCTTCAGGGGATGACCGGCGTTTTTCCCCCCTATCGCAATAAAGGCTTGGGGCGCTGGCTCAAGGCCGCCATGTTGGATAAGGTCTTAAGGGAACGCCCCCAGGTCAAGTATGTGCGAACAGGCAACGCCGATTCGAACGCGGCGATGCTCAAGATCAACACCGCGCTCGGTTTCAAGCCTTATATGGCAGAGGCTCTCTGGCAGGCAGAGACCCAGCGAGTGTTGACTTACCTGCAAGCCGGCAGCGACCTTTTGCAATGAGGACAGCGAAAGAGAATACCATGCCCGAAACTGAAAAAATCACGATCAATATGTCTGCTGTGGATCTCGGCAAAATCGATCTGCTGGTGCAGGAAGGCTTGTTCTCCAATCGGACGGACTTCATCCGCACCGCCATCCGCAGCCAACTGGATAAGCATAACCTGGAAATCCAACAGTCGGTGACCCGCCATTCGTATGTGATTGGCGTGCTCGTCTATGATACGGCTGATCTTGAAAAGCGGAGGTTAAAAAGAGAGAAGCTCGAGTTGAGGGTGATCGGTTTCTTGCAGCTTGCCAATGACATCATCCCCGACCTGGCGCTCGAGGTGATTGAGTCCATTGAAGTCCACGGCATTTTTCAGGCCAGCGACGCGGTTAAGGCCGCGCTGGCCGACCGGATAAAATAGCCTAAAGAGCAGGATTATCAAAATTGTAAACGGTTTGTACGACAAAAGTCATACCAAAAAAGCCGGTCAACCTGTAAACTAGTGAAAATTAGTGCAAGTTTGTAGTCATCAGTAAATACTTGAAAGACCGAACCTTTCCAACCTACATCAACCATATCCGATTGGCGAACTCGTTCGGCGAGAGGCCAGGGATAGCTAATCCCTGATGCGGCCGGTTGTTGTACTCGGCCAAGAATTGCGCCAAGAGTTGCTGCAATTCTTGCTCTGTACTCCAGGTTTTATCGGCCAGCCATTCCTTTAGGGTGCGTACAAAGCGTTCCGCAATCCCGTTCGATTGGGGCCGGTGACGAGCAATTACGACATGGAGAAAACCTTCCTGCTCAGCCAGTTGCTCGAAGAGATGGGCGGTGAAGTGTACGCCACGATCAGAAATCAGGAATTGCAGTTCATCGGGCAACAAAGCTCGTAATGCAGCTACCACCATCTCAGCGGTGACGCTCGAACCAGCGATGAACAGAGGCAAGCCCAGGCACTGGCGAGTACAATTGTCAGTGATCACCAGG
>CAIQJJ010000449.1 GCA_903872065.1 uncultured Anaerolineales bacterium | reverse complement strand
GGCATCGCCTCAGACGCCATCAAACTGGCCGCGGACTTCACCCGCCTGCTCGGCGCGACGCATATCTTTGCCGACCCGGTGGAAGTGGACAGTCAGATCGGCGCCACGCACATCCTGCCGCAGCTGTTGGGCGCTGCGCTGCTCAGCATCACCGTGGATCAGCCGGGCTGGCGCGAGGGGCGCAAATTCGCCGGGCGCGCCTTCACCCAGGTCAGCGGGGCGGTCGAGTTCGATCCGCCGGCCGCCCTGGCCAACGCCGCCCTGCTCAACCATCAAAACGTCACCCGCAGCATTGACAGCCTGATCGCCGCCCTGCAAGGCCTGCGCAGCGACATCCAAACCCAGGATCAGGTGGCGCTGACCGAAACGCTGCAGCGCGCCGAAAAGGGCCGCCAGGTATGGTGGCAGCAGCGCCAGCGCGCCCAGTGGGACCTGGAAGAAAACTCGCCCGGTGAACTGCCCGCGCCCGGTGAATGGTTCGGGCGGCTGGTCGGTTTTGGCAAACGCAAGAAATAGGAGACAATCATGTCAACCAAACTCGCCTGGATCGAAGAAGAACTGCAAAAGCTCAAAGAGGCCGGTCTTTACAACCGCATCCGCGCCATCGGCTCGCCGCAAGGGGCCTGGCTGGTGGTGGATGGCAAGTCGGTGTTGAATTTTTGCTCGAACAACTACCTGGGGCTGGCCAATCATCCCGCCCTGGTGCAGGCCGCCCAAAAAGCGGCCGGCGACTATGGGGTGGGACCGGCGGCGGTGCGCACGATCGCCGGCACGCTGGAATTGCATCTGGAACTGGAGCGCCGCCTGGCGGCGTTCAAGGGTGTGGAGGCCGCCATTACCTTTCAATCCGGCTTCACCGCCAACCTGGGCACCATCCCGGCCCTGGTCGGCAAAGACGATGCCATCTTTTCGGACGAACTCAACCACGCCAGCATCATTGACGGCAGCCGCCTCGCCGGCGTGAGCAAGATTATCCGCTACGCCCACTGCAACCCCGACGACCTGGCGCGCCTGCTGGCCGAAAACCGCGCCCAATATCCCAAAGCGCTGGTGATCACCGATGGCGTCTTCAGCATGGACGGCGACATCGCCCCGCTCGACAAAATCTACGCCGTCTGCCAGCAGCACGAGGCGCTCTTGATGGTGGACGACGCGCACGGCGAAGGGGTGTTGGGCAAGGGCGGGCGCGGCATTGTGGATCACTTCGGCCTGCACGGCAAGGTGGATATTGAAATTGGCACGCTCTCCAAAGCCTTTGGAGTGGTGGGCGGCGTCTCGGCTGGCAGCCCGCTGATCGTGGAATGGCTGCGCCAGCGCGGGCGTCCCTTCCTGTTCTCCTCAGCCATGACCGCGCCGGACGCGGCGGCCTGCCTGGCGGCGCTCGATATTTTGGAAGCTTCGACCGACCTGGTGGATCGGCTGTGGGAAAATACGCGTTACTTCAAGGGCGAAATGAAACGCCTGGGCTTTGACATCGGCCAGAGCGTGACGCCGATCACCCCGATCATGCTCGGCGAGGCCCCGCTGGCGCAGCAGTTCAGCCGCGAACTGTTTGAGGCGGGCGTGTTTGCCATGGCGATCGGCTTCCCCACCGTGCCGCGCGGCAAAGCGCGCATCCGCGTGATGATCTCCGCCGCCCATGCCCGCGCCGACCTGGATCGCGGCCTGGCGGCATTTGAGCAAGTGGGCCGCAAATTGGGCGTGCTGTCGTGAACGACCCATTTAGACCCGAAGGGTTTCAGAAACCCTTCGGGTCTAACAACTTCATTCGCTGAACGGATCCACCGCCGGGTTGGTGCCGGCCCACATGCAGGCCGCCTTGTCATCCAGGCTGCAATCCACCCCGCGCGAGCAGCGATGCGCCGACACCCGCCCCGGCTGGTCTGGCAGCAGATCCGCCGGCTGGACTACCAATACTTCAAAGCCGACATCCTGTTTCAGGTGTTGGCAATAACAAATTTTAACCGTTTCCCAATTTTTTACCGACACAACACACCTCCGAAGCAATAAAGATAGTCCAAGTATACCTTAATCCCCATGACCGCGATTGATGAGATCAAAGCCCGCATTGACATTGTAGACCTCGTATCGGCGAGTGTGCAACTGCGCAAATCGGGCAAAAGCTACACCGGCTTTTGCCCCTTCCACGCCAACACGCGCACCCCCGTCCTTCGTCGTCTTTCCCGAGTCCGGCACCTGGCGCTGTTTCGGCCAGTGCAGCGAGGGCGGCGATATCTTCAAATTCGTGATGAAAAAGGAGAACTGCGACTTTCCCGAGGCCCTCAAAATCCTGGCCGAAAGGGCTGGCATCCAGCTTAAACCCATCACCCCGCAGGAACAGGCCGCCCAGGAAGAATACGATCACCTGCGCGCCCTGCTCGAAGACGCAGTGACCTTTTACCGCCACCACCTGCTCAATACCCCCGCCGGCAAACCGATCCTGGACTATTTGCAGACCAAACGCCATCTCTCGCTGGAGACGATCGAGGCCTTTGGCCTGGGCTACGCCCCCCACAGTTGGGACGCCGGCCTGAAGCACTTCAAAAGCAAGGGCTATATCGAGAAAGACCTGCTGGAGGCCGGCCTGCTCAGCGAACACAGCGAGGAGGGCGAGCAAAAGCGCCTCTATGACCGCTTCCGCCATCGCATCATGATCCCGATCCGCGATGAGCGCGGGCGCATGGCCGGCTTTGGGGCGCGCATCGTCAACCCCGAAGACCAGCCCAAATTCCTCAACTCGCCGCAGACGCCGGTCTTCGATAAGGGCCGCCTGTTCTACGGCCTGGATCGCGCCCGCAAAGCGATCCGCGCCAGCGAACAGGCAGTGATCGTCGAGGGCTACCTGGACGTGATCGCCCTGCACCAGGGGGGCTTTGCCAATGTCGTCTCACCGATGGGCACCGCCCTGACCGAACACCAACTGTACCTGATCAAACGCTTCGCCAAGAGCATCGTCCTGGCGCTGGACCCGGACGCCGCCGGCGACAAGGCCACGCTGCGCGGCCTGCAGATCGCCCGCCAAACCCTCGACCGCCAGGCCGAGCCAGCCTTCGACGCCCGCGGGCTGTTGAGCTTTGAAGCCCGTCTGCAAGCCGATATCCGCGTCACTACCCTGCCGGCCGGCCTCGACCCGGATGAGGTGGTCAACCGCGACCCGGCCGAATGGCAGCGCATCCTCGAAAACGCCAAACCGATCGTGATCCACGTCATGGAAACGCTGGCCGCCGGGCGCAACCTGGACGATCCCAAGCTCAAGAACGAAGTCGCCGCCCAGGTGCTGCCCCTGATCGAGGATGTACCCAGCCCGATCGAGCGCGACACGTACCGGCAGCGGTTGGCGCGCCTGCTCAAGGTGGACGAGCGCGCCCTGCTGATCAGCGCCCGCCCACGCTCGACCGGACGCAGCAAACGCGAAGACCTCCACCCGGCGCGGGCCGAGGGCGCAAAAAGCGAGCCGGGCGCGGGCATGCCCGCGCCCGCTGGCGCGCCGGCTGTCATTGTCCCCGGCAGCGCGGCCGCCCCGCTGGAAATGCACTGCCTGGGGGTGCTGCTGCGGCGGCCAGACCTGATCTATCGCGCTGACCGCGTGATGCAAGAAGAGAAACTATCCCGCCTGGGAGCGGACGATTTCTCCCACGCCGACCAGCAAGCCGTCTTCCAATTGGTCTACGCCTCGCTCAACCAGACCGACGCCGAGCCTTTGGATTACGTCCTCAACCGCCTGCCCGCCGACCTGGTGGAATTTGCCGATCAAATCCTGGCGCGCACACAGCGCCTCGACCCCAATGAGGAGCGCGTGCTGGAAGATTTGCTGCGCGCCCTGCTCGACCTGCGCCGGCGCAATTTGCGTCAAAGCATTGACTATTTGCGCTATCTTATGGAAGAATCGCAGCAGCAAGAGAACGCACGCGCCGCGATCCACGAATACGGCCAGGCCATCCGCCAAAACCTGAAAACGCTCGAAACTCTGGATCGGGCCATCGGGCGTTACACCAACCGCAGCGGAATTTGAGTCTGTTGCCGGCATGAGACTTCTGAGAATAGATACTGCTTTCGAACACTATGGCACGAAAACCTGCATCTAAAACGAAACTTCCGCCCAACGCTCCCCCCGCCAAAAGCGCGGCCGAACATCACACCGCCAGCGACGAACACTCGCGCAGCGCGCCTCACGCTGGCCGTCCCCATCACGAGCGCGGCCGGACGGGCGGCGAAACCGCCTCAGCCGGCGCGCCGGCATCCGATGAACTGACG
>CAIQJJ010000448.1 GCA_903872065.1 uncultured Anaerolineales bacterium | reverse complement strand
GGTCTACAAACATACCACCTCTCAGGGTTTGGATGAAAAAATTATAGTCGCGACTATTATAGTCGCGACTATAATTTTTTGAAGGCAAATTTTTTGAAGATAGAATTGGAGCAATCCGCGATTAAATAATGCAAACAGGTATAATCATCTATCGAGAGGATGTTTCCCTAAGAGGATACAAAGCGACGCCATGATCACGCCTGAAAAGATTGAAGAATGGATTCGAGAAGCCGAAGAGCGGCCGTTTTCCGGGCCGCTGATTATCCGGTTCATCGCCAGCCGCTTGAGCGACCTGACGAAGTGGAATGAGGAACTGCTGGCGGAAAATATTGAGCTGCGTTCGGGCAAGAAAGCTGAGGAGTATGAACGGCGAATTGCCAACCTGGAATACCAGGTGGAACTGCTCAAGCGCCAATTGGGCGGCGAAGTGGTTTTGGCAGACGCCCCGCCGGCGCCCGTTGAGACCACCAATCTGCTGCTGTACACGCCGCAAGGGCAGGTGCTGCGCGTCGAACTGCCGCCGCAAGCGGAGTGGAAGTCGGGCGGGGCCGCCGGCTGTTTCGCGGCAGGGTTGGACGACTTGCAAACGCGGCTGCTGGCAGCTTCATCACAAGAAGAACTGCTGTTGGCCTTCGATACAGGGCGCACCGTCACGCTGGCGGTTCGTGATCTGCCGGCTGCATCCGACAAAACGCTGCGCTGGGAGCAAGCCTTCGTCCAGGCGCCGGTGGGCAGCGAGGAACTGGCGACGATCTTGCCCATTGGGCGCATGTCGCTGTTCGATAGCTGTGTGCAGATCAGCCGGCGCGGCTTCGTCAAAAAGATCAAGGAGGGCCAGTTCGAGACGTACATTGGCAAGGCTTACATCGGATCAGGGGTGAAGCTGCCGGCCGACAAAGGCTGCGGTCTGGTCTTGTGCAAAGCGGACGACCGCCTGGTGATGATCAGTCAGGAGGGCTTTGTGTTAAGCTTAGAAGTCAGCCGTCTGCCGCTGACAATCGAGGAGACGATCCGCCTGGGGATCAGCGATCATGTGATGACGACCTTCACGGTCAGGCAAAAGCCTTCAATTCTGATTATCACCCAAAACGGGAAGGCCATTCACCGCGAGGCCGGCTGGCTGGAAAACGCCGCGACGCTCAAGGCCAAAGGGCAGGCGGCGTTTTCGCAGGAGCGGCGGCAGGCCGGCGTGCGCGTGGCGGGGGCGGTCGCGGCGGACAGCGAGGATTGGGGGGCGGCCCTGCACAGCGATGGGCAAATTACGCTGCACAAGATCAGTGATCTGATCAGCGCCGGGTCGCTGGGCGGGAACAAGCAGTCGCCCAGGCAGGGATCGGGCGAGGCGGCCAGGGTAGTCGCTTTCAGTCTCGTATCCAAAGACTGAAGAAAGGAAAGCCCCCCATGTCGCTCTCAGTCGGGATTGATTTTGGTACATCGAATTCTGGCGTGGCGATCTACGACGGGAAACAGGTGCAGATCCTGCCCATCGATCAGCAGAACGTCCAGCCAGAAGTGATCAAGAGCATTTTATACATCACCAAAGATTTCAAGACGTACATCGGGCAGGAGGCGGTGGCGCTGTATTACAAGCACAATGTCAACCGGCAGCGACATTTCGTCAAGGTATGGGCGGGGGAAATTGATTTTCGCGGGGCCGATATGCACTATGTGCGCGACATCTATGTCTATGTGGATGAGTTGAAGCCTGGCCGGCTGCTGCAGTTCATTAAAACTGCGCTGCGCACCCCCGGCTACCTGGGGACGCAGATCTTCGAGCGCTACTACACACTGGCCGATCTGATCGCGGCGTATTTGAGCGCCTTGAAGCAGCGCGCCGAGCGCTTGCTGGGCGATGACATCGGGCATGTGACGCTGGGCCGCCCGGTCAAGTTCTGCGCCGAGGCAGCGGACGACCAAAAGGCCGAAGATACGCTGCGCGAGGCCGCCTACCAGGCCGGCTTCAAGGCGGTAGACTTTGCATTTGAACCGGCAGCGGCGGCGCTGTATTACGAGCAAAGCCTGCCAGAGCCGCAAAACGCCCTAATCTTTGATTTCGGCGGCGGCACGCTCGATCTGACCATCATGCGCCTGGGCGAGAGGGGGCCAAAGGCGCAGGGGGGGGAGCGCCAGATTTACGCCAACGGCGGCATCGGCATCGCCGGCAGCGATTTCGACCGCGCCATCATCCAAACGCGCCTGCTGCCGCATTTTGGGCAGGGCAAGATCACCCATCACCCCGAAATTCACGAACTGATCCAGGCTGTGGCAGGCTGGATGGCCCTGCCAGACCTGAGCACTCCACTGGTGCGCGGCTACCTGGAACAGGCGGTGCGTGAGCGCAAAGCGCCGGTGCAAATGAAGGCGCTGCAAGCGCTGATCTTTAATGACCTGGCGTTCTCGTTTTACAATGCGGTCGAGGCCGCCAAAATTGCCCTTTCGAGCCAGGGGGCGACGACGATCCAGTTGAAAGAAAAAGACTTGAACCTGTGGGAGCTTTACACACGGGTGCAGTTCGAGGCCGATATCCGCGATCACTACCAGCAGATTGAAAATATCCTGCTGGAGACGGTGGCGGCTTCGGGGCTGGAGCCAGAGCAAATAGATGTAGTGGTCAAAACCGGCGGCTCATCCAGTATTCCGTTGTTTTCCGATATGTTGGGGCGCGTCTTCGGGGCGGAACGAGTGAAAGAATCAAACACCTTTAGCAGTGTGACCGGCGGACTGGCGATCAAAGCCTACTACGCCGAAAAATATCCTTGACAGTCCGCCCTCTCAAACGTATAATCCTCCCGCCTGTCCACTGGACAGGTATTCTTATGGTTTGATAGAACTGGCTGTGAAGCCACGAAAAAGGAGCAAGACATGACCCCCCAACCGAAGCGCAAGCATTCCTCTGGTCGCCGTGACCGCCGCCGCGCCCACGATGCCCTGGAAGACACGAACCTGGTGCAGTGCAGTAACTGTGGTGAGAAGCGGCTGCCCCACCATGTGTGCCCCAGTTGCGGCCACTACAAAGGCCGTGAGGTGGTTGAAACCGGCGAAAAGAAAAAATAACACTTAACGGGCCGTGACATTCACGGCCCGTATGTGTTATTATAGTCATGATTAACTTTTCAAATTCTCACATTGCTTTTGTTTTTCCCGGACAAGGCTCGCAGGCGTTGGGAATGGGCCGTGAACTGGCCGAGAAGTTTCCCACCGCCGGCGCAGTCTTCGAACAAGCCGACCAAATCCTGGGGTTTTCGATTCGCCAAATCGCCTGGGAAGGCCCGGAAGATCAGCTTAACGATACCATCAACACTCAACCTGCCCTGCTCACCCACTCGGTAGCAGCCCTGCGCGTGCTGGAGGAACTGCTGCCAGGCGTCAAAGCCAATTATGTGGCCGGGCATTCGATGGGTGAACTGAGCGCCCTGGTCGCGGCCGGCGCGCTGGGGTTTGCCGATGCGCTGCGACTGGCGAGGCGGCGCGGCGAGTTGATGAAACAAGCCGGTGAGCTGACCCCTGGCGGAATGGCGGCGATTATTGGGCTGGATATCGCCACGCTGGAGCGCCTGTGCGCCGAAGCCAGCAATGAAAATGAAATCGTCCAGGTAGCCAACGATAACTGCGCCGGCCAGGTGGTCATCTCTGGGGCCAACGCGGCGCTCGATCGCGTCTTGCCGCTGATGCAAAAAGCCGGGGCGCGGCGGGCGATGAAACTGGCGGTCAGCATCGCCTCCCATTCCCCCTTGATGGCGCACGCGCAGCAAGATTTCAACCAGGCGGTAGAAGCTGCGCCGCTCAGGGACGCGGCGACGCCGTTGGTGGGCAATGTCGCGGCGGTGGGACTAAGCCGCGCGGGTGAAATTCGGGCGGATTTGCAGGCGCAACTGCGCTCGCGCGTCCGCTGGACGGAATCAGTGCAGTGGATGTCGGCCCAGGGTGTGAATATGTACCTGGAGCTGGGGACTGGCAGTGTGCTGGCGGGGCTGATCAAACGGATTGACAAATCAGCCGTTTTGGCCGCATTGGGCGCGCCCGCCGACTTCGAAAAGTTTATCAACGCGGTATAATTGCCTCAGGTTTGAGGCAGGCTGTACACCCCAAATCGTCAAAGGAGAAAATTTATGTCTCAAACGCTCCCTCTAAAGGACAAAAATGCTGTTGTCACCGGTTCGGCGCGTGGCATCGGCAAAATGATTGCCTTGACCCTGGCGCAGCGCGGCGCAAATGTCTTGATCGCCGATCTGCGCGCGGAATTGGCTGAAGCCACCGCCAAAGAACTGGCTGAAGCCACTGGCTGTAAAATCGTCGCGACTTCGGTGGATGTGTCCAACGCCGAAAGCGCCAAAGCGATGATTGACAAGGCGGTGGCCGAATTTGGCCGGGTAGATATTTTGGTGAACAATGCGGGCATTACCCGCGACAATTTGATTATGCGCATGGATGAGGCCGACTGGGACCTTGTCCTGGGCATCAATCTCAAGGGCGTCTTCAACTGCTCGAAAGCGGTCGTGCGCATCATGATGAAGCAGCGCTACGGACGGATCGTCAATATTTCGTCCGTCTCAGGCCTGGCCGGGCAAGCCGGGCAGACCAACTACTCCTCTTCCAAAGCCGGCGTGGTGGGCTTCACCAAGGCGCTGGCGCGTGAGGTTGGGTCGCGCCAGATCACGGTCAATGCGGTTGCGCCGGGCTTTATCCCCACCGATCTGACGAAAGACCTGCCCGAGGAATTGAAAGAGGCGTCGCTCAAGCAAATTCCGCTTGGACGCTGGGGCAAGCCGGAGGAGATCGCTTCTGCAGTCGCCTTCCTGGCTTCCGATGAGGCGGCCTACATCACCGGCCACGTTCTCAGTGTGGACGGCGGCATGGTGATGATGTAATCCAATCCATCCATAAGGCCCCAGGCGAGGATTCTCCTGGGGCCTGTCGAGGCTATTATGAGTGAAACATCTGAAATTGCCGGGAAGACCACCATCGCCCCTGAAGTGCTGTTGACGATCGCCCGTCTGACAACACTCAAAGTCAGCGGCGTCAGTCGGATGGCGCCTGTGCCGCCTTCGATGGGACGCTTGCTGAAAAAAGGGATGCAGCAGGGCGAGGGGGTGGCGATTGAGATTCTGGATGATACGGTGTATGTGGATTTATACCTCATCTTAATGAGCGAAGTGAACGTGCGTGAGGTCAGTCGAACCATTCAACGCGAAGTGGCGCGCGCCATTTCGGAGTTGGTGGGCATGAATGTGGGCGGCGTCAACGTCCATATTGAGGACATTGATTACCCGGAAGAGGCCAGTCCTGCTGAACATTAAGGCTTTAACGCTATGAAACCTCGCACCAAGGCTCGTGCAGTAGCCTTGCAAGCTCTTTACGAAATTGATCTATGCGGCCACGCGCCCGAAATTGTTTTGGGCGAACGATTCGCTGAGGCTGAACTGGAGGACAACCTGGTCAGTTTTGTGCGCCAGATTGTCAACGGAGTGTGGCCTCTGGTTGAGCAGCTCGATCATTTCATTGCCCAACACGCCCCTGAGTGGCCGCTCGATCAAGTTGCGGTGATTGATCGCAATATTTTGCGCATCGCGCTGTGGGAAATTGCCCTGTGCGAGCAAACCCCAATGAAAGTCGCCATCAACGAAGCTGTCGAGTTAAGCAAAGTCTATGGCTCCGACAGCACCCCACGGTTTGTCAACGGCGTGTTAGGAAGCCTGGCAAATCGTCAAACAGAAATCCACCAGGTCTTTCGAAAACCGGCGGAAAAATCGGCATAAGGTATGGATATTCTTGGCGTCGGCCCTTTTGAATTTATTTTTTTCCTGATCATCGCCCTGCTGGTATTAGGCCCCGAGAGGATGATTTCCACCAGCCGCGGCATCGCGCGTTTCATCCGCAATGTGCTCACCTCGCCCACCTGGCGGACGGTGCAGGACGTCCAGCGCGAAATGCAGACATTGCCCACGCAGTTAATCCGCGAGGCCGGGCTGGAAGATATTGAGCAAGTGATCCCCTCGATCGAGGAAATCGGCAAAGAAGCAGGGCTGGATCAGCTTCAACAAGACGTGAACAAGCTGAAAACCGATCTCAGTGGATGGTCGGCCGAGGCGCCGACCATCCGGCCAGTGCCGCGTCCCACCCCACCGCCGGGCAGCCCCGACACGCCGCCTGCTGCAAGCAGCGCTGCTCCGACCATCCAACCGGCGCCGGCAAAACCAGCGCCGGTCGTCCCGCAGACATCTTCTACCGCCTCATCTACCCCTCCGACGATCCAAAAACCGTCCTAGCACGCTGTCGCCATGTTCCGATCTTTCCTACGTTCTGTTCTTCGCATCCTCAGCTTCCCATTTCGCATTATTTTGTGGCCGTTTGTCCGTTTATGGCGTCTGGTGCGCCCAATCGCGGAAAAAATCAAATTTTTCTTTACTTACGAACCAGAAGACACTCCGATTGGCGACGCGTTTGCGGCGGTGATGAATGAACCGGTTGGAGTGCTGGAGCATCTGAACGCATTTCGGATGCATGTCTTTCGAGCAGTGGTGGTGCTGGCATTGGCCACCGCGCTGACGTTCACCTTCGTCGAGCCGATTTTAGGCTTCCTGGCCGGGCCGCTGGACGGGGGCTTACAATCACTGCGCTCGATTGACCCTACCGAAACCTTTGGCTCGGTGATGCGTGTGGCGCTCTTAGCCGGTTTTGCGATCTCCTTCCCCTATATTACCTTTGAAATCTGGTTGTTTACTGCGCCGGGGATCAGCGCCAAGATGCGCCGTTATACCTTGCTGGCGCTCCCCTTTACAACGCTCTTCTTTTTGGGCGGCATGGCCTTTGCCTATTACATCATGCTGCCGGCGGCTCTGCCATTCCTTTTCACCTTCATGGGGATCGTCACCCAACCGCGCCCGGCGACCTATTTTCCGTTCATCGTCTCGTTAATGTTTTGGATCGGCATGTCCTTCGAGTTTCCACTGGTGATCTACATTCTGGCGGTGCTCAAAATTGTGCGCGCCAAAATGCTGGCCGATCAGTGGCGCATTGCAGTGGTGGTGATTGCGATCGTTGCGGCATTTATCACCCCCACCACCGACCCAATCAACATGGCGCTGGTGATGGGCCCAATGATCATCTTGTATGGCTTGAGCATTATTTTGGCCTATGTCGCCCGACGCAAAGAAAGCCAGGCATAGTTCACATATCTATCCCTGTCGTCCACCTTCACGCGCGGAACAGTTGGCGCTGGTTGGGCTCGGCCTGGTGGTGGGAATTGCCCCTTTAGCGTATGGCCTGCTCTTGTACAATTACAGTTTCCCGCGCTATGGGCCAGCGGCGGCCGATACCTGGAGCATCCCGTGGACAATCACGGGAATCTGCGGAATGGGGGTCTGGTTGGCGGTGGTGTTTGGGCGCTGGCTGCAGCTTCGCTACCGGGTTGAATTATTCGCTGAAGGTGTAGGGGTGCGCAGCGGGCTAAGTGGCTTGAAGCTCTATCCGTGGGGAGAGTTGAGCGGAATCGCTAATCAAAGTGTACAAACTCAGTGGCGGGGCAAAGTGGCGGCGACGCGCCACTCGGCGCAGCTCTTTCTCTCCAACGGACGGCGGGTGAAGCTGGACGATCGGGCGCAGCGTTTTCCAGAGTTGGTCGCCCGCATCAAGGCCAATCTGTATCCACGGCGGATGTCTGGCTACCGCGCCGCGCTGCGCAGCGGCGAATGGTTGACCTTTGGCGCGTTGGCGATGCATCAGCAAGCGGGACTCCACCTCAAACGGCGCGGCCAACGACGCGGCGCTTCCGCCCGCCCACTGCCCTGGGATGCGATCAAGCAGATCACCGTCAAAGATGGAAGATTGGTGATAGACCTGGCTGCTAAAGGCGCGTTTTATCTTCCAGTGGGAGAAGTCCCCAACCTGGAATTGTTCTTGCAATTGATCCGTGAAGAAGTGTGAACCTATGCCGGCTGCCAAACGTCCTCCCCTCTTTCTGCTGCTCTTGCTGTCGCTGTTGGCGGCCTGCCAACCGGCAAATAAGCCATCTCCCATTTCAACCCTTTTGCCCGAAACTTTGATCACCTTTCGCGCGACGCTGCCGGCGCCGCTTAACCCCGGCGAGGCGCTCCTGCTGACTGTCCTGGACGAAGTATCGGGGCTGGCATTCAATCCGCAGCGCTACCCACTGACAGCAGACGACGATCGCCATTATAGTATTACTCTGCGCATGGCGCTCGGCTCAACGGTCAAGTACCGCTACCAACGACAGGGAAACTTCACCTTGCAGGAACACCTTCCCGATGGACGCCCGGTGCACTATCGTTTGTACGTGATTGATGGGCCAGGGACGGTAGAGGATATCATCAGCCGCTGGACGGATACAGACTTCACAGGAGAAACCGGACGCATGC
>CAIQJJ010000447.1 GCA_903872065.1 uncultured Anaerolineales bacterium | reverse complement strand
CGTCCGTTTAAATCATACATGGCGGCAGTCCTGGTGCTGCAATGGCCTGGGCAATGTGTATCGTGACCTGAAGCGTTACGACGAGGCGCTGGCAGCCTATCAGCGCGCCCTCGAACTTGACCCGGAGAATGCTGCTCCGTATAACGGCCTGGGCAATGTGTACAGTGACCTGGGGCGTTACGACGAGGCGCTGGCAGCCTATCAGCGTGCCCTCGAACTCGACCCGAAGTTGACTTATGCTCACAACGGTTTGGGCAATGTGTATCGTAAACTGGGGCGTTACGATGAAGCACTGGCGGCCTATCGGCGCGCCCTCGAACTTGGTCCCGAAGCCGATTATGCTTATAATTTAAGCGCAGTATATCGCATGCTCGGTCGTTGGGACGAAGCGTTGGCTGCGCTGCAAAAGGCGGTGGACCTGGAATCCCAAGACGGTATCCTGCGCACTTTTTTGGCGGCGGTCTTGCGCCAACTGGGCCGCCAGGCGGAGGCGCAGGAGCAGCTTGCCATCGCCCGCCTGCTGGTGGAAAAAGAAAACGATTACAACCGCGCCTGTTTCTTGGCCGTGGCGGGAGAGGTCGAAGCGGCGCTGGCGGCGCTCAAGGCGGCGTTGGAGAAGCAGCAAGCTACGCGCGAATGGGCGCGCCGCGACCCGAATTTCGCCGCGCTGCGCGACGCCCCGCGCTTTCGCGCCCTGGTGGGGGAGGACTGATGGACTTATCCCCGCGTTTTTGGCTCGTAAGGGAACCCTGATTTGCCGCCGATCAACCACGCCACCATCACTCAGGATGTGCTGCGCCCGACGCTGGTCGAGGTCAACCTGGCGCGCCTGGCCGAGAACCTGCGCGCCATCCGCCAGAAAGTCGCCCCGGCCAAAGTGATGACGATTCTCAAGGCCAACGCCTACGGCCACGGGCTGGTGGAAGTGGCGCGCTGGATGGAACAGCAAGGGGCGGATTACCTGGGCGTGGCCTACCTGGAGGAGGGCCTGCTGCTGCGCCAAAACGGCATCCGCTTGCCGGTGCTGGTGCTGGGTGGGATCATCGGCAACCAGGTGCCACTGTTCTTGCAAAACGACCTGACGCTGACCGCCTCCTCGCTCGAAAAGTTGGAGCAGATCGAGAGCGCCGCCGCCCAGCTTGGCCTCCCCGCCCGCGTCCACCTCAAGATTGACACCGGCATGGAGCGCATCGGCGTCCACTATTATTCCGCCGCCGGCCTGCTGGAGGCCAGCCTGAAGTGCAAGCACTGCCTCATCGAAGGCATTTACTCGCATTTCGCCAACGCCGACGCCGCCGATCTCTCGCACGCCCGCCTGCAGTTGGAGCGCTTCAATGAGGTGCTGCGCTTCTATGAGCGCCGTTCGCTGCCGGCGCCGCTGCGCCACATCGCCAACTCGGCCGGCATCTTGCAGCTTCCTGAGAGCTATTTCGACCTGGCGCGCCCCGGCATCTTGCTCTACGGCGTCTATCCTTCGCCAGAGGCCTCCCGCACGGTGGCGGTGCGCCCGGCGCTGAGTTGGAAATCGCGCGTCGTCTATTTCAAAGTCGTGCTGCCCGGCCATCCCGTCAGCTACGGTTCCACCTGGCAAAGCGACCATCCCGTGCGCGTGGTCACAGTGCCGGTGGGTTATGGCGATGGCTATTTTCGCAGCCTCTCTGGCAAGGCGCAGGTGTTGATCAACGGGCGGCAGTACCCCGTCATCGGGCGCATTTGCATGGATCAGATGATGGTCAACCTGGAGATGGGCAGCGCCTACAACGGCGACGAGGTGATCTTGCTGGGCGAGGCCGGCGGCGCGGCGATCACGGTTGAGCATCTCGCTGAATGGGCCGGCACCATTCCCTATGAAATCCTGACCAATATCAACACGCGCGTCCCGCGCGTCTACTTGCAGGGATGAAGATGACCGCGATCATCACCTTGACCACCGATTTTGGTTTGAAAGACGGCAACGTAGGCGTGATGAAGGGCGTCATCCTCGCCATCGCCCCCCACGCCCCGCTGGTGGACATCAGCCATCTGATCCCGCCGCAAAATGTGCGCGAGGCGTCCCTGATCTTGCGCCGCTCGGCCCCTTATTTCCCGCCGGACACCGTCCACGTCGTGGTGGTCGATCCGGGGGTTGGCACGGCGCGCCGCCCGATCGCCGCCCGCCTGGGGTCACAGTATTTCGTCGGCCCGGACAATGGCATTTTGACCCTGCTGTTGGAATACGCCGAGGAACGCGGCTGGCTGACCGAATTTGTCTATCTCGACCAGCCTCAGTTTTGGCGCGCCGAGATCAGCCATGTCTTTCACGGGCGCGATATTTTTGCGCCGGCGGCGGCCCACCTGGCGAATGGCAAACCTTTGCTGGCGCTCGGCTCGCCGATCCGCGATCCGCTGCGCCTGATCCTGCCCCGTCCTGGCCGCGCCGGAAATGTGCTGTCGGGCGAGATCATCCATATTGACCATTTCGGCAACCTGGCGGCCAACATTCGTCAAGAGCATTTGCAGGAAGAACTGGCAGTGGGCCTCAAAGTCAGCGTCCACCTGGCCGGCGCGGTCATCCACGGCCTGGCGCGCACCTTTGGCGACCGCCCGCCGGGCGCGCTGACGGCGCTGTGGGGCAGCACCGGCAGTTTGATCATCTCAGTGGTGAACGGCAGCGCGGCTGAGACGCTGCGCGTCCAAGTGGGCGATGCGGTGCAGGTGGTGGTGGAAGATTAGAAGGAGTATGGCATGCTGAGCAAGCGAATTATTTCTTGTCTGGATGTGCGCGATGGCAAGCTGGCCAAGAGCGTCAAGTTTGTGGATACCAAAGAGATCGGCGACCCGGTGGCGCAGGCCAAAAAGTATTACGAGGCCGGCCTGGACGAACTGGTGTTTTACGATATCACCGCCTCGAGCGATAACCGCAGCATTATGCTGGACGTGGTCAGCCGCGTGGCTGAGCAGGTCTTTATCCCGTTTTCGGTGGGCGGCGGTTTGCGCACGGTGGAAGACTGCGCCAAAGTGCTGCTGGCCGGGGCGGAAAAGATCAATGTCAACTCGGCGGCGGTCAAAAATCCGCAGTTGATCGCCGACGCCTCGAAAGCCTTCGGCGCGCAGGCGGTGGTGCTTTCGATGGATGTGCGCCGCGCCGCCCCCACGCCGGCCATTCCCTCGGGTTACGAGGTGGTGATCAACGGCGGACGCACGCCAGTCGGGCTGGATGCGCTGGAATGGGCCAGGCGCGGCGAAGACCTGGGGGCCGGCGAACTGGTGATCAATTCGATTGACGCCGATGGCACGAAAGAAGGCTATGAACTGCGCCTGACGCGCGCCATCGCCGACGCCGTGCGCATCCCGGTCATCGCCTCGGGCGGTGGCGGTAAGCCCGAACATCTTTACGATGTTCTCACCGAGGGCCACGCCGACGCCGCCCTGGTCGCCTCGATGCTCCACTATGGCGAATATACGGTGAGTGAAATAAAAACCTACCTGGCCGGGCGCGGCGTGAAGGTCAGGCTGCCGGCATCCTGAGCCTGTCGAAGGATGTTGGTTTCAGGCATCCTGAGCTTGTCGAAGGATTGCCGAAGGACAGACTGAAGGGTAAGAGCGCTTCGACAAGCTCAGCGCGCCTGACCGATGCATCCAGGCATCCTGAGCCTGTCGAAGGATGTTGGTTTCAGGCATCCTGAGCTTGTCGAAGGATTGCCGAAGGACGGATT
>CAIQJJ010000446.1 GCA_903872065.1 uncultured Anaerolineales bacterium | reverse complement strand
GGTCAATAATTTGTTGAAGACAAAATTGGGATAGATAAAACTGTTCTCCCCAACTGGCGCATCCACAAAATCGTCGTAAGGTTTCGCCTGATTGAGATCGAGCAACTTGGCCCCGGTGGCGTCCGCAATTTCTCTATAGCCCCAGGTCGTATACGACTCCCATTCATAGACGGATTCGACAATATAGACTTCCTTGGCGCCGGCGGCCTGTACGCGCTTGATCAATGCCTGCGCCAACAAAGGATGGGTAACAAAACTCTCGACCGCCGAAATGCCCGGAATGAGGCCCGATTTCGTTCCGCCGGTCAAATTTACTTTAATCGCAACCGTATCGCCCGCTTTGACGACATCGCCCAGGCCGCCCAATTGATCGATCAACTCGGATACTTTGCGGTCGAGGAGCTGGGGATCATAACTATCTGCCTGGGCAATCGCCACGACTGGCTTCGTGGTATTGGCATCTTTCTTGACAGGAATAGTTTCAGGAGCTTTTTCCGTTGGCTGGCAGCCAGCAGCGAGAGTTCCAACCGCGGCGACCCCTGCCAGGCGTAGGAAATCGCGGCGAGAAATAGACGACGGATCATGAGAATTCATCTTCACTACCTCCATAAAATTGAGTGTAAAAGATTATATCATGAAGTATTCTTGGGAATTTTCAGGGACAGCCCTCTTGCCTTCTCATGCAACCGCCTCTATAATGTCATCATGAACCTATCACAAATCCTCTACCGCCTGCAACAAATTGACAGTCAACTTGATCAATCGCGGACGCGCTTGCAAGCAATTGAGACAGCTTTAACTGAAGATGCGGCCCTACGCCAGGCCCAGATGAACGCTAAAAACGCCGAAGAGGTTTATCGCTCTGCGAGCAAAGCACTGCGCACGGCGGAGGCCAATGTTACGGCCCAACGCATCAAGATCGAGCAAACCGAGGCTGCCTTATATGGGGGACGTGTGCGCGCCCCCAAAGAGCTGCAAGATTTGCAGAACGAGTCGGTCTCGCTCAAAAAATACCTGGGGACGCTGGAGGATCAACAGCTTGACGCCATGTTAGCGGTTGAAGAGAGCGAGAATGCGCACAAAAGCGCCCAGGCGGCCCTGCAGCAGGCCATCGGTACCCAGGCTGAACACCAGGCCGGTTTAAAGGGCGAGCAAAGTGAACTGTTGAAAACGGTTGATCGTTTGACGGTAGAGCGCCAGGCTGCCGTCACATCCATCGCATCCGACGCTTTGGGCGCTTATGAACGCCTGCGCCAACAGCGACGTGGAATCGCCGTGGCAAAAGTGACCGGCCGCACTTGCAGCGCCTGCGGAACCATATTGAATACCTCTGTGGTTCAAGCCGCGGCCTCTCCTAGCCAATTGACCCCTTGTCCCACCTGTGGGCGCATTCTCTATATTGGTTAAGCTTATGTTCTCTTTTCTAACCGATTTCATTCTCGATACACCCTCCTTTTGGATCGGGTTTATTGCCGGGGCCATCTTTTGGAGTCTGTTTCTCTTCGTAAAAAATTCCTTGCCGGCCTGGCGCGTCTGGTTGAACCAGAAAATGGCCCAAATGCGCGATAGCATGACGGCAAGCACTGAAACCCGCTTGAGAAACGATGTCTTACACCACGTTGAACGCCTGCACCTGGCTTCCGTCTTGTTCCCCCTGGAAGACATTTTGATTGAGCCGCGCATCTTGTACCCCCCGGCGGCGCCGGATGCCAAAAATGACAAGGATGCGCAATCGCACGAAGATGTTTTCACCCAAACCCTGCCCTACCTGCCCGATTGGCCTGAACTGGCCGCGGCATTCAACGCGCCGACCTTCTCTCTCAAAGATGCGCTCAGCGGCGGGGCCAACCTGGTCTTAATCGGCCACCCCGGCAGTGGAAAAACCGTCGCGTTGGCGCACCTGGCGGCAGCGCTGCTGCGTGAGCCGCCGCCCGCCGCCAGTGACGATGAAGAGGGCAAAGAATCGGCGCCTTATTATCTCCCTGTGCTGGTGCATGCCGCAGACATTTCACCCACTTTTCTCGACACGCGCCCGCCTCTCGATACCTTGGTGGAAGCCATCAGCGCTCGCGCTTCAACCCTGACCCTGGCGCGCCTGCCCAGGCTGATTGAGACCGAACTCGCAAGGGGGTCGCTGCTGCTGCTGCTGGACGGTCTGGATGAGGTACCGCCAGTAATTGCGCGCCAGATCATCCACTGTTTAAGCGAACTGCTAACAGCCCATCCTTCTTTACGCGTTGTGGCGGCGACTTCGCCAGACTATTACGATGGTCTGACCACAATCGGCTTGGTCCCGGTGGCAATGGCGGCATGGGGAGCCTACCAACGCAGTGATTTTGTCGCTAAGTGGCAGCAGGCCTGGGAACGCCACTTCCCGCCCGCGCCTAACGCTGCAGAAGAGAAGATTGATCCTTTCTTAATTCGCAACTGGCTTGAACCGCAAGAGTCCGCGCCCACACCCCTCGAATTTACTCTCAAAGTATGGGCGGCTTTTGCCGGCGATGCCATTAGCGCCGATTCCGGCGGCGCTATCGAAGCTTATCTCCGCCGCATGACCGTCGGAGTCATCAATGCACGGCCAGTATTGGAAAAAATCGCCTACCAGACACTAGGGTCGCTCCACTCAATTTGTCTGCAAAGAGAGGCCGAAACCTGGGTAATCGAATATGAGCAGCCAATTGGTGTACCAGCAGTAGAAGAAGAAGCGTCCGCAGAAAAAGATAAAGCTGCATCGGCCAAAGGCGCAGTCAAACCCCCGCCGGCGAAGATTATGCCAGCACTGATCCATAATGGTTTGCTCATCCGCCGGCCCGAGTCAAGATTGAATTTCATCCACCCGATGATCTTTAGCTACCTGGCGGGACAAGCTTATGCGAAATCGGGCAATTTCACCAACCTGGAAAATCAACCGGACTGGAGCGGTAAACACCTGGCGTTTGGCTACATGACGCAGTTGATTGATATCACCAGTGTGGTAAACAAACTGCTCTCCCAGGCAGACGATCCGCTGCGGCGCGGCACTTTGGTAGCGGCGCGCTGGCTGCGGCTGGCGCCGAAAAATGCCGCCTGGCGCGCCTCAACCCTGCGCCTCCTGGTCAACCTCCTGCAAAAAGAATATGGGGTGATTGGATTCAGCGCCCGCGTGATCACGGCCCTGGCCACCACTGGCGAAGCCGGAATGGCGCCCTTGTTCCGCCAGATGCTAAAATCGGGCGACGCCACCATGATGTTTTTGGCTGTTTTAGGATGCGGCCTGATGCGCGACGCCAAATCCATCCCTGATCTGATCAATTTCACCCGCGACGAAAACACGCCTGAATTGGGCGAATTATCTTGCCTGGCGCTGCACGCCATCGGCGATAAGGCCGCCAACGACGCGGTCCTGGCGGCGATGATGCAAGGCAGTGAAACCATCCGCAACACCGCGGCCGAAATCTTAGCCCTGGATCCAAAAGACGGTCATGCTGTTTTGAAAGAGGCGTTGAAAGAAAGCGACTTGCTCGCCAGGCGAGCAGCGGTATATGGGCTTTCGCGCGTCCGGCAGCCCTGGGCGCTAAAAGAGATTGAAAAAATTGCGGTAGAAGATGCGCAATGGGTGGTACGAAATACGGCTGTGGCCGCTTTGGAAGAGAGCAAAAAGATCAATCTCCATATCCCCCGCCCGCTGCCGGCCTTGCATGAATCGCCCTGGTTGATCGCTTACGCTGGCCGGCAAGGAGTGGGAATCACCGCGGGAAAGCCAGCCATTGATATGCTGGTGCGAGCCGCGAAAGACCTCGAAGCGCCCGAACGCCTGTATGCAATTAACTATTTCCGTTTGCGCGGCGGCGAGGAGGCCATTGTGCCGCTGTATAATGCCATTTACGGCCCGCAAGGTTTGATTCGCGAATCAGCTTATAGTTCTCTTTGGCACCTGGCATCAACAGGCATCAACTTACCACCACCCACCCAGTATGGGCTAGGATAGCGCAAACCAGGGCAAAGCCCCAGACAGCCAGGGAGTCTTCAAATTCATCGCCAGAATAGCAAGAAACCCGCAGAGTTTAAGATACTCTGCGGGTTTCGATTTGCAGAATGCAAGCAAACAGGCCAATGAATGATAGCAACAAACGCGGCTGATCAAACCGAGCGGTTGACCAACCGTGCAACCCACAAACGATATGTTGGAGACTCAGGCCAAATGCTCTAAAATGCGCTTGTGAACAGCATTGGCGTCCAAATCTAACACAGAGACAAGCTTATCATACCCATTTGTCCCTGCGACAATCTCAATCTTGGATTCAGCGACCCCTAATACTTCTGAGAGCAAAGTCAATAACATCTGGTTAGCGGTATCGCTGGCAGTGGGAGATACCAAACGGACTTTAATGGTACCATCGCTGAGTACTTCAGCAATCTCATTTTTACTTGACCGCGGCGTCACCCGAATAGTCAAGGCCGCCCCTTTTTGCCCGTCATGAAAACGATAGGTTTTGTTAGACATAGCTACCTCAAAATGGGATTATACCTGACACAGTTAAAGATTGCGCGTTTTTCTCTCAAGCAGAAAACACAATTTACGCCTGCGCCAAGTATAGCAAAAGCTAGAAAAAGCTTAATTGCTTGCACAGGCACAATTGTATCAGAAAACAGTCATCCGGTGATTCGCTAATCAGGGAATCTTTGGATATTTTAGCAAAAGATTTTTGCATTGGGTTAAACAGATGGGCGCGGCCCGGTGATCGCAGTGCCCACGCGCACCCAGGTGGCGCCTTCTTGAATCGCGACCTCAAAATCAGCGCTCATCCCCATCGAAAGCTCGCTCCAATTCGATTGCGGGAAGTGTTGAGCAAGGTAATCACGCAAGAGGCGTAAAAGGCGAAAGTATGGTCGCGCCTGTTCTGGATCCTCTGTAAAGGGAGGCATAGTCATTAAACCGCGCACTTGAAGGTGCGGGGAGCGAACAATGGGTTCGATTTCAGGCAAAAGATCCTTCCAGCGCGCCTGCTCCCAGGCTGCAAAACCGGATTTGCTCGCCTCGCCGCTGAGATTGCATTCCAGGAGAACCGGCAAAATACGCCCGGCTTCGGCTGCCGCTCGCTCCAAGCGCGCGGCAAGTTTTGGCGTATCGAGTGAGTGGAGATAATCATAGTGCGCTGCGACCAGGGAGGCTTTACGGCTTTGTACATGTCCGATCATGTGCCACTGAACACAAGCGGCCTGGCTGCCCAAAGTCTGCTGTTTTTCAAAACCTTCTTCAGCGTAATTCTCACCAATATGCCTCGCCCCAGCCGCAATCACCTGGGCGACCAACTCCACGGGGTGCGTCTTGGTCACCACGACCAGTTGAACCGCAGCAGGATCACGTCCTGCAAGGCGCGCGGCGCGCCCAATCCGTTCGGTGACATATTCCAAACGAGCAGCAACAGTATCCATTCGTCAGCCTTTCCTCGTGTTATCCCTGCAAAGCAATCAGCGCCGCAAAACGCCCGGTACGGCCGGCTTCGCCGCGATGAGAGTACCAATCTTCAGGGTGGCAGGCGGTACACAACGCAGCAATCTCAATCTGGCGCACCCCAGACTCCTCTAATACCAGGCGATTGGCCGCCCAAAGGTCAAAATGGGAGTCTTGGAACAGCGCGCTCGCCTGGCGGCCAAAGGCGCGCTGCGCGGCCTCAATCACCTGTTCCCCAACCGGATAATGGTCAACGCCAATTGAGGGCCCAATCGCGGCCAGGATGTCTTCTGGATGGCATGCATAATGGGACTGCATGGCATCCACCGCCGCCGCAGCCGCCCGCTGCACCGTCCCTTGCCAGCCGGCGTGAACCATTCCAACCACCCGCTGCCGCGGATCATAGAGCAAAATTGGGGTGCAATCGGCAAAACGCATCAACAAGGTAAGCTGCGAGCGATCGGTAAGCAGCACATCTGCTTTTTGGGGCGGGGTTTCTAAAGGGCGCGGCGCGATCGCACAAACGACCTCGCAACCATGCACCTGCCACACATCGGCCACCGAGGCGGGATCTCGGCCCAGCGCGATCGCCGCCCGCCGGCGGTTTTCGGCCACACAGGCCAGGTCATCTCCGACCAGGCTGCCCAAATTTAGCGAATGCCAGGGCGCCGGACTGACGCCGCCGCGCCGCGTGAAAATGCCATGCAGCACCCCAGCCGCGCTTAACGAGTCAAAAGTGTAATACCGCAGCCCGCCAACCTGTTGAAAAGGCATCTCAGGCTTTCTTGGTCAAACCGGCGTATTTGCGTTTCCGATCAAAAATTTGCAACGAATCCTCAAAAGATTCATCCACGATCGGATAAGCAAACCAGGCGGAGGTCAGACCAAACAAAGCGCCGGTAAGAGTGCGTAAAAACGGCGTACTTTCACGAAAAGGCAAAATACTATTCAAAGCCGGAATAAATTGACTGACAAGCTGTGTACCGCCATCCAAGCCAATTGGAAGAATGCCGAGCAAAATCCAGATTGTCCAATGCAAGGGGCGCGCCAGGATATTGCGCCGATCCTTTCTTATCACTGCAAAAATCAAGCCATACGCCAGGATTGAGGCATAAATCGCCACATCCCGTTGGCAAAGCGCCACCTTATAACCAATTTGCTGGCCGCCTTCATACGTGCGCACCAACCAGATTGTATCAACGTCGCCAGACTCGCTCAACCCGATGGCTTGTGAAAAGCTCAAGACATTCTGAATATGCGCCGCTTCACGGGGATAATACAGCTGCTCGCCAAATAAAAACCATGAGCGATAGGGAAGCTGATGGCAGGCAAAACTGTACATCCTATACAAGGCCTCGGCCGGCGCAGTCGCGCCGACTTTGGCCAAAATAGGCGCAAGAAAAGCCAGGCCCAGGTAAACAATGATCAATCCATTGAAAAACGCCAGGTAATGGTGGGAGAGATCATAAGAAAACTGATCCATCTTGGTCCACACCACCCCCAAAGGAATGCGTCCATTCTCAAGATCAGCGGAGATGGCCGCTTCTTGATCATCGCGCTGTTTCACCGCCCGCAAAGCGATCTCCAGGTCCTGGCGCAGAATGGGCGCTTTCAAACGATATGGCCCGACCATCAACACAGGCACATTAAAACCATATTCCTTCTGCAGCTTGGGGTCGCTATCCACATCAATTTGCTTGACAATGTGAGGGACAACCGCTTGCAAACTATTTAAATCAGCAAGCGCCTGCTCACATAAATGACAATCTGCCCGCGTAAATACCGTTACTTCAATCATTCACCAATTCCTATCCCTTTCAAATACTCCACCAGCCTTTGCTCTGTGACTCCGCCGATGTGTATAGACTGAATGCGACCCTCTGCGTCGAGAAAGAAGGTTGTCGGCAAACCGGTCACACGATAGAGGCTCAATATCTTCTGTCCAGGATCCAGCAAAATGGGAAATTCCAATTCCCGTTTCTCGGCATAGGTTTTCACCTTACTCTGCCCTTCGCCGGCGTTAACCGCCGCCACGACCAGGCCAGGGTATTGGCGGGCATAGTGCTGAAAAATGGGCATCTCCAGGCTGCAAGGGCCGCACCAAGTACCCCAAAAATTGAGCAAAACTGGTTTTCCACGCAAGTCACTGAGACGAAGGGTTTCACCAGCCAGGTTTTGCAGTTCAAAATCGGGGGCGGTTTTCCCAACGACCGGTTCGGGACGGCTGGCAAAGTTGAGCCTGGGCCACAACAAACCAGCCAATACTGCCAGGCCAAGTAATAAACCAGCGCCAAACCCGATCAAGATCAAACCCCTGGGTTTCATCCGTTCTCCTTAAGCAGCAGAGCCATCACCAGCGCCACCGGAAATAGACCTGCGCCAAAGAACCACCAATCCCAAAAATTGCGCCCTTTGCTGCGCGCAACGAAAGCGGGGATCAGCCCCAAGATCGCCGCGGCAAAGATCACATAGAGCATGGTAACGCCGGTCTGAATTTCGTTCAAACTGGTAAATAGATCCGCCCCGATGGTGGCGAAGAAACTGAAACCGCCGGTGAAGAGCAGGAGCGATCCTAAAAGGATCAACAATACGCCCATGGCGATCTCGATATAGCGCATCAAGCGGCCATAACGCCGAATGACCATCGTCACCAGACTGATCTGCGTAGCAGCCGCCAGGAAAGGAATTGCCAGGCCAGCGGAATAAGCCGCCAACAAGCTCACTCCCTGCGCCACTGAGCCGCCCGTAAAAGATAGGGTCAGGATCGCGCCCAAGATCGGCCCAACGCAAGGCGACCATCCCGCCGAGAAGAAAATCCCCATTAAGAAAGAGGAGATATAACCCTTGCGGCGATCGGGGGTGGATTGTGGACGCAGATCATATTCCAAAAAGGGGATGCGGATCAGTCCGGTCATGTGGACGCCAAAGACCAGCACCACTGCCCCGCCAATGCGGGTGAGGTAGGGGGTGATCTCCCGCAGGACACTTCCCAGCACAGAGGCGCCCAAGCCTAATGAGGTAAAAATAAGGCTGAACCCTAAGACAAAGGCCAGGGCGTGGCTGAGGATGACCCAACGGTTGGCGACGCCGCCCTGGGCGGAGGCAGCCGTGCGGCCGCCAAGATAGCCAATATACGCCGGCATCAGCGAAAAGACGCACGGCGAGAGAAATGAAGCCAGACCGGCTACAAACGCTAGTCCAAGACCGACTGTAGATGTTTCCATAAGCAATACCTGTATGATGAGATAGGAAAGAGAGCCTTACCTGTCCTCACAAAGACGGCAGCACCACTTCTACCGTCGTAGCTGTCAGCCCCTCGATGGTAAGGTCGCCGGGATCGTACAGCACTGCCGGGTTGGTCCAACGAAAAACCCACTTGGCGTCATCGGGACGGGCATTGACACAGCCGTGCGACATCAATTCGCCGCCAAAGTTATTATGCCAAAAGGTGGAGTGGATGGCCACACCGGTGCCGCTAAAGAGCGTCGTCCAACCAATGCCAGGCAGATCATAACCGCCGCCCGTAGTTCCGCCGCTCATGTGCGTGGAGACTAACTTGCGCCAGATGTAATGTTTGCCCAGCGGGGTCGAGGAATGATCCAGGCGGTTGCCCTCCGCGTCGGCATTGCGCCCGGCGGCGACCACCGCGAAGTAGACCTCGCTTTGACCTTCGTAACAGGATAGGGTTTGAAATTTTTCGTAGACGTTGATCTCAACCCGCTTATCGGTCACATCTGGGCTGATGGGGGCAATTTCCTCGGCAGTGATCGGGCGAAATGCTTCCGCCGCCGCCCAAAAGATATCGCCATAGCCATGATGCTCATTAACGCGGTACCACACCTGGCCATTCTCGTCGGTCTTAATTTCATCTACCCATAAAATCTGGCTGTAATATAGTCGCACAGGCAGACTGTTCTCGGCGCGATACTTCAGCCAAAAAGAGCGCGCCGGGGGGTTCGCCAGGATCAAGTCCACATAAGGCACACTGACCTCCACCCACATCCCTGGGCCCAGGCTGGTTTGAGGCAGTTCTTTAATGGGAGTGTTGATCACATTACGCACTGGCTGAACATCCGAAGACCAAATATACCCCTGATCGGTCTCAACCCAACGCTGGCGAAAACGATAGGGATGACGCCCGGCGACTTCAGCCACCCAGGGTACCACCGCGTCATCAAAAAGGACGCCTACTGTTTCACTTTCATAATCGGGCCTGGCTTTAACGTCTACTTTGTTGAATACACGCCCCAGGCGTTCATATTGAGGGAAATCAGGTAAGCGCAGCACGCGCCCCAAGGGGCGCAAAGCCAATCCGCCCAGGCTGAGAGCGGCCACTTGAAGAAACTTACGACGGGTAAGTTTAAGACGATCCATAGACTTTCCTGGCATTTGCCATATCCAATCAAGATATTTTTCACAAGGATACTCTGAAAGAAGAGGCGGGTCAATAGGGCAAGAGGTCGCCCTGGCTTAATCTTTGGTGAGAAGCGCGGCGCTTGACAAAATCTTATGGCACACATAAAATCAGCGTCGCTAATGATTAGCAATACTAACCATCATTTTCACCCTTACGCCCTCTTTCGGCGTTTGTCGTTCCTGTCTAGCGGAGTCTCTATGCCTGCTGAGTCGGATGTCATCCAGTTTGAAAAAATGATCATGCACTTGAGTTGGGCCATACAAAAACAACTGGCGCAAGAGCTGATCGAATTTCATCTCACAGTGCCGCAGTATGTCGCGCTGCGCGCCATTCAGCATGAGGAAAACGGCTGCACCATGACCAGGCTGGCGCAGGCTTCCTATCAAGTCGCAGCGACGATGACCGGGATTATTGATCGGCTGGTGGATCAAGGCCTGGTCGAACGAGTGCGCGATGCCAGCGACCGGAGGACGCAGCGCGTGATTTTGACGGCAGCCGGCAAAAACTTGTTGAGCCAGGTCGAAATACGCAACCTGGCGCGGTTGAACGGGTTTTTGCAGGAAATGACCCCCACAGATATTGAGCAAATGCTAGGCTGGATGCAGCGTTACCTGGAAGTGATGGTCGAAGAACAGGTCGAATAAGAAAGGATTTTTCTCTAATGAATCGCAATCAACGCAATGTCTCCATTCTCTTTTTTACCCTGATAGTGGTTATGCTGGGTTTTGGCATTATCATCCCCATCATGCCATTTTATATCCGCCATTTCAACGCTGGCGGCAGCGCCCTGGGGGCGCTCATGGCGACTTTTGGCATCATGCAGTTCATCTTTGCGCCAGTCTGGGGCAGCCTCTCCGACCGCATCGGGCGCAAGCCGGTGCTGCTGCTTGGCGTGCTGGGCAACGCGCTGGCCATGCTGGCAATGGGCTTATCCACCCAATTGTGGATGTTATTCGCCTCACGCGCCCTGGCCGGGATTTTGTCTTCGGCGACCCTGCCGACGGCAATGGCCTATGTGACCGACAGCAGCACCCATGACGAACGCGGCGGGCGGATGGGAATCATCGGCGCGGCGATGGGAATTGGGATGGTGATCGGGCCAGGCTTGGGCGGATGGTTGGCCAGCGCGTCGCTCTCAGCGCCGTTTTTCCTGGCAGCCGGCCTATCCTTTACCGCCCTGGCGCTAATTTTCATCCTGCTGCCCGAATCGGCTAAATCCGCCGACCACACGCCAGGCAAAGTGCGCGGGGTGCAGTTGAAAGCGCTTTGGCAAGCGCTCACCGGCCCGCTAGGGGTGCTGTTTTTGATGGCTTTCTTGCTCAGTTTTGGCCTGACCAACTTTGAGGGCATCTTTGGGCTCTACGCAGCCAGCCGCTACAATTACAACGCGACCCAGGTGGGCACCGTGATGACCTTGATCGGGGTCATCTCGGCGGTGGTGCAAGGGGCGCTGACCGGGCCATTGACCAAACGCTTTGGCGAGGTCGTGGTCATTCGCATGGCCATGCTGTGTACGGCAATCGGCTTTCTCATTTTGATTGTGCCCAACAGCGACCTGGGCATCTACCTGGCGACGGG
>CAIQJJ010000445.1 GCA_903872065.1 uncultured Anaerolineales bacterium | reverse complement strand
AGTGGGCAGTGGGCAGTGGGGAGCAGAACTGCTTCTGGAGACGAAATAAGGGTGCTTGGGGAGGCGTTCACTCAGATGACGATGCGGCTGCGCGAGACAATTGATACGCTGCAGCAGGCTAATCAGCGCACTCAAGCGGTGCTGGAGGCGCTCTCGGACAGTCTGATGGTGACTGATTTGGAGGGGCGGCTGTTGGATGTGAATGAGACTCTGCTGCTGCGTTTTGGCTTCGCGAAGAAGGCGGATGTGGTGGGCAAGGAGGCAGCCCGGCTGGCGATTGAAGCCGATCGTCCTCGGGCGGCGGCGCATCTTGTCAACAATGAAGCGGTGGGCAAGGCGGTGGAATATACTTTTCGCGCCCAAACTGGAGAGGAGTTCCCAGGCGAACTGGCGACAAGTATGATCGGCGACGCACAGGGGAACTGTATTGGGTATGTGGCGATTGTGCGCGATATTACGGTGCGCAAAGAGGCGGAGGCGGCGATCCGGGAAAGTGAATCCAGGCAGCGCAGTGTGTTGGAAAAGCTGGAGGTGAGTCTATTGATCAGCCGCTACCCGGATGGTAAGATTTTGTATGTCAATCCGGCGTTCGGGGCGGCGTTTGGGGTTAGGGCGGATGAGATGATCGGGCGGCAGACGCCGGACTTGTATTACGCTCTGGCGGACCGAGCGACGCTGCTGGCGGAGCTGCGCCGCCTGGGGGCGTTGAAAAATTATGAAGTGCGGGCGAAACGGCTAGATAATGGGGAAGTGTTCTGGGCAGACCTTTCGATTCGGTTCTTTACCTATGGGGGGGAAAACGCGCTGTTGGTTTCACTGCTGGATATTACAGAGAGCAAGGAGGCGCGTGAGGCGCTGCGTGAGTCGCAAAAACGGCTGTCAGCGCTGGTTGAGACCGCGCCGGTGGGGATTATCGAGTGGACGCCGGGGTTTGAAGCGGCTTCGTGGAATCCGGCGGCGGCGGCGATCTTTGGGTATACGCAGGAGGAGGCGGTGGGGCGCAAGGCGGTGGATTTGATTATCCCGGAAAGCGCGAGGCTAACGCTGATTGACGAGGTGTGGCCGGCGCTAATCGCGCAAAAAGGCGGAGGGCGTAACACGAACCAAAATGTTACGAAGGATGGGCGGTTGATTACTTGTGAATGGTATAACACGCCGATGCTGGACGCGGAGGGAAGGGTGGTGGGGGTATCTTCGCTGGTGCAAGATATTACAGAACGGGTAGAGCTTGAAAGGGAGATGCGCCGGTCATTAGAGACGCGCAGCCGACAGGCGCAGATCAGTATTCAGATTGCGCAAGAGTTTGCGACGGCGACGAATCAAAATGAATTGTTCCGGCGGGTGGTGACGATGGTGAAGGAGCGGTTTAATTATTATCACGCTCAGATTCTGCGCTATGAGCCAAGCCAGAATGCGATTGTGCTGCTTGCGGGTTATGGGACAGTGGGAGAGGAGATGTTGAAGCGGCGGCACCAAATGCCGATGGGGGTGGGGTTGATTGGGACGGCGGCAGCGACGGGGCAAACTATTCTGCGGACGACGCTGCGGGATGACGCAGACTGGCGGCCAAACCCACTGCTTCCGGATACGCAAGGGGAGATTGCAGCGCCAATTAAGCTGCGGGGGCAGGTTTTGGGGGTGTTGGATGTGCAGAGCGACCGGGCAGGGGCGCTGACGCAGGATGATGTGATTCTGTTGGAGGGGCTGTGCGGGCAGGCGGCGGTGGCGGTGGAGGAGACGCGGCTGCGCCAGGAGATGGAAGAGCGGATTCAAGAGTTGAATACGCTGTATGGGGCGTTGAGCCGCCCAGGGTGGGAAAGCCTGAGTGATTCGTTGAGCGCGCCGGGGTATTTTTACGACCAGACGGCGGTGGTTCCATGGAAGGGTAGTGGGAAGTGGGAAGTGGGAAGTGGGGCGGCTTGGACGGCCAGTTTGAATTTGCGCGGGAGCGAGTTGTTAAGCCAGGTTGCGGTAGAGAATGACCCGCAGCGGCCGCTCAGCCAGGAGGAGCAGTCGTTTGTGGAGCAGGTGGCGGAGCAGATGGGGCTGGCTTTGGAGAGCGCGCGGTTGTTCGCGCAAACGCAAGCTTCGCTGGCGCAGACAGAGGAGCAGGCGCGCCGGCTGCGTCAATTGAATGAGTTGGCGGCGGCGCTGAATGCGGCAGAGGATGTGAAGCAGATTTTGACGATTCTCAATAACAAGCTGCTCAATATTTTGGATGGTGACCGGGTTTGGATTGCACTGCTGGATCCATTCGGGAATAGTTTTCAAATGTATCCGCCGCCGCTCCTGCGGCAAGAGCCGCATAGAACACCGCTTCAGGATGGCGGGGTGGGGGAACGCATGTCTGTGAGTGCGACCGCGGCGGGGATGTGTGTGCGTGAACGACGGCTGATTACCCTGCCAGGGGATGGGGCGTTGAATGATTTTATTGACGCGAAGCAGTTGGCGGAGGAGGGACTGCGGACGATCATGGCCGCGCCGCTGATCGCCAGTGCGGGGGCCATCGGAGCGATCAACCTGGCGAGTTACATGGCGAACGCTTATCCGCAGACCGCCAAGGATTTGCTTGGGCAGGTCGCAGCGCTGGCGTCCTCCATTATCGAAAGCCGGCGCTTGTTGGACGAAGTGCAAGCGCGGGCGCAGCGCGAGCGGATACTGCGTGAAATTACCACGCGCGTGCGAGCTTCAACCGATGCAAATATCATCTTACGCACAGCCGTGCGGGAGATCGGCGAAGCGTTCCAGCGGAGCAGTTTTATCCGGCTGGGGAACGCCGAAGAACTGAGCAGCCCGCCAAACCCGGCGGCAGGAGAGCGGAAAAATGGCTGAAATTACATCAGCGGCGTTCTATACCGCCAACAACAGCGGTACCGCCGAACGCCTGGCCCTGAGCTTTGAAGAATTGGCCGAAAATGCAGTAGATGGGATATTGATTGCCGCCCTGGATGGGTCGCGGATTGAGTATGCCAACCGCGCCGCGCATGAACTATTCGGCTACGACTATCCTTCGCGCGAGTTGGTTGGGTTGCCGAGCCTGGCCACCTGGATGGAGCAGGATTTACCAATCCTGATGGAGCTTTTGCCGCAGGCCATGGCAGGTTCGTGGAATGGAGAAGCGCGCCAAAAACGCAAGGATGGAGGCGTGCTTTATACCAATGCGACAGCTTTCGCCCTCAAAGACGCGGCCGGCCAGCCGACCCATCTGGCTGTAACGCTGCACGATATGACCAAACACCGCCGGCTGGAGGAGCAAAGCCAGAATGCTAATGAGCGCCGCCGCGAGCAAACCCGGCTGGTTACGCAAATTGCGCAAGAGCTGGCAGGCGCGGCGAACCTTGAGGAATTGTATCAGCGGATTGTAACCCAAGTTAAAGAGCAGCTTGGATATTATCATGTTCAACTGCTCCACCACGACCCCACGCTCAATGCCCCAGTTTTGCTAGTGGGCTATGGAGAAATTGGTAAGAAAATGCTGGACATGGGGCGGCAGTTCCCCACAGACAGCGGGCTGGTCAGCGCCGCGGCAGCGAGCGGGCAGACAGTGTTTAGGTCTGATCTGGGAGGAGAAAATGCCGGGGTGGAGTCTGCCCCCCCTCCATTGCTGCCCTT
>CAIQJJ010000444.1 GCA_903872065.1 uncultured Anaerolineales bacterium | reverse complement strand
CTCACGCTTCGACAAGCTCACGCTTCGACAAGCTCACGCTTCGACAAGCTCACGCTTCGACAAGCTCACGCTTCGACAAGCTCACGCTTCGACAAGCTCACGCTTCGACAAGCTCACGCTTCGACAAGCTCAGCGCGCCTGAAATGGGAGGCATCAGGCATCCTGAGCTTGTCGAAGGATAACCGGAGGAGAACCGAAAGACGCTTCTTTCTTTACGGAACGCATGGATTGGCAACCTCTTCGTAGTCGAAGGATTTTTCCAGCGAGGGCGAATAGTAGCTGGCATCCGTCAAAAGGTCGAATCTGCCGCCAAAGTACTGGTTGAAAATCACTCGAAAGCTGTTGACCGGCGAAATGGCAGGGTAAAGCGACTGACTGCCATGATTGGGCAGGTAGTACGCGTTGAGGATTGCCAGCCTCTCTTCCTTTGGATAGGCGTTTTGTCCATGATCCCCCTGGATGATGATGATCGGTGGAGTGCTGGACTTTTGCAGGATCGCCTTGACGGCGGCGCTGATCTGCCGGTTGATGTAGATCACTTCATCACGGTAAGCGGCTTTCTCTTCCTCTCCTCCAATTGAGTCAGGCGTGGTGATGGCCTCGCCATTGGCTCCAAGGACATAAGGAAGGTGGGGGGCGACGATATGGGCAAAGACAAATTTCGGCCCGCTGATCGCCTCCGGGATGTCTGCCAGGCTGTTAAGCGCAAATACAACCCGATCGCGGTGGAGTTTTTGCGGGTAGGTGAAATCCGGCGTAAGGGACTTATCCAACTGCAAACTGGCGTCGCTCAAGATGGATAATGCGGAGGTCTTGGCCAGCATGGCCTCGAAGGCGTTCATGCCGCCGATCTGGTTTACCGGTTTCAGGAAAACGGCGGCAGTATTGAGTTCGCTCCACGCAAAGCCAGTTTCAAAAGCCACAGTTTTGTAGCCCAGGTTTTCCAGCAGGCTGCGCACCGCGCTTTGTTGCAAGAAGGAGTGCAGCAGCAAACGGTCGCCATTGCTGTTTTTGGCGAAGCGTTCATCGAGCTTGTCCAGGTAGTTCATATTCAGGGATGAAGTCAGCGAGAGTTCGGTCACTGAATAATTGCTTTGGCTGCACTGCGCAACGTAAAACCCCATTTGCTGCAATTCTTGTACAAAGGGCGAATTATCGTAGGCAAACACTTTTTCAAAGATATCGGCGCGCGTGTAGGAATCCAGGATGATATAGTAAACATCCGGCAAAGCCTGGTTTTCGTCCGTGTGCAGGCTTTGAGCCTCGGCAGAGAGGGGCGCGGCTTGCACAAAAGCTTGATAAGCCTCCCCCACCTCGCTTTGGGCGATTTGGACGATAGGGAAACAGACCAAGACTGCCGCGATGGCGTTCAGGATAGGAGTCAGACGCGCCATGGAGTGGCGCGTCCGCCACAGCCACGCGACCCCTGCCAGGCTGAGCAGCAGCCAGGCAGGAGCCAGGAAACGGTGCCGCCCTAACGACATCCCCAAAACGGGCGTCTGTTCAAGATAGGTATAAACCTGGCCGTAGGAGAAAAACAGCATCCACAGCCATGAGGCTGCCAGGGCGGATTTTTGGGTATTGCGCAAGATCAATCTGAGGATCAACCACAAGCCCATAGCGCTTAGGGTAGTCACGAGGATCGCACGGATTGTGATGGAGGGCGTGATCTGTTGAATATTGTAGGATAACAGCGCCAGCGCAGGATAGATTCCCAAGAGAATTGGGTGAAAAGGATATCGCGCGCGCGGCATTATTTGGTTGGCTCCGGTGTTAAGCCTGCTTTCGTCTCCAACATTTTGATCAGCCCTTGCAAAATCATTGGATTGACGCGACTGGCCTGGGCGCGAAAACGCGCCTGAAGGGTGGCGTTCGGGGTTATTTGCGCCCCATTAGCGCCCTGCGGCCCGCCGCCCATAACCCCGCCGCCGTCGGGCGGCATTCCGCCATCGCCTGGCCCGCCGCCGAAGAACTGCCGTCCGCCCTCGCCGTTCCCCTGCCGGTTATTGCCTGAGCTGCTTTGCCCGGCCGCCGGCGTCCGCTGGGCGCGGCTGCCCGGCCCAAACTCGATGCCTGCGGATTGCATGATCTCTCCCATAGATTGGCGGGTAAGCTGCAAATCATCAATCGCTTTAGTCTGTTCGCTGGTCATCGAGGCCTGGATTTGCTCAACGACCGCATCCAGTTCGACCTGGGCGGTGGTATCGCTGTTCGTCAATGCCTGGTAGGCTTGCCACAGGGTCAGCAGAGTGTTGGCCTGATCTGCCGTCACGGCCTGGTCAGTGCCTTCCAGTTTGAGCGTGCCAAGCGCCAACTTAGTGGCGACTGACAGTTCCTGGTTGTCGTTTGGGTTGGCCGCTGCTGGAGTTCCGTTGGCGGAAGCCGCGGCGTTGGTGTTGGCTTTTGTGCTGCTGCACGCGCCAAGCAGCAAGGTGCAGATCATCAACCCAGCCAATAAAAAGAGACGTGTTTTCATAAAGCTTCCTTTCATCAGAAAAAGGCGACAGCCCTTAAGAATGAAGTGGCTGTCACCTGAAAATCGTTTGGATATTTTGTTATTCGTGGCGCAGCGCCTCGATCGGATCGAGCTGGGCAGCTTTGTTGGCCGGGTAGAACCCGAAGAAAATGCCAACCGCCGCGGCGGAACTGAAGGCCAGGGCGATGGAGTTCGGCACGATCACTGTGCGCATTTGTCCGAGCAGGTTGAACAGCCAGGAGCCGCCAACTCCGCCCAGCACGCCTAGCAAACCGCCGGTCAGGCTGAGCATCAGCGCCTCGAACAAGAACTGGGCGCGGATGTCGCCGGGGGTGGCCCCCGTTGCCTGGCGGATGCCGATCTCGCGCGTCCGTTCGGTGACGCTGACCAGCATGATGTTCATGATCCCGATCCCACCCACCAGCAGCGAGACTGCCGCCACCCATGCCAGCAGTGAGCGGAAGGCGGCGGTGGTCGCGGCCTGGGTTTCAATGATCTCTTGTTGCGTGCGCACCGTATAGGGTGTATTTTCCAGCGTTGTCTCATGGCGCTTGACCAGCAAAATCTGGATCTGCGTGATCACGCTGTCAATCACGTCCTGGCTTTTCACCTGGACAGTGATCGTGTTAACCATATTACCCATCACCCTGGCAAACCGCGACGGTGTGAATTGCTCAAAGACCAGGCTGATCGGCACATACAGACGGGCATCATAATCGGTATTGCCGACGATGCCTTTTTCCGCCATGACACCACGACATACACTTTGACATTGCCAATGTTGATCTTTTGACCGACCGGGTTCGAGTCGCCGAATAAGTCTTGCGCCAGGCTGTAGCCCAACACGGCTACCTTGGCGGTATTGTCCTGATCTTTGGCAGTGAGAAAACGTCCGCTGGCGACTTCAAGCTCACGAATGGCTGGGTAATCGGTGGTCGTTCCCACAATCGTCACGCCGTCAATCGAGACATTGCCTGCTTTGACCATCTGGCTGGTATTGCGCTCGACCAACACGCCGGTGATGTTTTTGATGGATTGGCGGATGGCCAGCGCGTCGTCATACGTTAATGCGCTGGAGTTATTGCCCGGCTCGCGCGCCCCCGGCCCTTGCGCGGTGAAGTTCATGGAGACGAACAGCAGATTGGTGCCTAAAGTTTCGATGCGGTCAGCGATGGTCGCCTCGGTGCCGGCGCTAACTGCAATCATAATGATCACCGCTGCTACGCCAATGATTACGCCCAGCATGGTCAGCAGCGAGCGCAGTTTATTGCGCGTCACTCCTTCCCAGGCAATTTGGATGACTTCTGCAAACATCGCTTTATCCCTCCACCGGATTCAACAACGCCGGCGCGGCGAAGGTCTCCACGGGGACGAAACTTTCGGTCAGTTTGGCTGCCTCCAGCCGTCCGTCGCGGATATGAATGACGCGTTGGGCGTGGATGGCGCTCTCGGCGTCGTGGGTGATCATCACAATCGTCCGCCCACGCTGATGCAGGCCGTGCAAGATTTCGATGATCTCCTGGCCCGATCGGCTGTCCAGGTTGCCGGTCGGTTCGTCGGCCAGGATCAGCAGCGGATCGTTGATTAAGGCTCTGGCAATTGCCACGCGCTGCTGCTGTCCGCCGGACATCTCTTTCGGGCGATGCTTCTCACGATCGGCCAGGCCGACCGCCGCCAACACTTCTTTGGCGCGCGCCAGGCGCTCTTTTTGCGCGACGCGTCCATTGCGGCGGTAGACCATTGGCATCAACACGTTTTGCAGCGCGCTGGCCTGCGGCAGCAGATTGTACGACTGGAAGATGAAACCGATCTTTTGGCCGCGGATGTGCGCCAATTGGGTGCGATTCATCTTGCTCACATCCTCGCCGGCCAGGCGGTATGCGCCAGAGGTGGGGCGATCCAGGCAGCCCAGGATGTTCATCAGGGTGGTCTTGCCCGAACCGGAAGCGCCCATCAAGGCGACCATCTCGCCGCGGTTGATCGTCAGCGAGACGCCCTTGAGTACCGGGACGTCGATTTCGCCCAGGTGGTACGTCTTGTAGATGTCTTCCAGTCGGAT
>CAIQJJ010000443.1 GCA_903872065.1 uncultured Anaerolineales bacterium | reverse complement strand
GCCCCGGTTTTGGGCAGGCTTTCAGCATTGATGGTTTCGATTTTGGCGATGGTATGGGTAATCAAATTGATAATTTGGCGGATGGTGTGTGGATTCATACGACTCTCTGGTGGAAAGAATGCTCTTGTGCAACACAGGTTGGTTCTTGACGTAGAAATAATGAAACCATTTTACCGCAGGAATCCTTATGTTGATGCAACAAACCTCCCCCGTCTTTCAATGGACTTTCGACGCCCCGGCTGCGCCGCCTGTCCGTTTCGCCGCCTCGCTGGAAGATTTACACCAGGGCGGTGAACTTTACCGCGGCGGTGAACTTTACCGTTGCTTTTCCAGCCTATGGTGGCAGTGCGATCCATCACTGCCGGCCTGGCGGGTCATCCCTCCGCCAGAACAGGCGGCTCGCGCGCGTCAGATGGATGATTTTCTGGCGACCATTACCCCCATTTTGCAACGCCCGCCGCAGTCGCCGGCTGAACGCCAGCAGGTGCAGGAGTCGGTTATGGCGCTTACCCGCCAGACCGCCTGCCGTGTCTTAGGGATGGAAGCAGCGCACCTGGAAGCTTTGAAGATGGCGCAGTTTCAAGCGGTGATCGTGGAATTTGTCCAGATGGCGCGCCGCTTCGATGCTGCTTTGAGCAGCGCCGATATTTACCAGGCGGGGCGCAATGTGCTGACCACCAATATGCTGCAACTGCTGTGGGGCCTGCCCGTTGAACTGAACCCGGCCATTTTTGCCTACAGTTTGCTCTACCCCTACAGCGATAACTACCTGGACGATCCGGCTTTACCCCGCGCCGATAAGCTGGCCTTCAGTGAGCGTTTCTACCGCCGCCTGGCGGGCGAGTCCGTCGCCCCGGCCGGCGTTAACGAAGCGCATATCTTTGACCTGGTCGCCCTGATCGAATCCCATTACGCTCGCCCTGCCTATCCCCAGGTTTTCGAGAGCTTGCTGGCCATCCATCGCGCCCAAACGCGCAGCCTGGCTTTGCAGAATCGCGCCGCTTCGCCATACGAGGTGGATGTGCTGGGCATCAGCATTGACAAAGGCGGCGCTTCGACTTTGGTAGATGGCTACCTGGCGGCCGGCGATCTGATCCCCATGCAGGCTGCCTTTGCCTACGGCCTGGGCGCGTTTTTGCAGCTTGGCGATGATCTGGAAGATGTATTGAGTGATCAGGAAGAGGGCATCCTGACGGTGTTCTCGCAGACCGCGCCTCTCTGGCCGCTGGATGCGATCACCAACCGCAGCATAAACTTTGGGCTGAAGGTTTTTGAACTGTTGGAGCCGCTCGGCGCGCCCCTTATTTTGCGCGACTTCATCCAGAAAAGCTTGTTTCAGCCCTATGTAACCGCCATTGCTCGCGCCCGCAAGCACTACACCTCCGGCTATCTGCAGGCGATTGAAGCGCGTTCTGCCTTCAGCTTCCGCGCCCTCGAACGCCAGAATCACTGGCTGCGCCGGCAGCGCGGCGCGATTTCCCGCGCCCTGGACCTGTTGTTTGCGGGATGAGCTTCATGCAATCGTGATGAGCTCAACCCCTTCCGCTTTGCCCAGGTTGCGCCCGTACTGACGCTCCTGGGGGGTATTCCAGTGATCATGCACCCCCAGGCTGGGGAGTTTGTATTGGCTGCCGGAAGGCGGCTGATCGGCCAGCGCCGCCTCGTGCAAGTAGTTTTGATAGGTGCTGTTGGCGGGCATCACATTGGCTTTGCGCACGATGATCGGCTCGTTGTGCAGGAAATCGGCTCCCACCGAGTCAATCGCGACCCCATCCTGCGAAAGAAACAGGCTCGAAGGCCAATGATCGCTGAAGGGCGCCGCCTGGAAGCGGCTCTTGTTGCTCACCTCCGTGTTTTGCTCCTCCACGCCGTACAGCCCGTCCAGCAGGTACAGCAGCGTCTTTTCGCCCAGGTGCGCGTGCCCGATCAGGTCCACCAGCGGCGTATAGGTCTTCATTGGGC
>CAIQJJ010000442.1 GCA_903872065.1 uncultured Anaerolineales bacterium | reverse complement strand
GGTCAGTTCTTCCAGGTAGTGTTCGAGGTAGGCCGCGATCAGGTTGTCCTTCGAACTGCGCTGGCTGGCAAAGGCGGCCGCCTGGCGCAGTTCGATCCACACCGGCAGCAGGCCGCCCCGTTCCCAGGGAGCGAGGCGCTCCAGCCAGGGAGCGGGGTCGTCAGCCATCCCCGCCTGGGCAAAGAGGTAGGCCACGTGGCGCACGAAGGTGCTTTTGCCCGAACCAGGGTCGCCCAAGAGCAGCAGGCGCGCCTGGCGGTTGAGCATCTCCTGGGCCGAGATGCGCTCCGCCTCGCCCTGCTGTTTCAAGTGGGCGCGCAGGTCTTCCTCGCGCTCGACATGGCGCAGTTCGGTCGTATCCAGGGCGATGTAAACGTCCGCCAGGCGCAGGTTCTCGCCCTGCGAGGGGTCGGCAAAGTTGGCGGTCAGGTTGGCCCAGGGCAGCAGGTTGGCGCGCCCGGCCAGTTCGCCCAGGTAGTTCCGCCGCGCCTGGGCGTTCTTCTCCTGCTCAAGCTGGAGCGGATCGTTGTGGTAATGGGTTTCGCTCTTGTGAATGTCGCGCCCGGCGATATTGATCTCGCCGCCGCTTGTATTTTCGATGCGCTCGACGTGGGCGGTGTTCTTCTCGCCGGGGCCCTGGGCAAGCTGCCGGCGCAGCGCGGCGGCTTCCGCTTCGAGGCGCTCAAGTTTTGCACGCAAATCGTCTTCAATAGAGGTCATGTGTCCACCTATGGGGATGCAGCCTGGGAGAAATGAGGTTGAGGTTAAGTATAGCACGAGTCTGCAGGAGCAATCAATGATCGAGAGCGCAACAGGTTGGGGAACAATATTTCCACCGCCGAGATCGCAGAGAGCGCTGAGTCTTTTCTCTCTCTGCGATCTCGGCGCTCTCCGCGGTGCAATTTTCATCCTTTGAGGCGTTGTCAAAACATGGCATCTGTTATGATTCTTATTCGTGAGATTGGTGTTATTCGTGGTTAACCTCCCCCAACAATTTCCTTTTTTAAAGGAAATATTTGTTGTATAATTTCCTTGTGAACAGTAAAGACCTATTGAAGACGATCATCATGGACAGCCACCGAAAGGCGCTCCCTGAGATCTGGCTGCGCACACTCCAGATCCCGGCCGGCACTGGGAAGGTCATCACGCTGACCGGGGTAAGGCGCAGTGGGAAGACCTATCACCTCTTTAACCTGATGAACCGTTTGAGATCCAACGGCGTGTCCAACGAGAGACTTTTGTATTTCAACTTCGCCGACGAACGGCTGAATTTCTCTCCCCCTGAGTTGGATCTGATCCTGCAGGCGTACCAGGAGTTATACCCCGCTCAGAAATTATCAGAATGCTTCTTTTTCTTTGACGAGATCCAGGAAGCCCTCGGTTGGGAAAAGTTCGTTAACCGCGTCCACGACTCGATCAGCCCAAATGTGTTCATCACAGGCTCCAACGCCAGGCTGCTATCCCAGGAGATCGCCACCTCTCTGCGCGGGCGCACACTCACTTTCGAGGTCTACCCGCTTTCTTTTAATGAATTTGTCGCGATCCAATCTCCGGGGCTGAATCCGCACAGCAGCGCGGACAGGGCCGTCCTCGTCAATCTCTTTGAGCGCTTCATGCAGCAGGGTGGATTCCCTGAACTGATCCGGTTAGAGGATGTTCTGAAAGACAAAATCCTGCAGGAATATTTCAACGTGATGTTGTTCCGGGATTTGATTGAGCGTTATCAGATTTCCAACAGCGTCATCTTGAAGTATTTCTGCAAACGAGTGATCGGGGCTTCTGCCGGCGAGTTCAGTGTGCACAAGATTTACAACGAGCTCAAATCGCAGGGGTACAAAGTCAGCAAAGATACGCTATATGCTTTTCAGGATTATGTCGAGGCAATCTATCTCACCCGCTTCGTGAACAAATGGGCAGCTTCAATCGTCAAGTCTGAGAGCGCCCAGAAGAAATGCTACGTCATTGACCAGGGGTTAGGCGCAGCGTTGGATTATAAGTTGAGCCAGGATCAAGGCCGGCTGCTGGAAACCACTGTCGCCCTGGAGCTGCTCAAACGCGGGAAACCGATCGCCTACCATCAGAACGGCAGCGAATGCGACTTCCTGATCACGGATCGAGGCAGTGTGACCACCGCAGTCCAGGTCTCCATAGATATTGCTGATCCCAAAACCAGGGAGCGAGAAATTAAAGGCCTTGTACAAAGCTGCCAAAATTTTGACCTTCCTGAGGGCGTCATCCTGACCCTTGACCATGCCGAAGAACTGGAACGGGATGGCGTGCGAGTTCGCATTCTTCCAGCCTGGCAGTATTTCTACTCTGATTCTTATTCGTGAGATTGGTGTTATTCGTGGTTACTCTTTGCAAACCTGGCTTAAAATCGGTGTAATCTGCGATAATCTGTGGAGCATCGTAAAAGCCTTCCATAAACCTTTCCGCTCTCAAGCTGAGAACCCTATGAAAACACCCCTTCCTTTCTCCTCCTGGTCTGAAGTCTTCGCTGCGCCGCGCTCCGAATTCTTTTTCGGGCGCACCGCCGATTGGGCGCAGCACCCCCGCGACAACGCCGGCCTGCTGCCTTCCAGCGAGCCGTTGTTCACGCAGTCGAATGCACGCGTATTGATCGGCCACGCCGCCAACGGCAGCCTGCGCCTGGCCGCCCTGCCTACCGCCATCTACCCCGCCCCCACCTCCAGCGGCGAGTTCGGCCTCGGCCCTGGCATGTATTACCATTTCGATGTGGCGATGTACATTGGCGATCTCCACTACCGCCTGGAACTGGAGGGTCGCCCCGGAGGCATTGACCTCGCCGCCGATGACCGCGACAACCTCACCTTCTACTCCGACGGCTATTTGCCGCTGACGCAAACCACCCAGGACGGGCTGGAACTGACGCTCTTCAGCCTGGCGCCGGTCGCGGCGGACGCTGCGCAGTGCGCCCTTTCGCCCGCGCCGCTGCCCGGCCCGGCGGGAATGATCTACGCCCTGCATGTCCGCAATACCACCGAGCGGCGGATGCGGGGCAAGCTTGTTTTGCAGGCCGGCGATCTGCTGATCGGCCACTACGAAGACGCCAGGCCCGAACTGCGCCCCCTCAAGCAGCCGGCGGTGGATGTGCGCGCCCGCACCCTGCTGCTCTCGCGGCCCGATTCCTGCATTGGCGTTCACCTGCACGAGGGCAATTGGAGCAAACTCGCCGCGCCCTTCGAGGCCGAACGGGCCTTCGTCCTCGAAGCGGGGGGCGAGGCGCTCTTCGAGACGCATCTCGCCCTTGGGCAGAGCTACAGCGCCGTGATGGAGACGATCTTCCACCTGCACCTGCACCCCGCCCTGGCCTGGGTCAACTTCACCGCCGCCTTCTGGCGCGAGCGCCTGGGGCGGCTGAGCGTCAGCGGCGACGAAGACGCCCGCCTGTCGCGCGAAATCCACCTGCGCAGCATCTTCGACAATTTCAACTGCCTGCAAGTGGATGCCCAGGGCAACCTGATCGCCCACTGGCAGGGCGCGCCGTCGCACGGTTACGGCACGCTGTGGGGGATTGATGTCGAGCCAACCGTCGTCAGCATTGTCCATGCCTGCCCCGAACTGGCCCGCCAGGCGCTGCGCTTCTTCATGAATCGCAGCCAGGCCCCGCGCGGCGCGCCTGACCACTCCATCCCCATCCTGGTCGCGCCGGTGGTCATCGCCCGCCAGTGGATGCAAGCCGCCGGCGACGTGGCCTATCTGAAAGCGCATCCCGAAATCATGCAGGCGCTCGAAGGCATTCTACATCATCTGCGCCAGCTTGAGTCGCCGGCGGCGGCGCTCTTCCCCACGCGCTACTCGTCCGACGGCATCGTCGGCCGCCGCTATGATTACGGGACTAATGTCAAGGTCTGGTACACCTTTGATTCGATGGCGGCCCTGGCCCGGCTGCTGGGGCGCGCCGCCGAAGCCGGCGCCTATGCCCAAAAAGCGGCAGACATCCGGGAGGCCATCGCCGCCGCCATGCTGGCCGATGGCCCCTTCGGACAGCAAATTTCCGGCGGGACGAACCTGGGCGAAGACCCCGGAACGGTCTACCTGCCCGAAAGCGTCCTGTATTACGACGGCGAAGACACCTCCTCCATGCTCGCCCCGATCTACGGCCTGTGCGACTTCACCGACCCGGCGTGGATCAACTATCACCGCTACGCCCGCTCACTCTGGCACGCCGGCTACGACCCGGAATTCGACACGCTCTACTGGCAGCCGTCCGAACCGGCCGTCTTCGACGGCACGGCCTACTTCTCCCGCCTGGGGGGCAGCGTCACGCCGGCGGAAATGGGCGAGGCCCTCAGCGCCCTGCGCCGCATCGCTCTCGACCGGGTGACCGGCAGCATGTTCTGGTGGCCGCACGGCCTGGAGAATGCGCGCGCCATCACGCGCTGCAGCCAGGGGCAGGGGGCCTGGGCATGGCAGTACCTGGAGCAGTGGCTCGGCCTGCGGGTAGATTCCCCGTCCCAGGTGTTAACGCTTGCCCCGCGCGGGCTGCTGACCGGATTCTCCTGGCCCGATTTTTATTCCGGCGGGCATCGTTTTGCCATCGCCTGGGAAGAATCCGACGCCGGCAGCGTCGCCACAATCCGCAATGACAACGCCGTCCCGTGGACGGTGCGGGTGGGCTTCCGCGTCGAGCGCGCCAGCGCCCTGGGCGCAGTGGCCTGGCAGGAGCGCACGCTGGCCCCCGGCAAGAGCGTCACGTTGAGCGCCGCGCCTTCCGCCCCGGCCGAACCAGGCCTGGGGCGCGCCGCGATGGCCGCCCTCGAAGCGCAAGCCTTCGCTGACGAAGGGGGCGTGATCTTCAAACGCTTTGGGCCGGCCATGCTTTGGGGCCACTGGGAGCCAAAACTGCTCTGGGACTGGGGGGCGATGCCGCTCACGCTGCGTTTCGTGGTGCGCAACCATACCGGGCAAGATTGGCGCTCGGCCCAGGTGACGCTCGAATGCCCGGAAGGCTGGCGAGCGCAAGGCCGCCCCATGCTGCACTGGACGCGCCCCGACGCCCCCGCCGGCGGCGCGGTGACGCTGGAGATCGGCCCGCTGGCCGGCGGCGAACAGGCCACGGCTTCATTCTGGCTGGCGGCGCCGATCTCCTTCGAGGTCATCAACCGCTGGGAAGACACGCGCTTCCCCTTCCACCTGCCCAGCCAGCCCGGCGCGGGGTTGACTGTCCCCGTCCGGGGGCTGGCCGCGCCCTACGAGGCGCAGTTCAGCGCCCGCCTCACGGCCCGCGCGGCCAGCGGCGAGGATGTGGAGCGGCAGATCGCCGCGCCGATCCGGCTCGTACCCTACGGATGAACCGATTCAGCCTCTCATGAACGACATCCAGGGCGCATTCATTCACATTCAAGGGATCGTGCAGGGGGGTCGGGTTTCGTCCGTTCGTCTACAACCTGGCTACACGCATGAAGCTACGCGGGTGGGTCAAGAACACCGCCGCCGGCGTCGAGATCGAGGTCGAGGGCCAGGCGGACGACCTGCAGGCCTTTTTCCAGGCGCTGCGCCAGGAATCCCCGCCCCTGGCGCGGGTGGACGGGATCACGGCGACCGCCCACCCGCCGCGCGGCTACGCGGACTTCGCCATCCAGCACTCGCAGTCGCAGCCGGGCGATTTCATCCCCATCTCGCCGGATGTTGCAATTTGCCCCGACTGCCTGGACGAGTTGTTCGATCCCGCCGACCGGCGCTACCGCTACCCGTTCATTAATTGCACCAACTGCGGGCCGCGCTTCACGATCATCGAGGGCATCCCCTACGACCGCCCCCAGACCACGATGAAGAGCTTCCCCCTGTGCGCGGCCTGCGCCGCGGAATACCACGACCCGCGCGACCGGCGCTTCCACGCCCAGCCGGTGGCCTGCGCCGACTGCGGGCCGCGCCTGTGGCTGGAAGTGGGCGGCCAGGAGGTCTTGTCCGGCGAGGCGGCCCTCCTGGAGACGCAGCGCAGGATCGCCGGCGGCGAAATCCTGGCGATCAAGGGACTGGGCGGCTTCCACCTGGCCTGCGACGCGACCAACCCGGCGGCGGTGGCTGAGCTGCGCCGGCGCAAGCTGCGCGTGGACAAGCCGTTTGCGCTGATGATGCTGGACGCGGCGGCGGTGGCGGCGCAGTGCCTGTTGAGCGACGAGGAGCAAGCGCTGCTGGAAAGCCGCGCCCGCCCGATCGTCATCCTGCGCCGGCGGATGGACTCGCGGCTGTGCGCGGCGCTCTCGCCGGGACAGGATACCGCCGGCGTCATGCTGCCCTACACACCGCTACACTACCTGCTGCTGCACGACGCGGCGCGGCCAGGGGCGGCCTGGGTGATGACTTCGGCCAATCTCTCGGAGGAGCCGATCGCCACCCACAACGAGGAGGCGCGCCAGCGCCTTGGGGGCATCGCCGACGCCTTTTTGATGCACAACCGCGCCATCCGCACGCGCTGCGATGATTCGGTGGCGCGCCTGGCGGAGGCCGGCCGACCGCTGCTGCTCCGGCGCGGGCGCGGCTATGCGCCGCAGCCGGTGCGCCTGCCGTTTGAAGCTGCTCCTGTGCTGGCCGCCGGCGCAGAACTGAAAAACACGTTTTGCCTGGGGCGCGGGCGCTATGCTTTTCTCAGCCAGCACATCGGCGACCTGGAAAACGATGAGACGCTGCAAGCCTACGAGGACAGCGTGGCGCACCTGGAGGCGCTCTTCCGCGTCCAGCCCGAAGTGATCGCCCACGATCTGCATCCCGATTACCTGGCGACGCGCTACGCGCTGGAGCGGGCGGCGCGCCAGGGCCTGCCGGCGGTGGGCGTGCAGCACCATCACGCCCACATTGCCGCCTGCATGGCAGACAACGGACTGGATGGCAAACGGGCGGTGATTGGGGTGGCGTTCGACGGGGTGGGCTACGGCGAGGACGGGTTGAGTTGGGGCGGCGAATTTCTGCTGGCCGATTACCGCGGCTTCCGGCGCGCCGCCCACCTGGCATACATCCCCCTGCCGGGCGGCGACCTGGCGCGGCGCGAGGTGTGGCGGTTGGCGCTGGCCTGGCTGTGGCAGTGCGGCCTGCCCTGGGAGGAGGTCGCCTGGCTGCAGACGGCCTCGCCGCAGCAAGCGCAGGCGGCGCAGGTGGTGAGGCGTCAATTGGAAAAGCGCCTCAACGCCCCGCTCAGTTCCAGCATGGGACGCCTGTTCGACGCGGCCGCCGCCCTGGCCGGCGTGCGCCAGGCGGTCAATTATGAGGGCCAGGCGGCGATTGAGTTCGAGGCGCTGGTTGATCCCGAAGAGACGGGGGCCTACCCGTTCGCCGTCGCGCAGCAAGAGGGGATGCTGATCCTCGACCCGGCGGCGCTCTTCGGCGAGATGCTGGCCGATCTGCGGGCGCGGCGGGCGGCGGGGGTGATCGCGGCCCGCTTCCACAACGGCGTGGCGGAGATGGTGGCGCAAGTCGCCGGCCGCCTGCGCGACGAGCATGGGATTGAGCAGGTGGCCTTGAGCGGGGGCGTGTGGCAAAATGCGACCCTGCTCAACAAGACCGTCGCCTGTCTGCAGCGCGCCGGCCTGGGCGTGCTGCTGCACCGCCAGGTTCCGCCCAACGATGGGGGCGTGGCGCTCGGCCAGGCGGTGATCGCTCTGCATGCGCAGGGCCGGCCGGCGGAAGGATGAGGACAAGTCGGAAATCCTTCGACAAGCTCAGG
>CAIQJJ010000441.1 GCA_903872065.1 uncultured Anaerolineales bacterium | reverse complement strand
TGATTAGCGACGCCGGTGTGCGCGGCGTCGTAGTGGTCAACCGCACTCGCCAGGCGCGCTTCGACCCCCAACTTGACCCGCCGCTTGTCTGGGCTGAATCGGGCATCAACTTTGGCGCGTTGGCTCGCCAGGCCGCGGCCCTCGGTTTGAGCGGTTTGGAATGGGCTTCCGGCATTCCCGGCACGCTTGGCGGGGCGATTGTCGGCAACGCCGGCGCGCATGGCGGTGAGGTGGCTGGCAGTTTGGCGCGCGCGGAAGTCCTTTCCCGTGTGGCTTTGCCGGTAGAGGGTGGGAAGTGGGAAGTGGGAAGTGTGCGTGAAGAGTGGCCGGTGGAACGCTTTGGCTTTGGCTATCGCAGCAGTCTCTTGAAGGCTCAACGCGGCGCATCGGCGGGATTTACTTCGCTGGCGGCAAAGGCCGCAATGTCGAGTTCGGAATCGGTTGTCCTCTCGGCGGTATTGTGGCTGGCCCAAAGCAACCCTGGAGCGGTGCAGGCCAGGATCGAGCGCATTGCCGCTATTCGTCGCCGCAATCAGCCCCCCGGCGCCAGCATGGGTTCGATGTTTAAAAACCCGCCCGGCGACCATGCTGGCCGTCTGATCGAAGCCGCCGGCTTGAAGGGGCATGTCTTGGGCGATGCTGAGATCAGCCCCGTCCATGCCAACTTCTTTATCAATCGCGGCCAGGCCACCGCCCAGGATATGGCCGGTCTTATCCGCCTTGCCCAGGCCCGCGTCGCCGAGCAGTTTGGCGTCAATCTTGAACTGGAAGTGGAGCTTTTGGGCGATTGGGAGCAGGAGGTTGGATATGAGTGAGAGAGAGGTGAATGTGGGAAGTGGTACAGGGCAGCGTCCTTCGACAAGCTCAGGATGCCTGTGTGGCGCGGAGCAGCATCCTTCGACAAGCTCAGGATGCCTGAGTGATGCGGAGCAGTATCCTTCGACAAGCTCAGGATGCCGGCGGCGGGTGGGCTTATTTTTGGTGGGCGTTCTGGCGAGCATGAAGTCTCCCTGCGCTCCGCCCAGTCGGTGCTTAATGCGCTTGACCCGGCCAAATACGCTGTGACCCAAATGGTCATCACCCAGGAGGGTCTCTGGGTCAGCGGTGAAGAGTGGAATGCGGGAAAGGCGAAGAGGGAAGCGGCTTCCGCCGCCTCGCTCCCGGCCTCGATCGGCGCTCTGCTGCCCCTGCTCGGCGGGTTGGATGTGATCTTCCCGGTCCTGCACGGCAGTTTTGGCGAGGATGGCGCGCTGCAAGGCCTGCTCGAAATGGCCGATCTGCCCTATGTCGGCTGCGGCGTCCTCGGCTCTGCCGTTGGCATGGACAAAGGCCTCTTCAAAGATGTCATGCTCGCCAATCACATCCCCGTCCTTGAGACGCTCGTTGTCTCGCGCCGCCAGGTTGAAACCCAGATCGAAACCCTCTTGCCGCGCGCCGAAGCCCTCGCCCCCTATCCGCTCTTCGTCAAACCGGCCAACCTGGGTTCGTCTGTGGGCATCAGCAAGTGCCGCTCCCGTTCTGACCTGGTCGAGGGCCTGCTCGATGCCGCGCGCTACGATCGGCGCATCTTGATTGAGCGCGGCCTGATCGCCCCGCGCGAGATCGAGGTCAGCGTCTTGGGCAACGACGATCCTGTCGCATCTATTCCAGGCGAGGTTCTGCCGAGCCGCGAGTTTTACTCCTACGAATCGAAATATGTGGATGGCTCTTCCGGTCTGCTCATCCCGGCGCCCCTGCCGGCTGCATTGGTTGAGCAAGTGCAGACTTTTGCCGTCCAGGCCTTTAAAGCAATTGACGCCGCTGGCCTGGCCCGCGTCGACTTCTTGCTCGACAAAGAAACCGGCGCTTTATACCTCAACGAAGTCAACACCATGCCCGGTTTTACCGAGATCAGTATGTATCCCAAATTATGGGCTGCCTCCGGCCTTTCTTATCCTGCCCTGCTCGACCGTTTGATCGAACTGGCTCTGGAGCGGAAAGCCGATCGTGACCGCACCCAGCGCAAATATGAGGTGTGAAACCAAATATGACCGCTCGTTCTTCTCGCAATCGTCGTTCTCTCATTGGTGGAAATCCCCCGCCTGACCGCGCCGCGGCAAAGCGCAGCCAACCCCCGGCGCGCCAGGCCTCGCGCCCCGCTGTCTTGCGCGATCTCGCCCACCCGCCGGCCCCGCGCAATTTAGCCCAGCGTTTGTCGGTCCCGCGCCGTGAAACGCTTACTCCTGAGCGCCGCGCTTCGCGCGAGCGCCGCCCGATCCGCCCTGCCCCCACCCCTCCGCCGGTTGTCGCTCGCGCCAGCCGCGTGGCGGCGCTCCCTGCCTCCAGTGTAACGCCTCAGCCGCTGCCGCATCAATCTCCCCGCCGCCGTTTTGAAGTGGCCTTGCCCGCGCCCGGCGCTCGCTTGCGCCTCCCCGCCCTGCCAGAGATTTCGCTGAACTGGCGCGCGATTTCAGGTACTCTGACTATCTTGCTCACCGCCCTCGTCCTCTTCATCTTCACCTCGCCAACCTATACGATCCGCTTCGCCGAGATTGACGGCGCTCAGCGCCTCACGGCGGCTGATCTTAATACAGTCTTGGGATTGTCCGGCCAGATGATCTTCTCGGTGGACCCGCAGCAGGTGCGCCAGCGCTTATTGCAAGCCTTTCCCGAACTTAAAACGGTCTCGGTCAGTGTTGGCCTGCCGGCTCAAGTCCACATTGTGATCGAAGAGCGCCAGCCTGTCCTGGCCTGGCAGATCGGCGGCCAGCTCTATTGGCTGGATCAGGAAGGCGTCGCCTTTCAACCACGCATGACGCTAGACGCCGCCGCGCAGGAGACGCTGGCTGAGACCCTGGTCACTGTCGAAGCCAAAGATTACCCGCCTGGCGTCAAGGAAGGCGCGTTTAAGAGCGTGTCACTCAAAACCGCTACCCTGCAATTTGACCCGCGCTGGGTGGCGGCCTTTCAATCCATGGCGACCCAGGCGCCGCAAGGCTCAACCCTGCTCTACAGCGCCGAGCGCGGCATGGGTTGGCAAGATTCGCAGGGCTGGGAGGTCTTTATTGGGGTAGAATTGGCCGGTATTGATCAGAAGCTGCTTGTTTACCGTGCGTTGATGGAGCGTTTGCAGCAAGACGGCATTACCCCCACGTTAATCAGCGTCGAATCCCCTCACGCCCCTTACTATCGCGCCGCAGCGGTACAATCAGAAGAAGAAACGTCGAATCCTTAGGAAGCGGAGCCACCTTAGCGTATGGATTCATCCACCATCGTCGGCATTGATATTGGCACTACCAAAGTTTGCACCCTCGTCGGACGTGAAGAACCTCCCTCAGCGGGCGTTGAGACGCCTCAACTGCGCATCCTGGGCATGGGCGTCGAACCCTCCCAAGGTTTGCGCAAAGGCGTCATCGTAGATTTGGCTGCTGCCTCCCAGGCTATTTTACGTTCCGTCCAGAAGGCTGAACACACCGCCGGCATGGAAATCACCTCCGCCCTGGTCAGCCTGGCCGGCTCCCACGTTTCTTCGGTTAACAGCCGCGGCGTCGTTGGCGTTACTGGACGCACCATTGCATCTGATGATATTGACCGCGCCGTCGATTCGGCGCGGGCGGTTGCTATCCCCCACAATCGTGAGGTAATTCATGTCATCCAACGCGGCTTTACGGTGGACGGACAGGATGGCATTCGCACGCCGATCGGCATGCACGGCTACCGCATGGAAGTGGAGTGTCATATCATTACCGCCGCTGCCGCTACAGTCGAGAACCTGCGCCAGTGCGTCGCCGACGCCGGTGTAGAAGTCTCGCAGTTCGTTCTCAACCCCCTTGCCTCTGGCGAGGTTGTTCTCACCGACACCGAGCGCCAGATGGGCGTCGTTGTTTGTGATATGGGCGGCGGCACGACCGACATTGCCATTTGCATTGATGGCGATGTCTGGCACACCGCCGTCTTGCCTGTGGGCGGCAACCATATCACCTCGGATATTGCGCATCTCTTGCGCCTGCCTCTTTCACAGGCCGAAGAGCTTAAACTCCAGCACGGTCATGCGCTGCGCGCTGAAGTTCCCCCGGAAGAATTCTTCAACACTCGTCCCTTTGGCGAAGAGAATCCCCTGGAGATCAACCGGCAGGAATTTTGTCATATCATCGAGGCCCGCGTCGAAGAAATCTTCAGCCTGGTGCTGCAAGAGATCAAACGCTCCGGCTATGATGGGCTGCTGCCGGCGGGCATGGTGCTGACGGGCGGCTCCAGCCTGCTGCCTGGCATCCGCACCCTGGCCGGACGTGTGCTGGGCATCCCGGTGCGCATCGCCAAACCGGAGAACCTGCTTGGCCTGGTGGATAAACTTGATTCCCCGGCCTATTCCACCAGCGTTGGCTTGCTGCGTTGGGCGCAGTTGATGCGTGTGGTAACGCCTCAGGGCCCCGGCCCTGATCCTTATCGCCGCCGTAATTCCGCGGCGGACGAAGGAGGAATTGTCAATTGGCAAAAAGTGAAGAACTTTCTCAGGCGTCTGTTACCTTAATGGCAGCGTGTATCATCACTTTTGTTATTATTTACAGCGGCGAACCGTACGGAGGCATTCCGGCGGCGCTTCTGTATCATTGTGGTAGGATTTACCACATATCTTGAGGAGGATCACAATGGACATGAATTTTTCAACCGAGATGGAATCCTATGCCCGCATTAAGGTTGTCGGGGTAGGCGGCGGCGGCTGCAATGCCGTTGATCGGATGATTGATGAGGGTCTGTCGGGCGTGGATTTTATCGCTATCAACACCGACGCCCAGGCCCTGCTGCGTTCCAAAGCTTCTACGCGTGTGCGGATCGGCGAAAAGCTCACCCGCGGCCTGGGTTCGGGCGGCAACCCGGAACAGGGACGCAAGGCGGCTGAGGAGTCAGCAGAGTCGTTGTATGAGGTTTTGAAAGGCGCGGACATGGTCTTTGTCACCGCTGGTATGGGCGGCGGCACCGGCACCGGCGCCTGTCCCATCGTCTCGCAGGTCGCGAAAGAAGTCGGCGCGCTGACGATTGGCGTCGTCACCCGCCCCTTCACCTTCGAGGGCGCTCGCCGCAACCAGGCGGCGGATGCTGGCATTGCCAAGCTCAAAGAGCAGGCCGATACCCTGATCGTCATTCCCAATGACCGCCTGCTGCAGGTGGTGGATAAGCGCGCCAATCTGCAAGACGCCTTCCGCCTGGCAGATGATGTCCTGCGCCAGGGCGTCCAGGGTATCTCCGAATTGATCACCATCCCCGGCCTGATCAACCTGGACTTCGCTGATGTCAAGACGATCATGTCGGAGGGTGGGGCTGCTTTGATGGCCGTCAGCGCGGCGCGCGGTGAGGATCGCGCTCGCGAGGCTGCCGAGAAAGCCATCTCCAGCCAGTTGTTGGATATTACCATTGACGGGGCGCGCGGCATTCTCTTGAATGTCACCGGCGGCCCTGACCTGACCCTGTTTGAGGTCAACCAGGCGGCGGCGATCATCAAAGAGACCGCTCACCCAGATGTGAACCTGATCTTTGGCGCGGTGATTGACCCCGAACTGAAAGATGAACTGCGCATCACGGTGATCGCCACCGGTTTTGAGCGCACTGGCATGCCGCTGGGCGTCGTTAACCCGGTGCCGATCCGCCAGGAGACGTCGCGCAGCGATCGCCGCATGGACGGCGGGCGTTCTGACGGCCAGCGTTCGGATGGCGGTTATCGCCTGGACTTGGGACGCAGCGACTCACGCAGCACGCCGCCCGCGCCGCGCCCGGTTGAGCAGCGGCAGAGCCGCGACGAGTACGTCCCGGCCAATGCTCCCTCGCAGCCGCAGTTCGAGCCGCGCACCCTGAACACGGACGATCTGGATATTCCTCCGTTCTTGCGCGGCAAGAAAAAATAACCCATTGCTAGTCCGGCGCTGCGCTGGAGTCATGTGAGCATTGCTCCGGCATTGCTCCAGCGCGGCCGCCAGCCTGATTTGTCGCCGGCCAGTCCTGCGCTTTTGCGCTCAAGCGAAAACGCGCGGTTTTTGCCTGCGCCTATCCATAGCTAAAATCGCCGGCCCTCCTCCCGGTGGTTTTTGTGTTGGTTTCTCTCATGGAGCGACCAACCCATGAAACGCCGCTTCCTCGCCAATGCCTTCGCATGGGGAGATGGCGGCTTTCTGGGGCCTGATCATGCCGGATCAGGCCCTCTTTTTTAAGCAGGCGGCGAGCAAGACCTTGAGGGTTTCCGAAACCCTAAAGGTCTTTTTTCATTACAGATACCATGTTTAGGCAACACCCCAAAGGATGAAAATGGATGCTTTCGTAGTGACGGCTTCAGCCGTTCCGGGCAGGACAGGCGACTGAAGTCGCCACTACAAGGAACCTATTTTCATCACAGTTTTATTGGCTTAAGGGGAAGATGCATTATGATCAAGGAGTGGTTTTTTCCAAACGAATGGTGAATTGGACGTGAATTGATTTTTGCAGAAATGATCGGCTTTTCAATCCACAAAATTAAACCCTTTTCCTATAGACGATTTTCCTCTTGCACATCTTTTCTACCTGTGCTAAAATCTAAGCCTTCTTACCCGCCATAGGTGAGGGGGATAAATGGTTTTGCTCCCAGGTATGGCGGCTACATTTGTTCTATTTTGGAGTGGTCATGCATTGTCCTTATTGCAAGCTCGATGGTTCCCGCGTGATTGATACTTCCCATGATACGCGCGGTGGAGTGCGCCGGCGGCGGGAGTGTGAGCATTGCGGACAACGTTTCAGTACTTATGAACGCCCCGTTCTGGCGACCCCGTTGGTCGTTAAACAAGATGGCACGCGCGAAGAATTTGACCGCGATAAGTTGATCCGCGGCATTCGCATTGCGTGCGCCAAGCGCCCGGTTTCCGCTGCGGATATCGAGCGCCTGGTAGGCGAGATTGAGTCTACTTTGCAAACACTGGGACGTGCAGAAGTCTCCTCGCGGGTGGTGGGGGATATGGTCGTCGCCGGCCTGAAGGACCTGGATCAGATCGCCTACATTCGCTATGCGATCGTCTATTTGAAACTGGATGATCTGAAATCAATCCGCGGCGAAATTGATCGCCTGTTAGAAAATTAAACGACAAAGCTGTGTCCGGCTCAGGCGTTCTGTTTGACGCGCCGATTCAAGGCTTTGTTGTGTGGACTATAGGGGGTGGAGTTCTTATTTTATCAAAAGGAGAAGTGTATGTTACCTGAGGTACCTGTTCAAGAATTAAAACATGGATTGCTGCCTACTCCGCCGCTGCCTGAGAATCTTAATCCGGTTGAATTGACAAAGAATGCGCGCCAGGTTTTGCTTCGCCGCTATGTGCGCCGCGGCGAGGATGGCCAGCCGGCGGAGAGTGTTGAGGAAATGTTTTGGCGAGTGGCTTATCATGTGGCGGCGGTGGAGGCGAATTGGGGGGGAGACCCACTGGCCCGCGCGGCGGAATTTTACGAGCTGATTTCGAGCAAAAGTTTTTTCCCCAATTCCCCCACTTTTACCGGCGCCGGGACGCCGCTCGGCCAATTGGCGGCGTGTTTTGTCCTGCCGATCTCGGATGATATGGGGCGTGACCCGGCGGGGATTTTTCAGACCTTGCGCGATGCGGCGCTGATCCAGCAGACCGGCGGCGGCAACGGCTTTTCTTTTTCGCGCCTGCGCCCCAAGAACAGCCTGGTCAATTCCTCGGCCGGCCAGGCCACCGGGCCGGTGGGCTTCTTGCGCGTCTATGACAAAGCCTTTGGCGAGATCGCCCAGGGCGGCACGCGGCGCGGCGCCAACATGGCCGTCTTGCGCGTCGATCACCCCGACATTGAAGAATTTATCGCTTGCAAGACCTCCGAAAATGCGATCACCAATTTTAATATCTCGGTCGGCGTCACTGACGCCTTTATGCAGGCGGTCGAGCGGGATGGCGAATGGGAACTGCGCTTCCCGGATGTGACCTCGCCGCGCTATAAGGGCTTTCAAGGTACGTTGGAGCAGGCGGAGGCGGCCGGCCTGCCGATCAACGTGCATAAACGCCTGCGCGCCCGCGCCTTGTTCGATCAGATCGTGCGCCAGGCGCATCACAATGGCGAGCCGGGCGTCTTATTCCTGGACGCCTCCAACCGTTCTAACCCGGTGCCGCACCTGTATCAGCTTGAAGCGACCAATCCTTGCGTCACCGGCGACACGCTGATCTACACCGATCAGGGGCTGCGCCGCGCCGATCAATTGGCGCAGGAGGAAAGCGCCATCCGCGTCGTCAGCGACGGGCGCTTTGGGCTGGAGACCACCCTGCCGGCTTCGACCGTCTTTGCCACGGGCGTCAAGCCGGTTTACCGCCTGGCGACGCGCGAGGGCTACGAACTGCGCCTGACGGGCGATCACTGTGTGATGACGCCGGGCGGCTGGGCGCCGGCCAAAGACCTGCGCCCCGGCGACCGGGTGCACCTGCTCAACCGCAAGGGCGCTTTTGGCAGCCAGGGAACCCTGGAAGAGGGGCGTCTGCTGGGCTGGCTGGTCAGCGAGGGGGCGCGCCGCGCGGCGCAGGACGCCCTTGCCTTCTTGGGCGACGACGAATGGGCCCCGCTCCTGGCCGAGGCGTTTGACGGCCGCGCGGCCCCCCGCGGCGAAAGCGCCGGCCGCGGCGATTGGCGCTCTGACCGTTTGCGCGCCTGGGCCGCGGCGTATGGCCTGGCTGAGGACGAACGCAGCCTCCCGCCGGCGGCGCTGGCCGGCAGTGAGCCATTGCAGCGCGGTTTCTTGCAGGCGCTCTTCACCGCCGATGGGCAGGTGGACGATGGCGCGAAAAAGGGCGGCGCGCTGCGCTTGAACGCTGCTGAACTGCCCCTGCTGAAGGATGTGCAGCGCCTGCTGTTGAATTTTGGCATCCTCAGCCGCATGGACGAGAGCCGCCCGGCGCAGCCTGCCCTGCTCATCCGCAAGGCCAGCCTGGCGCGCTTTGCGGATGAGATCGGCTTCTTGAGCGCCGCCAAGCAGAGCCGCCTGGCGGACTGCCTCAGCCGCATCGAGCGCAGCCCTCGCAGCGAATCCTTCACCGCCCGCGTGGCCAGCCTGCGCGCCGAGGGCGAAGAACTGGTCTTCGATTTACATCAGCCCGACACGCACGCCTTTATCGCCAATGGGATGGTCGTCCACAACTGCGGCGAGCAGTGGTTAGGGCCTTACGAAAACTGCTGCCTGGGTTCGCTCAACCTGGCGCAGCATTTGGGGCCGCAGGGGACGGTCAACTGGGATAAGCTGCGCCGCAACGTGGTTTTGGCGACGTATTTTCTCGATGACGTGGTGGAAGCTAACGCCTATGTGCCGGCGGTCAGCCAGTTGAAAGACGCCGCCCACAAGGCGCGCCGGATTGGCCTGGGCATCATGGGCCTGGGCGATTTGATGTACCACGCCGGCATCCGCTATGGCTCGTTGGAGGGGCAGGAATTTGCCGCCCAGGTGATGGAATTTGTGCGCTACTGGTCTATGCACACCAGCGTCGAACTGGCCAAAGCGCGCGGCCCGTTCCCGGCCATCGCCGGCAGCATTTATGACCCACACAACCTGCAGTGGCAGCCGCCGCAGTCGCTCGTCGCGTATACCCAGGATTGGGGACGGGCGGCGCTGGATTGGGACGCCATCCTGCAGGGCATCCGCCGGCACGGCATCCGCAACGCGGCGCAGACCACCATCGCCCCCACCGGCACGATTGCTACCGTGGCCGGCTGCGAGGGCTACGGCTGCGAGCCAGTCTTTGCCCTGGCTTATGTCCGCCACGTCAATGACAATGGCAAAGATTTGCAGTTGACCTACACCAGTCCGCTCTTCGACGCCGCCCTGCAGAACGCCGGCCTGGACGAGGCCACCCGCCGCCAGGTGGTGGAGCAGGTGATGGAACACGGCACCTGCCAGGACATCGAGGTCCTGCCCGAAGCCGTGCGGCGCGTCTTTGTCGTCTCGGCGGATATTACCGCCGACGAACACGTGCGCACGCAGGCCGCCATGCAGGCTTTTGTGGACAATTCGCTCTCCAAGACCGTCAATTTCCCCGCCGGCGCGACCGAGGAAGAGGTCGCCCTGGCCTACCAACTGGCCTGGAAACTCGACTGCAAGGGCATCACCGTCTACGTCACCGGTTCGCGCCAGGTCGTGGTGCTGGAGACAAAAGCCACCGCCAGGCAAAAGCAAGCCGATCCCGCTCCTCTTAATCACCCCGATCTTAAGCACTCCGATCTTAAGCACCCTGAGCTTGATCCTCTTAAACACCCTGAGCTTGATCCTCTTAAGCACCCTGAGCTTGTCGAAGGGCCGCTTTCCGACTCCTCCCAGGCGCAGCAGCTTCCCATCTGGCACGAAGACAAAAAGCCGCGCCCGCGCGCCCTGCACGGCTACACCTACAACGTCAGCACCCCGTTGGGCAAAGCCTTCGTCACGATCAACGAGAACGGCGGCAGCCAGCCCTTCGAAGTCTTCCTCAACACCTCCAAAGCCGGCTCCGACACCGCCGCCGTCTCAGAAGCGATCGGACGCCTGATCTCATACATCTTGCGCCTGGCCTCGCCGGTCGCCCCGCACGAACGCTTAAAAGAAGTCTGGCGGCAGTTGGTCGGCATCGGCGGCGGGCGCTCCCTGGGCTTTGGGGCGAGCCGCGTGCGCTCCCTGCCGGATGGCGTAGCGCAAGTCCTGTCCGAATACCTGGAAGCGCGCCAGGGACATCACGAAGCCATCCCGGCCCTTAAGAGCAGCGGCCACGACGGCAACGGCCATCACCTGTTGACCAGCGCCGCCCGCCCCGAAACCCACACCGACCAGCATTTCCTCAAGATCGGCGACCTGTGCCCGGAATGCGGCGAAGCCGCATTCGTCAACGAAGAAGGCTGCCGCAAGTGCTACGCCTGCGGGCACAGCGAGTGCTAAGAGGGAAGACAGCATGCCGGCTCCTGACAACACGAAACAGATAATTTGAGAAAGGTGTTGTGACAGATGAGCGATTCCCCATAAAACAGTACGATTGTCTACTCAAAGGGTTACAAATAAAAGGCAAATTCTGATAGGATTGTAACAGGATGATCCAGCAAGAGATGAATGCTCTAGGCCGACTGGGACATCTTCATGCCTCTGGCAGAAACGACCAGGAAATTGGAAGTCGGTTTCTATGCCTATTTGCATGACCGCGTTACCAAAACCTATGCCATTCCACCATTGGCTGATCTGGTTGTCAAGCAAGCCACCCAAGCGCAAGATTTGGGTCGGTCTTGGTTTGTTGCATCCTCATCTCCCCCAACTTTTTGAGATGATACTGATGAGGGGTTATTATTACAGCGCAAAGTTGAAAAGGCTTGATAGCCACAAAAGAGAATGTATAGATAAAATTCTGTTCTCGAAAGGAAAAAATATCATGCTGAAAACAACAACCAATTCTCGTTTCCTAATTTTTATAGCTATTACCATTTTGGTATTAGCGCAGTTGGCTTGTGGAACTAATGCAACGCCAAGGGTAATAGCGACCGCCGCTTCTACATCAGAGAAAGCCACAGACGTACAGCCTACTGAAAAAGTTGAAAAAATAAAGCCGAGCGAAACGTCCGCTCCTACATCAGAGAAAGCAACAGAGAACGAACAAGACGCTTCTTCTTTGGTGGAAGCCACAGACGTACAGCCTACTGAAAAAGTTGAAAAAATAAAGCCGAGCGAAACGCCTAAACCGGTTGAGCTAGTAAAGTACAAAATCGGAGATATAGTAGGCATCGGAAATAGTGTGATGATTGTTCTCGGATGGGAGGAAATAAAGGGAGATCAATTTAATAAACCAGACGAAGGTAAGAAATTTATCGCTGTGGAATTGATTATCGTCAATAATAGTGATGATACTG
>CAIQJJ010000440.1 GCA_903872065.1 uncultured Anaerolineales bacterium | reverse complement strand
GGTACAGCCATCCCGCTCAAAATCAAATATCTTCCTTGCGATGCAGCGCGCTACAATATTGACGCCGATGCCGCCATTCGCCAGATCGCTGAGACGCGCCCACGGGCTGTGATTCTCGGCTCGAGTAATTTTCTCTTCCCGCACCCGGTCGCAGCCATCAAGGCCGCCCTGCCGCCCGAGACGATCCTGATCTACGACGCCTCGCACGTGATGGGCCTGATCGCCGCCGGGAGATTCCAAAATCCGCTGGCTGAAGGCGCTGACGTGGTTTTCGGCTCCACTCACAAGACCCTGCCCGGCCCGCAGGGCGGCATCATCTTCTCCAACCGCGCCGATTTAATGGATGCCATCGGCGCCGCCGCTTACCCGGCGCTGGTCACCAACCACCACCCCTTCCGCATCCCGGCGCTGGCGCTGACGCTGCTCGAAATGCAGCAGTGGGGCGCGGCCTACGCCGACCAGATCATCGCCAATGCTCAGGCCCTTGGCGCGGCGCTGGAGGCTGAAGGCGTGCCATGCGTGAAGGTGGATGAGCGCTATTCACAGTCGCACACGATCCTGGCGTGTGTTTCTCGCTTTGGGAAATCGGCTGAGGTAGCTCAGCGCCTCGAGGACGCCAACATCATCACCACCGCCGCCCACCTGCCAGAATTGTGGGGTGTGGAGGGCATCCGCATCGGCGTGCAGGAGATCACTCGCCTGGGCGCGACCGAAGCCGAGATGCCGTGCATCGCCCGATGGGTGGCGCAGGCGCTCACCGGATCAGCCGAAGCAGCCTCGATAGCCGGCGAAATCCGAGAATTTACCATTTCTCTGGGACCAATCCGATTTACCTGGTTAGATCAGGAGCAACAATGACTATTCAAAACTCACCGACCCTTTCACTTCACCGCCCGATGCGCCAACAGGTCTGCCTGAATGGCGAGTGGGAAATTGGTGGGACAGTGCCGGTTTACTCAGGGGTCAAAGCTGACAGTGTGATCTATCAACGACAGGTGGATGTGCCAGCCGATTGGCAGGGAAAAATCATTCGCCTGGAATTTGAAAAAGTCAATCACATTGCCGACATCTATATTAACGACCGCTTTATCGGCGACCACATCGGGGGCTGGATTCCCTTTTCGTTTGATCTGACCCCCTGGGTAAAGCCGGGAACGAGCTTCAAGTTAAGGATGGTGGTGCGCGACGCCACGCACCAGCCTATTTCAGATGGTCAGCGCCACGCCTTATGGCCGATTGGCGCATTCAACATTGACGCCTCACATACAGGCATTGTGGATAACGTCTGGCTGCGAGCGTATGGACAGGTGCATATCGAAGACGTTTTTATCCAAACGTCTTTCCGCCAGCGGCGACTCAAGATGGATTACACGCTGAAAAACGAAACCCCGCAAATGATGACGTTTCGGATCGAAGCCGAAGTGATCCGGGCCGACAACGGAACTGTGGAGAAACGCCTGGCGGCAGCCTCGATGGAACTGCCTGCTGGGATGACCAAAATTGTCCCGGTGAACATCCGGTGGGACAACCCGGCCTTGTGGATGCCCGATAATCCTAACCTGTACTTCCTGCACTCCCGGCTGTTGCTGACGATTGAAAACCGTAGCGAAGTGTTGGATGAAGAGACGCGCCGTTTTGGCTTCCGCGAGATTTGGATTGATGGTAACCAATTTGTGCTCAACGGGATGCGCGTGAACCTGTGGGGTGACAGCATCCCCATGGCGTGGTTCACCAATCCCCGCGCCGCTCAAAGGCTCACGCCCGAAACCTGGCCGCAAACGGTGACCATGTTGATGAGTGAGCTGAATTACCGCGTTGTCCGCTTCCACCAATCACCTGCGCCCACCTTTACTTTAGAGACGGCAGATGAATTGGGCCTACTCATCATCAACGAGTCGGCCTTGTATGGCAGGCCCTTCTATAAACTGTCTGATAAAACCATTTTTATGCGCAATACGCTGGAAAGCTGGATCGGCCCGTGGATTACTGCCAATCGCAACCATCCATCTATCTTCATGTGGAGCGCCATGAATGAGATGAACTTCGGCATCGATACCTTGCTCACGCGGGAACAATGCCTGGCGGTGGGCGATGCCATTCGGACGCTCGATCCCACTCGCCCGATCACCTACGATGGTGATGGTGATTTAGGTGATGCCGTCAACGATCACTATCCCGAAGGCTATGAAACGGTCGAAGCGGTTCGGAATGGCAGCATCTATGATTGGGAAAATCTTTCCTACAACCCGGCGGCGCGCACCATCCCGCATCCATCGAAACCCACCGGTTTTGGCGAGTTTCTGGCCTGCCCGTGGGTAGAGAGCATCAAGCCCGATGTCTATTGGTGGCACGGCACGTGGGTGCGCGGCATGCGTTACCTGAATTTCACTGACATCCGTCCATTTGTGATGCAGTGGGCCTGGGATGATAGCCAGCCAGCGGCCAAACAGAACCTCAAGAATAGCTTTTCCCCAGTGGCACTCTTCGACTACGACTACGATGGCCTGGGCATTGCCCCGCTGATGGATGACATCTACCCATCCCTGGAGGCTGGCGCAGCGGTGCAGCGACATTTGGTGCTGTACAACGACGAATATCGCGACCAATCTGTGGCGATTGAGGTATGCCTGCAATCCGGCGGAACCATCTACGCTACCGGCACGCAAACGTACGACTTGCCCCTGGGTGAGCATCGCGACTTGACCTGCTCTTTCTGGGTCCCGGCCACCGGCGGGCAGGTTTTGGAGATAGTGCTGACCACCCGCAAAGGCGGCGTGATCAAGTTCAGCGAGGTTAAGAAGTTCACTGTCATCGGTGAAAATTCCCCAGCCGCGTCTCAACCCAATGACATAACGTTCTCATTGTCTTCGGAAACCGCATGAGCATCCATGCAGTGATGCGTATGCTCCGTTGGTATGTCGCGCCACCAGGCAGCGAAACGCCACCTGAAATTGCCCGCCCCTTTCGGCGCAACTACCTTGCTAACCTGACGAACCTGATTTCCTGGCACCTCGGCAATAGCTTTCTATCCAGCAATACCATCTTGCCCGTGTTCATCAGCCATCTGACCAGTTCGCCGATTGTCATCGGACTGATCCCAGCATTGAACGATGCGCTATACCTCGTACCGCAATTAGCTCTGGCGCCCTATACAGAACGGTTGTCGCGCAAACTGCCTCTGTTGGCCTGGCTAGGCTTCTTGGAACGCCTGCCCTATACCATATTACCGGTAATGGC
>CAIQJJ010000439.1 GCA_903872065.1 uncultured Anaerolineales bacterium | reverse complement strand
GGTGAAGTCCTTTTCTGAGATCAAAACCGAGGTTGCAATTGACCGTGTGACCAGCGCCGCTACCCCGCGCTCTTTGGAGCGTGTGCCGGCGGGGGCGGTGTTTGGCCCGGCGGAACTCGTCTTTGGCATCTATGAACCTGCCGATTACACCCGCTTGAAGACTGTTTTGAACGCCATGCAACTGGTTGAGGATGACTACCTGGGCGGGGCCGGTTCGCGCGGCTCAGGCAAGGTGCAGTTTACTCAAATTGAAGTCTTTGCCCGCCAAAGCGGCGCGTATGATCGCAAGATCGAGATTGGCAGTTATGACACAGTGCAGGCCCTGGCCAACGGTTTTGATCAGATCAAGGAAAAATTGGCGCAAGAAATTGCCATAAAGGCAGGCTGACCATGCGCACCGAAATCTGGCATATCACCAGTGAGGGCGGCGGCTTCCATTTTGGACGGCATGGCCTGGGGCAGGAAGAATCGGCCATTACCATGCCCTCCGACAGCCTGTTCGCGGCGCTGATCAATCGCCTGGCGCTGCGGGCGGGAAACGCAGTGGAGGCCTTTGTCGCCCCGTTTCTCGATGGGGAGCCGCCTTTTGCACTCTCCTCAACGTTTCCATTTGCCGGCGCGGTGCGCTTTTACCCCGTCCCGCTGGCAGCCGTCTTTGCCACGGGCGGCGAGACAGACGCCAAGAACTATAAGCGCGTCCAGTATGTCTCAGAGCGGCTCTTTTTACAACTGCTGGATGGCAAAAGTTTTAAAGAAGTTTACGCCAGAGCGAAGGGCCTGTCCGGAGGCAAAGCTTTGCTGGAAAAAGACGAAGTCGAAGGCCTGCCTCTGGCAGTTAAGAACGGCGAGTCCCCGCTCTGGAGTCTCGAAACGCGGCCGCGCGTCACCCTCGGCCGCATTGTCCAGAATTCGTCGATCTATTTCACGGCGCGCGTGTCCTACGCCAGGGACTGCGGGTTGTGGTTTGGCGTCGCCTGGCGCAGCCAGGATCCAGCGCGGCGGGCGCAGGTGAAAAGCCTGTGGGCTGACCTGGGCGATTCGGGCCTGGGGGCAGAGCGCAGCGTTGGCTTTGGCGTGTGCCAGTTCAAACAAGAGGCCGAGATCGATCTGCCGGACGCGGCCGGGCGGCCCTGGATCAACCTCAGCCGCTATTTGCCGCGCCCGGATGAGAGCAGCGCCTTGACCTGGGAAAAAGCCGCCTACAAATTGGTTAATGTGGGTGGGTGGGTGGATACACCGGCGCGCGGGGGACAGCGCCGCCGGGCGGTTAATTTACTGGAAGAAGGGGCCATGCTCGGCAGCCTGGCGCGCCCCATCCCTGGCGCGCTGGTGGATGTACGTCCAGTTTATCCAGGCGACCCTGACCCGCTCAAGCACCCTGTGTACCGTTCCGGGCTGGCCCTGGCGGTGGGGTGGAAAGGAGACCTGAAATGACGGTCTATCGAATGACACTGCGAACCCTCTCGCCGCTGCACATTGGCGACGGCGACGAGTTGAAGCAAGATTTTGATTTTGTCACTCACGGCAGCCGCACATACCGCATTAATGAAGATGCGCTGCTGCAGGCGAAAGAGAGTCTCTTGATCCCGGATCGGAGCGGACGGTATCCGCTACCTGGCGCGTTGTTGACCACTGACGCCGACTTTGAAAAGAGTGAGTTTTTTCGCTATATTTTGCGCGGCACGCCTCGCTCGCAGATGACGGATGCGCGCGTCAGGTCTTTTCTCAAG
>CAIQJJ010000438.1 GCA_903872065.1 uncultured Anaerolineales bacterium | reverse complement strand
CTTCATGTTGAGCGCCTGGGCCGGGCCTTGCACCCCATAACCCAGAACCGCCACCACTTCGTCCTTCAGCACTTCACGCGCCTTGTCGAGAGAAAATTCCTCGCGCATGACCACTTCTTCAACCGTGCCGCCAAAATCAATCTTAGCCATATTCTTTACTCCTTCGATGTTTTTTGCTAGTTTTCTAAAGTTCGTTCTCCGAACTCATTTCTGATTATTTTCTACAGCGGTGCTTTTGACCGCGGCGGTGCTTTTGACCGCTACCTACTCCTCACTTCCCACTTCCCCCCTCCGTAACGCTCGGCAGCGGCGTTCCCCCGCGCGCCATTGCCACCACCCCGGTGCGCACCATTTCGCGGATGCCAAAGGGGCGCAGCACTTCTACCAGGCTGTTGATCTTGTCCTCGTCGCCGGTCGTTTCCACGATCAGCGAGTCATTGGTCACATCCACAATCCGCGCCCGGTAGACCTCCACCAGTTGCATGATGTCGCTGCGGCAGTCGGGCGGCGCGGTGACCTTGATCAACGCCAGGTCGCGGCTGACGACAGGCACTTCCTGCAAATCCGCCACCTGGATCACATTCACCTGCTTATACAGGTTGGCGATCACCCGCTCGGCGTTCGTCTGATTGCTGTCAATCACAATCGTCATGCGCGAAATGCCCTTTTGCTCCGTGTGACCCACGGTCAGCGACTCAATGTTGAACGCTCGCCGTCGAAACAGCGACGCCACCCGGTTCAATACGCCGGGTTTATCTTCCACTAAAGCTACCAAAGTATGCTGCATCGCCTTGTCTCCTTTTACCAGGTCGCCTTGTCATCGTCCGCGGTTTCCACCAGCACACTCGGCTTCGGACGGCGAATCATATTGTGTAGATCGGCGCCGGCTGGCACCATCGGATAAACGGCGTCTTCTTGCTCGACGCGAAAATCAATCACCACACTGCCTTCTGTTTGCTGCGCCTGGCGCACCGCCGCTTCTACCTCGGAGCGCTGCGTCACCCGCAGCCCGGTCAGGCCATGCGCCTCGGCCAGTTTGACAAAGTCCGGCGATTTCATCGGCGTGGCTGCATAGCGCCGGTCGTAGAAAAACTCCTGCCACTGGCGCACCATGCCCAAGAAACCGTTGTTGATGATCGCAATGTTGAGTTTAATCCCCTCTTGGGCGACGGTGGTCATCTCGGCGGCGGTCATTTGAATGCCGCCATCGCCGGCGACTACCCACACCTCGGCCTCTGGGCGGGCAAACTTGGCCCCGATCGCAGCCGGCAGGGCAAAGCCCATGGTGCCCAGGCCGCCGGAAGTGATCGCCGTGAAAGGCTTATCGTGCTTGTAATACTGCGCCGTCCACATCTGGTGCTGGCCCACATCTGAGACGACCAGCGCCTCGCCCTGGGTGAAGCGCCACAGGTCGTTGATTACGTGCGCGGCGTAAAGGTGCCCGCTGTCGGGCAAGTTCTGGATATCGCGCACCGCGCTATCCCCGCGCATCTCATCAATATGTTCCAGCCAGTCGTTGTGATCGGCCGGCGCAACATGCGGCAGCAGTTGGCCTAATGTCTCTTTTAAATCCCCAATCAGGGCCAGGTCCACACGTACATTCTTGTTGACCTCTGAGCGGTCGATCTCAAAGTGGATCTTCTTGGCTTCAGTGGCATAGCTCTTCAAGTTGCCGGTCACACGGTCATCGAAGCGCATGCCCATCGCCAGCAGCAAATCCGCCTGCTGGATAGCCTGGTTCACCCAGGCTTCGCCGTGCATTCCCATCATGCCCAGGTTGAGCGGATGGCTGGCCGGGAACGCCCCGATGCCCAGCAGTGTAACGGCGATGGGGGTGCGCGTCTTTTCGGCGAACTGGCGCAGCTCATCCATTGCGCCCGACATCATCACCCCGCGCCCAACCAGGATCAATGGCCGTTTGGCTTTCTGGATCATCTCGGCGGCCTGCTCCATGTCTTTGCGCAAGGGGCGCAGGTCGGGACGGTAGCCCGGCAGCTTGATTGGGCTGGCGTCGTACTCCCAATCAATCGTCGCCTGCTGCGCGTCCTTGGTCAGGTCAATCAATACTGGCCCGCGCCGCCCCGAGTCAGCGATATAAAACGCCTCGCGCACTGTTTTGTTGATCTCGTGTACATCGGTCACCAGGTAGTTGTGTTTGGTGATTGGCAGGGTGATGCCGGTGATGTCGGTCTCTTGAAAGGCGTCATAGCCGATCAACCGCGCCGGCACCTGCCCGGTGATGAACACCGTGGGCGAAGAATCCATGAAGGCGGTGGCAATGCCGGTGACCAGGTTCGTCGCCCCTGGGCCGGAGGTGGCAACAGCCACGCCTACGCCGCCGCCGGCGCGGGCGAAACCATCTGCGGCGTGAGCCGCCCCTTGCTCATGCCGCACCAGGACGTGGTGGATCATTGGAAAATCCAGCATGGCGTCGTAAATGGGCAAATTTTGCCCGCCCGGGTAGCCAAAAACGGTCTTTACGTTTTCGCGCACCAGGCACTCCCACAAAATTTGTGCACCGGTTCTCTTCATCATTTCACCTCATTAACCCCACCCTGGCCCTCCCCATCGCGACTATCAGCGATAGAGAGGGAGGCTTCGTCTGCCAACACTGCCCCTGTGTCTGCGCTGGTGACAAAGTGCGAATAGCGCCGCAGCCATTTGCTGGTGGCCTGTGAGACGAAAGGCGGCAGCG
>CAIQJJ010000437.1 GCA_903872065.1 uncultured Anaerolineales bacterium | reverse complement strand
GTTCATGTTGCACCAGGGGTTGATCGAATTCCAGGAACTGGAACGGCTGTTTCGGGTCATCCTGCCCCAGGCAGCCCAGGCTGACATCGATCCTAAGGAGTTTATAGGGTACTTTGAAGATATTCGGCGGAGAGCTATGGATTTAAAAAAGAATTCGTAGGATGCCGATTCGAGATAAGTTTTTTGATGAACTGGATTATGAGATCATTCAAGCCTTACACAAAGATGCCCGTGCGCCAGCATCAAAAATTGCCGTGGAAACAGGCGCCAATGAAAGAACTGTCCGTTACGGAATAAAATTATTCGATCAAAATCACTTAAATTTATGGAGGAGCAGCGATGCACATTCGCCATTTCATTGACACTCAGGATTTCAGTAAACAAGAACTGTTGGACATCATTGATCTATCGCGCAAGATTAAGGCTGCCGATCGCCAGGGCTGCACTCCCAAGCTGCTGCAAGATGCTTCGCTTGCCATGATCTTCGAGGAACCATCCACGCGCACGCGTGTGTCCTTCGAAGTGGCAATGACCGAACTCGGTGGGCATGCGCTGTACCTTAAACCTGGCGAGATTCACCTCGGCGTGCGCGAATCGCTGCACGATACCGCCAAAGTTCTCTCACGCATGTGCGATGCCATTTTTTGCCGCGCCCTCAAGCACGCTACAGTGACCGAACTGGCCAGGTTCGCCGAAGTGCCTGTTTTCAATGGCTTGACCGATTACAACCATCCCACCCAGGTGGTCTGCGATGTGATCACGATGATGGAGCATATTCCTGCCGGAAAGCGGCTTGAAGACTTGAATGTCACTTTTATTGGCGATGCCACCAATGTGCTCTCTTCCTTGATGCTGATGTGCACCAGGATGGGCATGCACTTCACGCACGCCGCTCCACGGAAATACCAGGCCCCCGAAGAATGGGTGGGTTGGGCGAGGGATAACTGCGCAGTTTCTGGCGGAACGGTCAGCATCACCGAAGATCCGATCGCGGCTGTTCGGAATGCCGATTTCGTCTACACCGATTTGTGGTGGTGGGTGGGCCAGGAGGATCAGATTCCAGAACGCCGCGCCGCGTTCATGCCGAACTATCAGGTCAACAAGGTTTTATTTGAAAAGGCGCCGGCGCATTGCAAATTCATGCACAATTTGCCAGCCTCGCGCGGCGTCGAAGCCACTGACGATGTGCTGGATCACCCTCGCTCAATCATCTTCGACCAGTCAGAGAACCGCCTGCACGCAGAAAAGGGTTTGCTGGCTTACTTCATTTACCCTCGCCTGCCGCGCCCTTCGGAAGAACTGAGGGCCTATCATCAAGGACAGATTGAAGGGATGCTGAAGGTTCGCTGACCATGCGCGACCTGAACCTTTCCGCCTGGGGGAAACCGACCCCCGGCGCTGGATTTTCGCTGGAGGCCCGGATTCGATGACCGATTCGATGCAAGATGGTTTAGAAAAGGCGGCCTTTGTTTCGCACGCCCGCGGCGGCGAGAGCGAGCGCGCCTATCTCAATTTTGATTTGTTTGTCGAACGCCTCAGCCGAGACGAAGACGCTTACCGCGCCTGGGTCTGGGACGGGCAGGGCGACCGCCTGAGCGCGACCTTCCGCTACCCTCTGACGCAGAGCGATCTCGATGACTTTTTGCGCCAGTTGGGCAGGCCGCGGCGGCGGGCCGGCCGGGACGACAAAGCCCTGGCCGAGGCCAAAAAGATCGGGCAAAAGCTCTTCGCGGCGCTCTTCCAGGCCGGGATCGAGGCCCGCTTTCGCCAGCAGTTGGCGCAGGCCCAAGCCGTGCAGCAGGGACTGCGCCTGCGCTTGCGGATTGACCCGCAGGCTGCCGAACTGCACGATCTGCCCTGGGAGTACCTGTACGACGCCTCTCGCAACCGCTTTCTCTCCTTCTCGACCGACACCCCCGTCACGCGCTACCTGGAACTGCAAGAACCCGCCCGCGCCTGGCGGCTGACTTTGCCGCTGCGCGTGCTGGTCGTGGTGGCCAGTCCGAAAGACCTGCCGCGACTGGATGTGGAGGACGAGTGGGAGCGTTTGCAGCGCGCCTTTGCCTCCCTGGCGGCGCAGGGGCAGGTGGTTGTGGAGCGCCTGCAGCCGCCGACGTTGGATGCGCTGCGCGCCCAACTGCGCCGCAAGGAATACCATGTCCTGCACTTCATCGGGCATGGGTCGTTCACGCCCGAGGCGGCGGACGGGCAGTTGGCTCTCGAAGACACGTTGGGCTGCGCCAGTTTTGTCAGCGGGCAAGACCTGGGCTATTTGCTGCACGACCGGCGGGCGCTGCGCCTGGTGGTCTTGAACGCCTGCGAGGGGGGCAGGACGGGCAGCGGCGATCCTTTTGCCGGTGTGGCGCACAGCCTGGTGCAGCAGGGCCTGCCGGCGGTTATCGCCATGCAGTTCGAGATCACCGACGATGCGGCGCGCCAGTTCACGCAGGGCTTTTACGAGGCGCTGCTGGACGGCGGGGTGGTGGATTCGGCCCTGGCGGAGGCGCGCAAGGCGATTTATTTCAGCGGCAATCACCTGGAATGGGGGACGCCGGTCTTGTTCAGCCGCATGGATGGGCGGGTGTTTGAGGGCGGCGGCGCAGGGCCGGACGCGTTAGCGACGCCGCAGGCGGTTGCAGCGCCGCAGCCAGCCGCCTCGCAACCAACCGCGCCGCGTTCGTCTGAAAAGCCGCACTCGGTTGCAGCGTCGCGCGTCGATTCAGCGCCGCGCCTGGATGCAGCGTCGCTGACGCTCACGCTCTCTGCAGAGCCCAACCCCGCGCCGGTTGACGCGGAAGTGATCTGGACGGCGACAGCGCGCAATCCTGGCGCGCAGCCCGCCCGCCACCTGGAACTGCTGCGCGGTAAGAACTGGCTGCACGAAGAAGAATCTTTCGACCTGCCGCCCGGCGGCGGGCGCGCTTTTTCCTTTTCATGCAGGTACGCCGATCCCGGCGAGTACACCGAAACCGTGCGCCTGTTGAGCCGCGCCGCGCCGGTCGAGGCGCTTGGGCAAGTGCGCGTTGTCCAACCGGCGGGGTTCAGCCTGCGCCTGTCGCCCTCGCTGGAACGCGTTGAACCGAAACAGCCAATGACCTGGACGGTCGAAGTCCACAACGACGGCGGCGAAGCGCTGCAGCAGATGCGCCTGCGCCTGGGCAGCGAACTGTTGGGAGAGCCTTTTGATCTGCCGCGCGGCGAGAAGAAGACGCTGAGTTTTGGGCGGACTTATGCGCAGCCTGGCGAAGCGCTTGAAAGCGTGCGTGCGGCGGCCTTCACCCCGGCCGGCGAGCGCCTGGCGCGCCAGGCGGATGGCAAGCTGCTGGTTATCGCGCCGCCGCCAAAACCTGCGCCCCGCCCGGCGGTGGATGAGAACGCGCCACCCTTGCGCCTCACCCTTGCGCCGGGCGTCTTCCTCGACCTGCAGCGCGTGCCGGCCGGCGAGTTCCTGATGGGCGGCGACCCCAAGAAAGATTCGCAGGCTCAAGCGTATGAACAGCCGCAGCACAAGGTCTACCTGGACGAGTATTTCATGGGCAAATATCCGATCACCGTGGCGCAGTTTGCTGTCTTCATCAAAGCGACCCGCTATCAGACCACGGCTGAGAAGAAGGGCTCAGGTCGGGGCTGGACAGGGAGTCAATGGGACGAAATTAAAGGCGCATCCTGGCAGTTCCCGCGCGGACCGGGCAGCGATGTCCAACAAAAAGCGGATCATCCTGTAACCCAGGTCAGTTGGGAGGATGCGGCGGCCTTTTGCGAATGGGCGAGCATAGCGACCGGCAAGCCGCTGCGCCTGCCGACGGAGGCCGAATGGGAAAAGGCAGCCCGAGGGACGGATGGGCGCATTTACCCCTGGGGGGATGCCGCGCCGGACGCCCAACGCTGCAATTTTGGGTGGAATGTCGGAGATACCACCCAGGTCGGCAGGTATTCGCCGCAAGGCGATTCGCCTTACGGCTGCGCCGACATGGCCGGCAATGTATGGGATTGGTGCAGCGATTGGTACGCGGACAAGTATTATGCCAGTTCACCGCGCGAGAATCCAAAAGGGCCTGCGTCAGGGCAATATCGTGCGCTGCGGGGTGGGTCGTGGGACGACGATGGAAACGACGTGCGAGCGTCGAACCGCTACGGGTTCAACCCTTCGACCCAGTACGATTACACTGGTTTCCGCTGCGCCTTCTCACCCTGACTCTGGATTCCTGGTCGCTGGAGTGCTGGATTCTGAATCCTTCCTGCGGGCGTCAGAACCTGGCGCAATGGCAAAGAGCATTTCCCGTTGATGAGAAGCCAGGTTTGCCCGCAGGCAGGCGGTTTTTTTTTGAGCGCCGCTCTGCCCCCTCCCCAACGGTGGTTTTCCGTTGGGGAGGGTTGGGGTGGGGTTTGCGCGTCCTATACGATCTTCCGCGCCAGCGAAACCCCCTCCCCGCGACGTTCTTTGTCGCTGCTCCCCCATCGGAAGATCACCGATGGGGGAGGAGACATTCCCATCCCCGCGCCATTAGGGCCTGTAAAAATAT
>CAIQJJ010000436.1 GCA_903872065.1 uncultured Anaerolineales bacterium | reverse complement strand
GGATTAGCTATCCCTGGCCTCTCGCCGAACGAGTTCGCCAATCGGATATGGTTGATGTAGGTTGGAAAGGTTCGGTCTTTCAAGTATTTACTGATGACTACAATATCTACCAATAACACATCGCCCCGACTGCGTTCGCGCAATCGGGGCGATGTTGGGGCGCTCAGAATTGAGCGCCTGGGAAGAAACAAGACCTTTAGGGTTTCAGAAAACCCTAAAGGTCGCTTCCGGGAACAGTTATTTGTCTTCGGCCAGGCCCATACCCTTGTGCTTGAGAGCGGAGTGCGCCGCAGCCAGGCGGGCGATCGGCACACGGAAGGGTGAGCAGCTTACATAGTTGTTGCCAATGATGTGGCACCACTCGACGGACTCGGGGTCGCCGCCGTGCTCGCCGCAGATACCAACCTCAAGGGCGGGGCGAGTCTTGCGGCCATCGTTGATCGCCATCTGCATCAGCTTGCCAACGCCGCCGCGATCGAGGGTCTGGAAGGGGTTCTTGGGGAGAATGCCCTGCTCGACGTAGGTGACGAGGAAGTTGCGCTCGGCGTCATCGCGCGAGTAACCGAAGGTCATCTGGGTCAGATCGTTGGTGCCGAAGGAGAAGAACTCGGCCAGGCGAGCGATCTCACCGGCGGTGACAGCGGCGCGCGGGATTTCGATCATCGTGCCAAACTTGTATTCAAACTTGACGCCCTTCTCGTTCATCACGGTGGAGGCGATGCGCTCGAGGCGGGGCTGAATCCACTCAAGTTCCTTAACGGTGCCGGTCAAGGGGATCATGACCTCAGGCTTGACGACGACACCGCGCAGGGTGCAGTCAGCGGCAGCTTCAAAGATGGCGCGCACCTGCATCTCAACGATTTCGGGCATGTAAATGCTCAGGCGGACGCCGCGCATCCCCATCATGGGATTGCTTTCGTGCATCCCCTTGATGGCAGCCAGCAGTTCTTCCTTATCCTGCAGCCCCTCGGTCTCACCCTTCACGCGCATGGTGATCACCTCTTCGAAGAGTTTCTCTTCGTCGGGCATGAACTCATGCAGCGGCGGGTCAATCAGGCGGATGATCACAGGGTAGCCATTCATCGCATCAAACAGGCCATCAAAGTCCTGGCGCTGATGAGGCAGCAGTTCATTCAAAGCAGCCGTGCGGCCTTCGCTGGTCTTGGCCAGGATCATGCGCTGCACGATGGGCAGGCGTTCCTGTTCAAAGAACATGTGCTCAGTGCGGCACAGGCCAATCCCCACTGCGCCATAGGTGCGGGCGCGGCGAGCATCCTTCGGGTAATCGGCGTTGGCCCAGACCTGCAGCCCACGCGCCTTGCGGCCATCGGCCAGGGTGCGAATTTCGGGGGTGGCGCAAATTGCGTCCGCCCAGGTGAGCAGGGTCAGCAGTTCAGTCTGTTCTTCCAGGGATGGCGAAACGGTAGGAATTTTGCCAACAAAGACCTGGCCGGTGGTGCCATCTACAGAAATCCAATCGCCTTCCTTGACGACCTTTTCTTCAACAGTCATCGTGCGCTTATCAAGATCAATCTTGATCATGTTGGCGCCGACGACGCAGGGGATGCCAAACTGGCGAGCGACGACTGCGGCATGTGAGGTGGCGCCGCCTTCGGAAGTGAGAACGCCCTTGGAAGCGATCATGCCATGCACATCATCCGGCTTGGTGAAGGGGCGCACCATAATTGTGTCCTGCTTCTCTTCCTTAGCCATGCGCTCGGCGGTATCGGCGTCGAAATAAGCCTGGCCGACGGCTGCGCCGGGGGAGGCATTGACGCCTTTGCCAAAGAAGGTACCGGTCTTCTCGGCGGCTTTCTTGGCTTTATCATCGAACTGCGGGTGCAGCAGGGCATCCACGTTCTCATGGGTCACACGCAGCACCGCTTCTTCTTTCGAGATCAAGCCTTCCTGGGCCATATCCACCGCAATCTTGACGGTCGCCTTGGCGGTGCGCTTGCCATTACGGGTCTGGAGCATCCACAAACGGCCGCGCTCGATGGTGAACTCGACATCCTGCATGTCTTTGTAGTGCTTTTCCAGCTTTTCGGTGATATCCATGAACTGATGATACACATCGGGCATGACATCCACCATCTTCTCAACCGGTTCGGTGTTGCGAATGCCAGCGACGACATCTTCGCCCTGGGCATTGAGCAGGTATTCGCCCATCATCTTCTTATCGCCGGTCGAGGGGTTGCGGGTAAAGGCGACGCCGGTGCCAGAGTCGAAGCCCATGTTGCCAAAGACCATGGTCACAATATTGACGGCGGTGCCCAGGTCATCGGGGATGCTGGTGGCGCGGCGGTAATCAATGGCGCGCTTGCCCATCCAGGACTGGAAGACAGCCTTGGTGGCCAGTTCCATTTGCTTGTAAACGTCCTGCGGGAAGTCGAAACCGACGTGCTTCTTGAAAACTTCTTTGAAAACCGAGACCAGATACTTCCAGTCTTCGGCGGTCATTTCGGTATCCAGCTTATAGCCCTTTTCCTTCTTATACTCAGCCATCGGGTGTTCAAAGACCTCGTCATCCAGGTTGAAGACGGTGGTGCCAAACATCTCGACCAGGCGGCGGTAGGAATCCCACACAAAGCGGGGGTTGTTGGTCAGAGCAATCATGCCTTCGACAACCTCGTCGGTCAAGCCGATGTTGAGGATGGTGTTCATCATCCCAGGCATGGAGAATTTGGCGCCAGAGCGGCAGGAGACCAACAAAGGATTGGTCGCATCGCCAAATTTCTTGGCGGCCTGTTCCTCGACCACCTTAAGGGCAGCCAACATTTCCTCCCACACCCCTTCGGGGAACTCATCAGTCTTGCGATATTCATTGCAAGCTTCCGTGGTGACGGTAAAACCAGGCGGCACGGGAACGCCAGCACGCGTCATATCGGCCAGGCCAGAACCTTTCCCGCCTAACAAACCGCGCACTTTATCCCATGAACCACCGCAATAGGCTTCAGCCTCGGCGACTTCGCCAAAGAGATAGACCCATTTTTTTGCCATTGTTTGTTACTCCTTAATGAATATAAAATTACAGCCGTCATAGCACAACGCATTTGGGACGTTCCGAATACGGTTGGCGCATTCATTACCTCCCAAAGACATTGGTTTCGTCTGGGAATCATCCAAGCCGTAAGTTTACCACAGAGGGGACAGATTTGTTCCGTCGTGTGAAAAGACGTTCATCCTCAATTTTCTGTGCAAAGATCACGAAAGCATAACCAGAAGGGTTACTCTATCGAAGCGCAGCCTCAGCCGCGGCGCGCAATGGCGCAAGCCCTGGCAGCATGCCCGTCCAACGCTCAAAGGCCAGGGCGGCCTGCGCCACCAGCATGCCCAGGCCAGTCGAGGCGCTCAAGCCAGCCGCGCGGGCAGCCGCCGTCAATTGGGTCACGGCAGGGTTATAGACCAAATCGTAGACAAATGCTCCGGCAGGAAAAGCAAGCTGCGCCGGCCAGGGATTCTCGTCGGGATGCGGCGACATCCCCACCGGCGTGCAGTTGACAATCAGATGCACAGGATGGGCGGCAAAGTCCAACGCGGCCAGGTCGGAAGGGCCAAGCGCCGGCGGCTTGGGGAAGACGCGCCCAATCTCCTCAGCCAGTGAATGGGCGCGTTGCAGGCTTTGCGGGCGCAAAACGGCCAGGCAAGGCTGCCAGCCGGCCTGCGCCAGGGCGTAGACAACGGCGCGGGCGCTGCCGCCGGCGCCCAAGATCAAGGCGACTCTGGCGACGGCAGGGCGGGTAAAGCCGGGGAAGGTCAAACTCTCTAGATCGGTCAGGAAGCCCGGCGCGTCGGTGTTGTCGCCGATCAACCGCTCACCCTGGCGAAAGATGGTGTTAACAGCGCCGATGGCGCGGGCGATGGGTGTGAGTTCATCCAACAGCGGCATGATCGCCTGTTTATGTGGGATAGTGACGTTCAAGCCATGCAGATCGCCGGCGCGCAGACGCCCGACCAACTCGGCCAGCGAACCAGGGCCTTCTGCGCCAGGCGCGACAGGATAGAGGCGGTATTCGCCTTGCAAGCCGAGGCTGCGTAGCGCCGCGCCCTGGATTTGCGGGGAAATGCTGTGACCGAGAGGATAGCCAGTAAGGCCAAGTCGCCAGGAAGAGGGGGTGGACTGTAGAGACATTCTATATGCTGCGTCAATCTGAAACACTTATGCCTCGTAGACGATGCGCCCTCCCAGCATCGTCAGGCAGGGTTGGAGGGCGGCCAGGGCGGAGGGAGGCGCGGCGAAGAGGTCTTGCGGAAACAAAACCAGGTCCGCCAGGCGACCGGCTTTGAGCTGGCCCTTGCAATGTTCTTGAAATTCGGCAAAGGCGGCGTCGCGGGTGTAGGCGGTCAGAGTATCGGCTAAAGACTGGCGTTGATCGGGCAACCCCTCATCCCAGGGCCGGCGGTTGAGGGCGTTGGACACGCCGTGCAGTGGATTTTGGGTGACAACCGGCCAATCCGAGCCGAAGACCAGGGTCGCGCCGGCCTGGCGCAGGCTCTGCCAGGCAAAACTGTACGGCCAGCGGGCGCGGCCGGCGTGCGCCAGCCACAGATCATGCTCGTCAAAGCATGGAGGGGCGTGCAAAGGCTGCATGGAAGCCAGGACGCCCAGGGCGCGAAAGCGCGGCCAATCAGCGGGATGGGCCAGTTCGATATGCTCAATGCGATGGCGGGCGTCGCGTCGTCCATTCTGGCGTTGGGCGTTTTCGTAAGCGTCCAAGACCTGGCGCACACCGCCATCGCCCACAGCATGGACGGCAACCTGCAAGCCCAGGCGATCAGCCTCGGCGACAATCTGGTTAAAGTGAGCCGGCGCGTAGTTGGCCGCGCCGCAGACGGCAGAATCATCGGCGTAGGGAGCTAAGAGCAGACCGGTGTAACCCTCGATGACGCCATCCATGAACAATTTGACGCAGCCGGCGCGCAGCAGGGAACTGACATAGGTTTGTTTCAAAGCCAGCGCCTCTTGCAAGGCAGCCAGAGGCGTTTCAGGCGAGAAGCTGTAAGCGAGTGAGATGCGGCAGGTCAATTCGCCGGCCTCCGCCAGGGCATTAAAGAAGGCCGCCTGCTCAGGATTGCCGTTCATATTGTGGATGCTGGTCACACCCAGAGAGGCGGCGAGGGCGAGCGCCTGCTGCACCAGCGAGCGCCAGCGCGCCTCGTCAATCATGGGAATCAGGTCGTTGACGGGTTTGGCGGCGGCAAATTCGCGCAGTTCGCCGGTCGCTTCACCGGCCTCATCCAAGACAATGACGCTGTTCGGGCCGCAGTCGCCGCCGTGGAATATGCCGGCCATCTGCAAAGCCAGGGTATTGGCCCAGAAGGTATGCCCGTCATAGGCGTTGAGCAAGATGGGGCGGTCAGCGATGAGGGCGTCGAGATGACGGCGGTTGAGACAGGTATGGCCTGGCCCCAAGTTGTAGCGCACACCCACCCCGGCCAGCCAGGGTTCGTTGGGATGTTCGGCGGCGTAAGCCAGGATCGAGGCGGACAACTGCTCATAATCGAGGGCAGGTTCTAACTGCATGCGCCCCAGGTGGAGTGCGCCGTGCAGCAGATGGAAGTGGCCGTCAATGAAGCCGGGCATCAGCGTACCGCCGCCGGCATCTACGAGGCGCGTTCCTGGCCCACGGAAGGCCTGCGCTTCGGCGCGCCCACCCACAAAGAGGAGGCGCTCCCCCTGCACCGCCAGCGCCTCGGCAAAGGGCTGTGCGGCGTCGGCAGTGAAGACGCGAGCATTTTCGATCAAAATATCGGCAAATCCAGGCATAGAAAACTTCCCCCCTCGTTCAGTCTGAGCTGGTTGGAAAACAAGGGGACAACTCTCTCGAAAATGATTATAAAACTACCTGGTGAATATCGCAATACGAGGTTAAATGACGTTGTTTCAGGAAAGCTTTCTCATTTTGATCTCTGATAAAATTCACCGGTAAGATATTCAAAGGAATTTTTGATGCACCGCTCCCCAATACCCGACGAAAAAAAGAGCCCCCGCCATTTCCATGCTCCCAAATGGCTGGCGGTGGGTAGTTTGCTGCTGTTCACCTTAGCCCTGATGCTGCCGCGCCTGCTGTCGGCGCAGTTCGGGCTGTTTGACGACCCGACCGCCGACACGGTCGCCCACCGGCTGCTGGCCGGCAACTTCCATTGGAATGAGGATCCCACGGCGGCGCGCTACCGTCCGCTCTACTGGCTGTACTATGCAGCGCTATACGGCGTCTTCGGACGGCAGGCGGCCTGGTTTTACGTTGGCAATACCCTCCTGCTGGGCTGGTTGGTAGTCAGTGTCTACTGGCTTGCCCGCCGCGCCGGCGCGGCGCGGCTGCAGGCCTGGCTGGCCGCTGTTTTGCTGCTGCTGGCCGGCCCCGTAGTGGAGAATTTCTACACCCTATCGAAGCCGGAAATGCTGCAATCGGCCTGGCTAGGACTGTTCTGGCTGTCGGGATCGCAGGCCCTGAATCGCCTCTCGCGCCGCCGGCAGGTCTTCCAGTTTCTGCTTTGCACTCTGTGGGCGCTGCTGGCCTGCCTGACCAAAGAAACAGGTGTGCTGCTGGCTGGAGTAAGCCTGGGCTGGCTGATCCTGGCCTGGCTGTTGGAGCGCTGGAAGGT
>CAIQJJ010000435.1 GCA_903872065.1 uncultured Anaerolineales bacterium | reverse complement strand
TTCGCGCAGATCATCCACATTCGGCTTGTAAGACAAGCCTAAGACAGCAATTGAATGCCCTGCAAGCTTTCCCCCCATCGCGCGCTGCACCAACTCAACCACATAAGCCGGTTGTGCATCGTTTACCTTGCGCGCGGTCAAGATCAAAGGTGTCAGATCTGGCGCGGCTTCGACGAGAAACCAGGGATCCACACTAATACAATGCCCCCCGACGCCAGGTCCGGGCGAAAGAATTTTTACTCGCGGATGGCGATTCGCAATCTCAACCACTTCCCAAATATCCGCGCCGAAACGATCCGCCAGGCGGGAAAACTCATTGGCAATCGCAATATTGACATCGCGATAAGTATTTTCCATGAGTTTGACCAATTCGGCGGTGGTCGCATCGGTCATCACGATCTCCCCCTTGACAAAAGCCGCGTAAAGCGCCCGCCCGGCTTGCGCCGAGTCAGGGTTGACGCCGCCAATCACACGCGCATTTTCAACCAGTTCGCGCAAAATTTGTCCCGGCAAAACTCGTTCAGGAGAGTAAGCCAGTAAGAAATCTATTCCGGCCTGCATTCCTGATTTTTCGAGGATCGGCTTCACAAGATTCACTGTAGTCAATGGCGGCGAAGTTGACTCGAGAATCACCAAATTCCCTTTGCGTAAGTGGGGCACAATGGATTCTGTTGCAGCAGCAACCGCACGCATATCAGCGGTTTTGTCGGCATTGAAAGGGGTGGGTACCGCAATAACAAAGGCATCCGCAGGTTCTGGTGTTAGCGCGGGGCGCAGGTTGCCGCTTTGGAGCGCCTGGCTGACCAACTCTTGCAGACCATTTTCCTGAATATGGATTCCTCCACTACTTAGAGTTTGGATAATAGACTGATTGATGTCCACCCCAACCACTTGCACATTATGTGTGGCAAACATTGCTGCAGTTGGCAAACCAATATAACCCATACCAAGAATACAAATCTTTTTCATGTTCTCTTTCCGTAGTTCGCTGTAGTATTGATCAGCCAAACAGACAATTTGCCATGCGTGCTTGACATCCTCAGCATAAGAGCGGCGGTCATTTTCCCATAAGATGAGACAATCGTCAATGGTATCATCTCAATTGAGTTTCTGCTCACGCCTCTCGCAAACCCCCTGTCAAGTGTTCGATCAAGTTCAGTAACCGGCGCTTTTGCCTTCCTACACCGAATTGTTGGGACGATACTGTCAATGCATCTTGTTTTGCGTAAAATGTTGATAAAACTCCAGGACTTTGGCCACTTGCGCTGCACTGTCATGGCGTAAGGCTTTCTCTCGGCCCTGTTTTCTTAGCCGCGTTGCGTTTTGTAAACCCTGCGCAATGCCGGCCGCCAATGCCGGCGGATTGGCTGGATCAATAAGGTATCCATCTATGTCGTCGTCCACAATTTCAGGGAGGCCGCCTACCTTCGAGACCACCACCGGCGTCCTACAACTCAATGCTTCCAAAGCAACCAGCCCAAATCCCTCGCTCAAACTCGGATGGACCAGCAAATCGGCTGCCGACATCCACAAGGGGATATTCTCTTTCGGCAAAATACCGGTAAATAAAGTGTGCAACCCTTGTTCATGTGCAAAGGCTTCCAATGCTGAACGTTCTAAGCCATCGCCAATAACCACCAACAGGTAGTTCGATAAACTCATTTGAAGGATGGCTTTTAAGAGATAGTCTACCCCTTTGGTTTTGTGTAGACTGCCAACATATAATAATATCTTGGTATCCGGCTCGGGTAAATTTAACTGGGCGCGCGCCAGTTTTTGTTCAGTTGGGCTGAATAAATCGGTATTGACCCCCATATCAATAACTCTAATTTTTTCCGGTGAAATTCCTAGATCGTTGACCATACATGTTTTCAGATAGTCGCTGACTGCGATAATCCCATCTACTCGCGCCAGGCAAAATTTAGCCAACTTGGTTGCCAGGTTTCGATGACCATGAAGGAAGTTTTTTCGCGTGAAAAGACCAACGTCGCCTGTTCCATGGATGGTGACGATCAATGGCTTTCGCCACAACCAGGCAATTAGTAAACCGATGAACCCACCAAAGAAGGTTGTATGGGCATGGATAATGTCAAATTGGTTGGTTGCCGCCAGCCGCAGCGCTTTAAAAGCCAGGCGAGAATATTTCCGCAGAGCATTAAAACTTCCACGCCGTGTATCATCAGTTGCTGCAATCAGAATGTCAGCCCCTTTTTTCTCGATCAGCTCTTTCTGTTCCTTGATGAAACACCCATAATAGGGATTCTTAAGGCTAGGATACATGCTGGTAATTAGAAGTACTTTCATGGTAGGCTTTTTTTACGAAACCACGGAAGGTAGAGGGCTTAAAGCCGGGGTGAGTTCTATAGAGGGAGTCGCCGCTTCTTCTTTGTGGGAGAATGTCTCAAATGCCAGCAAGAGAATTGCCAGGTAGGCCCCATTGATTGCCGAAAATACCACATGCCCGGCAGTTGTTGAAACGCTTAACCAGACGATGACAAACAATAGGCGATTCAGATTGATTTTAACCTGTTTGGGGCGCAGTATGATGCCGATATACAAACTGTAAAACAACAATGTTCCGATCGCGCCAAGTTTTAAAAAGACATCTATAATATCCATTTCAGTTGCGAATCTTGATAGGTTGTATCCACCAAACAGAATATTGATCCAGTTGAAATGTGGCAGAACTTGCAGGACGATCTGATCTACTTTTACATTGCGGCCAGTAGTAAAGAGGATGACGGCGCCTCTTTGTTCAACCCAATAAGTGAAGTAATTGATCGTAGGCTCAAAGCGAGAGAGTAAATAGTCGCGCTGCACAAAAGCGACCACGCATATTCCGACGAGAACCGCGAGTAGAATGAGATGGGTTCGACGAATACGGAGTCGCAGGCGCTTCAAGAGGTAAAGCACCAATAAACCAGCTAACAATGCCCCAACCTTCGTGCCAGTCAAAACCCCAGCAATGGTTGTTAGCAAAAGATACAGGGTTCCCGACTTTAAATAAATGTTTTTCCACAGAAAATAAAAGAATGCGATCAGAAAAAAAGCGCTGACCTCGTTTTGCGCCGGGATGAGTCCCTGATAGCCAAAGCGGGCGACGGTGGTTACACCCTTTACGGTTCTAGTATAGCTTGCCAGCAAATCCACATCAAACACAAAGCCTAAGATAACGCTGGCAACCTCGATGAGAATAAGCCATTCAAAGAGTTTAAATAAACGCGTCCGCGTTCCATTCTGTATCTGGAATACCTCTTTGAAGGTCACCAGGCAGATAAAAACGAAGAACATTTTATTAAGGTCCTTAAAACTTTCAAAGAAATCATATCTCCCCGCTGTGCTTTGGGAGATAACTAAAGCCCCAATAAGCCAGATAGCTATGAATGCTGCTCCAGCTTCCCAAAGCCAGGTTTTACGCTTCGTAATGATCAGGTAAAACAGAAAATACGCCTCCGCCAAGAGACGCACATAAATGGATATCTGAATCGAATCTCGCCCATTATTCGCCAAAAGGCTGTTCGCCGCGTCTGCTGCAAAAGATAAGATCAGTAAAAATCCAACAATAGAGCTGTGTTTTATTCGCATCGTGATGAATTCTCTTATTCAAGGAAGCGTTTTTTTAATGTATTGAGTTGTTGGCAGGCATGCGAATCTGGATCGCTTTGAGAACATGCAAAACGGTAAAAATCTGCTGCCTGTGCATATTTTTGGGCTGCGAAAAGTCGTTCCCCCCAATTTTCGGCCGCTGCGTAAGCCAAGATGGGTTCCGTACTGTGCATCTTCTCCATCGCCGCCAGGCCTTTTTCCCAGTCGCCTCGCCGCCAGAGCGACCACAAACAACTCTCAAAGAACCACTTTTGTGAGCTTAATGCAAAAGCCTGGCAGAATTGTTTCTCAGCCGCCGCATAGTCTTTATCTAATATACTTAATCGCCCGCTTATTAATAATTGCTCAGGGGAGTCTTTATGCAATAACACCGCGGCCTTTTCTAAGTACGGTCGCGCCAGATCAGTTTGTTGCGCATTCCAGTAATAGCTTGAAATTGCCCAGTATCCCCATGGCCAGGTGGGATCGAGCTTTATTTCTTGTTCAAAATAAATCAGAGCTTTTTTATCATCGCCTTGGCGTAAGCTTTGCCAACCTTGAGCATCTAATCGTTCGAGACGTGGCTTTAACGTATCATTTTTCTGCCAAAAATGGCGGGCTTTTTCCCCATCGCCGCCAGCCCAATAGGCTTGTCCGGCGAGATCAGCAGCCCAAAGGTCCTGCGGCGCTAATTGAACCGCTTGGAGGGCATATTGCAAGGCTTGCGAAGCATTGCCTCTCAATAAATGGGTGGTTGCCAGGCTTTTGTACGCGGATTTTGCCAGCAAACTGTTTTCGAGCCTATCCAGAATCTGTTGAGCGATATCGAAATAGGCGTTTTTTCCCTGCAGGCTGGCGCGCGCCAACCACACATTCCCCCAGTTAAGTGTGAAAACATCGAAGAATTTACTGACCGTACTGACTGCTAAAATGCAGAGTAGCATGGCGCGGCTGAATTTTGATCCCGGTAACCAGAGACGGTTCCTTAAACCGGAAATCATTTAAGCAGCCTTTCTGGCTTTAAGCCGCGCAAGCTGGTTGACGACAGAATTCCATAAACTGAGAACCGCGCGTATTTCCGTTTCGCCAAATATGCCGAGAAAATAGCCGGCGACAAGATAGATGACTTCATACAAACCCCCAACCGCAATTAACCCAATCCAGGAATGAGCCGCCGGACGCAGGAAAAAGAAGATGCAGCCTAGTACGAGTCCCAGTCCGATGGGGGCGAGAGAAGCCTGCCGGAACAAAGTTTGGGGAGAGATGGACAAATCTCGTTTGATCACTACGAATTGATAGAGAATATCTACTGCCGTTGCAATGAAAAGCGCCAGCGCCGCGCCTTCTAATCCAAGCGGTCGGATGAGCGTAAAACAACCTGCACCAACTACCAACGCGCGCAACGTTTTATAACGGGTGAATAACCCAATCTGTCCAATGCCTGTCACAATATTGTTGGTCAGGCTGGCAGTTAAAGTGGTTAAGAAACCTGCTGCGATGAGCCATCGCATGGTAGTGGTTGTTTGTTCGGCCATATTTTCCCCAACCCACAATTTCATAAAAAGATCGCCCAGCACAAACAGCGGGACATAAATCATGCTGCCTAAAGCCGTGATAAACTTTGTGGCGCGTATAAAAATATTTCGTAGCGCTTCTAAATGTCCCAAACTATGCAGTTCACTTGCCAGCGGAAAGACAAAACTAAGCATATTGGCAATCATATAGTTACACGAGTTTACGACCATGAAGGGTACCGCATAGATTCCTGCTGCAGCGACGCCTAACCAAATGCCGATTAAGGTTTGATCTAACCTGCTTACCAGGCTGCTAACCGCTCGATTGATGGTACCGTAACCTACATAGCTGCTTACGCGGCGGAGTGTACTGCGATCAAAACCCCAATTGATGCGATAAGTGGGCAGAAAATGGCGGATAAACAGCCAATATAGAAAACTGGCAAAGAAGGATGCCAGTACACGCATGAGTACAAACCCCTCTACTCCATATCCCATATATGCTGTTCCGATGCCTAAGGCAAAGCCAATGATATTGGCGATGATGGATATGCCGTGAGTGATTTCAAAGCGTTGCAATCCCATACTGACCGCACGTCCCCAGGTTAAAGACATGCTCCCCAAGAATCCGAGGCCAGCAAACCGAAAAACCATCACCGCCGAAGGGATCATGTCTGCTGGCACTTTAAATACATTGGTCGCTAGTGGGGCCGCAAACAAGATCAAAATAATCATCCCAAGGATACCCATCACGATATATAGTTGGAATGTGGTATTCAATAAGTGATTTTCTGCCTCCAAATCTTTGCGAGCGTGATCCTCTGCCAGGTATTTTGTAATGGGTATATCCAGGCCCATATCCATGACGATTAAATAACCTGTAATCACAGTGACCAAGCTCTGTAAACCATAACCGGCTTCGCCTAAGAGTTTCAACAGCAGAGGGGTTATCGCAAAATTGATGAGCATGGGGACAGCATAGCCTGCCATGCTAAAAACCATATTGACAGAAGATCGTTGCAACCGTTGCATAGATTTGACTTACCACTCCACATAAATCGGCGACCAGGTTAATGAAAATGGCGTTTGAATTGGCAAAGCTGCGCCAAAAACATTATACAATCCTTTGGGTTGGGATGGAAATGATGCGATGCTTTGCGAGATTTCCGGCGACTCGCTTTGCGCCCACATTACCCAAAAACGTTTGCCATCTGTGCGCACAAATTCATACACTTTTATAGATGGGTAGTTGGTGATTTCTTTTTGGAAGTACGCGTCGCGCAGCATGGTTGCGCTGAAGCGATAAGCCTCAAAAGCCGGCAGGGGAGTGGCAGCCCCCCGCACCAAACCCGAGGCGCGCCAGCCTTGTAAACTATACCATAGAGTGAGGCGAATTCCAAGAACGGCTGCCATTGTATTGGAGTGGGCAATATACGCTGCTTTGGTGTTGGCGTACGCCTCGCTTTGACAAACAGCCTCTGTCCCATCTTTTCCGCACAGCAGAGCGTTTTCAGTATTGACAACGTATTTGTCAGCCAGGCCATACTGCGCCAGCAAATCGGCAAGATAACGGTATTTTGGTACAAACGCCGGGCCAGTAGTATTCCATACTGCGTGCCAGTTGAAATTGCTATAGCGGCCTTCAATGCCGGCGCCTGAAAAGTAATCATAAGAGTGAAAGTTGACCGCGTCGAAAAATTCCCCCCCGCCGCCTTTCAGAATACCTTCCAAAAATTTAGAGGGAGAACAATCTTTATAAACCCCCGAACCGGCCTTTGTTTCCGGCGGGTTGAGCGGGTCGCAGTCCAGCAGCAAGCCGCCAATCAGCACCTGGGCATTTGGGTCAACTGCTTTGATGCGCGGCGTCACCACTTTGAGCATCGCGGCGTAATCCTCCCCGCCATAATATTCATCCTCAGGATTGCCCCAACAGCCAAAGGCGCTGTGGGGGCCAACCAGGCTGGCTGACGCTTCAGGCTCATTCCCGATTTCCCAATACTGAATATTGAATGGAGGTTGGCTGTAGCGGGCAACCGCAGCTTCCATGAAACGGGCAAAACGCTCCCGTTCTGTGTCGGCGATTGGCCCGCAGGCTGTCCCAGGGATTTTTTGCGCCCACGTTGGCGCAAATTGAATCAAGCCAATGACGCGCTGCCCGTTGGCGCTCGAGTTTTGGATAGCCGCCTCATTCACAGAACTCCAATCGTAGATTGGCGGGTCGGCTTTAGCAGGTTCGATCTTATCCCAGTTGAATGTGTCTTCGCGCGTCCATGCGCCTCCCGCCTGCGCCGCCGCTTTTACCCAGGCTGCGTCTTGCGCTTCGTAGATTTGAATGCCAGTAATAGGATAGTAAGTTGGCAGAGAGGGTGGAGCTGTATTCGCTGCCGTAGACGTGGCGACTGGCCTGGTTGGCGTTTGAGAGGCCGCCGCAGTTGGGGTCAGTGAGGGGGCGGGCCTGGTGGAAGTCGGCGGCGCGGTTGCAGGCAGTGTTGCTGTGTTGTCGATCGGCACTGCAGGTTCGCCTGTCGGGGAGGCAGGTAGTGGAGGGAGATCGGCTTCTATCGTTGGAGCAGTGCAAGCGATAGCGCCGAGAACGAGAAAGCCAAGACAACAGAGAAGCTTAAGAGTTTTCATAACGAGAAGCGATAAATTGACTGAGAAAAATGGCGCTCAGCAAAATGAGAAGATAATCATAAGGCAGGCGAAAGCGAATGCGATTAAAAAAGATCGCTCCCCAAAAGGCATTCCCCACATAAACCGCATAGAGCAAGCTTTCAAAACTGGTTAGTTTAAAGCGCTGACTGCCAACCAGACGCAAGAGAGCCAACAGCAGCAGCGCTCCATAAGTCACGCCCATCAGCGCCTCGCGTGCGAGAGATGTTTCGGAGCGAGTGGTTAGCTCATTGCGAAAGTTAAAGAAGTTGACCGTTTTCAGCAAATAGAATTGGATCGCCTCGGCGGGATGCGCCAGGATGTATGCGATTGCTTGCGTGCGAAAGTAGCGATCTTTTTCGAGTTCACCCATCCCTTCGGCAGCATCCAAATATTTCTGGATATCTACATTCGTTCCACTGTTGAAGGTTGTCTTCTCTGAATTTCCAAGCAGCAAATTGTAGCCCGAATTGGTCGCGATCCAGACGAAGTCATGAAAGACAACATAATTTCTGATCGTCCATAGGCCAAGTATCAAAAAGGTTCCCACCCCAATCCAGCCAAAGAATTTTTTTTGCCGGCGGATGAAGCAATAAGCGAGACCAAAAAGTAGAAAAGTAAACACAAAGGTTGGCACAGTGAGAATGAGCCAGCCCCACACAATACCCACCAGCAGCCCTTGCCAAATGCCTGAAACTCGCCGTTCATAGAGCCAAATGACTGCCAGGAATAAAAAGCCGGCCAGTGTTTGCGGGTAAAGCGTATTGGCCGTATAAAACAGCACCGGGTAACCGGCTGTCGCCAGAATGACACTGAGCAACCCCGCGCCAACCCCTCCCGTTTGTCGCGCGAGCTGATAGAGGAAAAACAATCCTCCTACAAAAAGAACGAAATTTATCAGCCGAAAGGAAACAATATTTCCCCCCAACCAGCGAACCGCTCCTAATATCAATGGGTATCCTGGTGGTTTATAAGCCGTGGGCTGAAGACCATCCAGGCTGTACAGATACTTTTGCGCCAGGTTTGTCGCCAGACTCACATATTCCGCTTCATCGGGCAGGTAGCGTAACTGATCGCCCGTGGAATACCCATAAATCCCGCCGGCGATCAAACAAATTGCCCCTATGCCCAAAGCGAGCAGCATTTCTGATTTTTTTAACCACAAGAACCACTGGGTAGCCACAAAGAGATGCCATACACACAAAGACTTCCAAAGTAAGCTTTGGAAGTCTTTGTCTTTCAAATTAAGATTTTGTTGCGTTGCAAAGCTCCGCCCTTCTGACAGGGATCAGAGTATATTGATACGTGTAAACG
>CAIQJJ010000434.1 GCA_903872065.1 uncultured Anaerolineales bacterium | reverse complement strand
TGGGTGTTGGGGTGAGGGTGTCTGTGGGCGTCGGTGATGGGGTGCTGGTCTCAGTGGGCGTTGAAGTAATGGTAGGAGTATGGGTGTCTATGGGAGTTGATGATGCAGTGCTTGTTTCAGTGGGTGTTGGGGTGAGGGTGTCTGTGGGCGTCGGTGATGGGGTGCTGGTCTCAGTGGGCGTTGAAGTAATGGTAGGAGTGAGGGTATTAGTAGGCGTCTGCGACGCGGTGCTGGTCTGGGTCGGCGTTGGAGTCAGACTGGGGGTGGGTGTATCAGATGGCTGCGGAGTTGGGGTGATGGTTGGCGGCGGACTGTTCAGGTAGGGGACGTAATTGACTATCCCCAGGCTTGGGTCGTCGGTGTAATCCCAGATGTGAGCTTCAATGATCGCAGGGTCTGTAGTTCCCCAATAATTGTTTTGTGCGTTGAGGTTGGCGCTGTCGGCAAGGTTTGCATCGTAAAGGTCTGAGCCATAGTCGGCGGTGTTGTTGTAAAGGTCATTGTTGTTGATTGCGGGACTGGCGTTGATATCTACGTAGATGCCGCCGCCGCCGCCGCTGAAAAAGGTGCTGTTGCCAGTGACTTGGTTGTAACTGAAGTTGGTAGTGAAATTTGATTCGATGTAAACGCCGCCTCCGAATGTTTCGGCGGTGTTGTTGGCGATGGTGTTGTTCTGAACGATGGCGTCGCTGGCGAGGTATAGGCCAGCGCCGTCAAGGTAACTGGGCCCTACCCCATTGCCGGTGAATGTGTTGCCGGTCACCTGGGCGGTGGCTGCATAATACAGGAACAGCCCTTGCTGATTGGCGGAAACGGTGTTGTTTTGCACGATAGCGCTGCTGAGGCTGGACAATTGGATGCCATTCCTGGTGTTGTCAGTGACGGTGTTGCCTAGCAAGGAAACTTGCCCATAATAACGAGCCTGGATCCCCCAGTAGTTGAACGAGATCGTGTTGGCGCTGAGGGTGAGGCTGCCATTGTTGAGATAGGCGTCGACGCCGTAGATGTGATGGGAGATGGTATTGCCGCTGACCAGCATGGGGCCAGCCAGATCAACGATGGACACGCCATAGGAGCGATTGTTATCTATCAGGCTGTTGGTGAGCCTGGGGCGACCGTCGTTCCACGCATCCACGCCGGCATACAGGTTGTCGTAGATGGTGAGGTGGTCGAGGAAGGGGGCTGCGCTCTCCACGCGCACTGCGCCATAGGAATTGGCGTCGTCGCCGGCGTATTCAATGGTGGCATACTGAATTGTGCTGCCGCCGGTGTAGTTGCCGCTGCCATCATAAGTGGCATCGGCGCTGGTGGGGGCGAAGTAAATATAATCCCATTCGCCAGCCGAAGGGCTCAGGTTGGAGGTGAAGATGATGGGGCTGCCGTCTGCCCCAAGCGCGACCAGCGCTCCATACACGGTGAGCGCTGTATTGGCAGTGAATTCGACGCGCGTGCCGGCTTCGATGGTTAACGTGATGCCAGGTTGAATCGTGAGGCTGCCAGTGACGGTGTAGGGGGCGCAGTTCGCTGGCGACCAGGTAGTATCAACACTGATATAGCCACTCACATCGCAGGAAGCAGCCTGGACTGGCTGAAACTGCACAAACAAGACCGCAGAGAAGACGGCCAGCAAACTGAACAGGTGGAAGAATTTATACATTCAGGAGCCTCGCTGCTTGGTGAAAGAAGAGTATCAAAGCAAATCAAAACCATCGCTGCAGCAAAAAAACATTGCTGCAGCAAAAAAACATTGCTGCAGCAAAAAAACACCGCAAAGCGGCGCGTTTCATTATAGCATATCAGATTACGCCCGGTTTGGGGCGATGAACCAGGATTCGATCGGGTCACGCGCTAATGACCTGGGGAGAATCCGGTTGAGTGCAGCAGCATGGGGAGGTATAGATAAAAGACAGGAGGCTGCGGCGTTGGGGTGAGTGTCTCGGTGAGGATCATGCTTAGAGTAGGCGTAGGGGTTGCTGTGGCCGTCGGCGGCAGTGTCAGGGTTGCGCTAGGGGTGGAGGATGGCGTTGGGCTTGAAGTGGGCAAAACCGTCGGGGTGTGGGTTGGTGAGGGCGAAGTGGTTGAGGTGGGCGAAATGGTTGGAGTGGGCGAAGTGGTTGGGGTGGGCGAAATGGTTGGAGTAGGGGTTGCGGTAGGTGAGAGAGTCGCCGTTGGTGTAGGCGTTGGAGTTCCGGTGGCGGTCTCGGTTGGGGTAGGGGTGGGTGTGATGGTCGAGGTGGGAGTATTGGAAGGGGTTGGGGTCAGGGTTGGCGGGGTGTCATCCAGGTAGGGAAGGTAATCTACCACGCCCAGGCTTGCGTCGTCCGTATGGTGCCAGATGTGCTGCTCAATGAGGGTAGCGTCGCTGCCGCCCCAATAGTTATTTTCGGCGTTGACATCCGGGCGAGCCGCGGCATTGTTGTTGTATAGGTCTGAGCCTTTGGTGGCGCTGTTGGCGTAGAGGTCGTTGAAATGAATCAGCGGGTTGCAGTTTGCCTCAATGAAAATCCCGCCGCCGCGGCCGCTGCCAGGGACGGTGTTGCTCAAGACGCGGTTATAAGTGATGGTTGGGCTGCTGGCTTCAATGGCGATGCCGGCCCCCTTGCTCGCGGCGGTGTTGTTGGTGATGAGATTGTTTTGCAGTATGCTGCTGTCGGAATAGGATAGGTAAATTCCCGCGCCTTGGAGAGGAGAGGTTGGCCCAGCGCCGTTCCCATCGATGACATTGGCGTCAATTTGAGCATTGGTATGGTAAAGGTTTAACCCGCGCAGATTGGCGGCCAGGGTATTGCCTTGAATGACGGTGTTATTGACATAGTTGAGGGAAATGCCGTTTCCAGCATTGTTCATTACAGTATTCTTTTGCAGAAACGCATTTGTTAAAAAGCTGAGAGAAACTCCAATATCAGTGTTTCCGGTAAGCATATTGTCTTGCAAGGTGACATCGGTCAACGTCGCGCCAGTGATCTCAACCCCGGTCGAGTTTTGTGAAGCGCTGTTTCCCACAAGGGTGAGACGTCCATTCCCGGCCAGAGAGGCGTAAACCCCATTGACAACATGATTCAAGAAACTGTTGTGGATCAGAATGATTTCCCCGGCCAGATCGGAGATCCATAGACCATAAAAACCATTTTGAATGAGCAGGCTGTTCGTGATCTTGGGCCGGCCATCATTCCAGACCTGAATACCAGCATATTCGTTTTGCTGAAGCGTGAGGTGATCAAGGTATGGCGCGGCGCTCTCAACGCGCAAGGCGGCGTAGCCATTTATTTCGTCGCCAGCATATTGAATGGCAGCATGTTGGAGGATGCTGCCGCTCAGATAATTGCCATTGCCATCATACACCGCGTCGACGCTGTCAGGCGCAAAGTGAATAAAACTCCAAATGCCAGCCGAGTTCCCGCTGTTGGCAGTGAATATCACCGGGCTGGATTCTGTCCCTGGGGCGATCAATTCCCCATTGACAGTAATTGCTTTGTCGGCGGCGAATTCTACGCGTGTCCCAGGTTGGATAGTGAGGCTGGCGCCTTGCTCGATGATAATGCTGCCTGTTACCAGGTAAGGGTTGCACTTATCCGCGCTCCAGGTCAGGGCGGTATCAATAAACCCCCACACTTGGCATGAGGCCGAGTCAGGGGTGGCGCTTGGCGCAGGTGTGGGGGTTCCGGCATCATCTATAGATTGGGCGCGGAAGGGCCGGTAATCCACCAAGCCTAGCGCGCCATCATCAATATAATGCCAGATTTGCGCTTCGATCTCTGCAATCTCTATACTGCCCCAGTAGTTGTTTTCGGCGTCAATCGGACTGGAATAGTTACTGTTGGCATCGTACAGCGCTGCGCCGTGATCGGCGGAATTTCCATTCAGGTCGTTGTTGTTGATTTTGGGCTGCGACTCGCCATAGATATAAATCCCGCCGCCTCCGCTGCGGTTTCCACCCCATCCGGCCGGGACGAAATTACCAGTAATATGATTCTCGGTGATAACAGGACTGCCATAGCCGCTGAAAATGCCCCCGCCGCGCGCCCCAGATACATTGTTCGTGATGTCATTGCGCTGGATAAGGACGTTGCCAGATGAGTGGATGTAGATACCGGCGCCCTCGGCCGGGTACATCCCCACTCCATTGCCGTTGATGATGTTTTCTGTAACTTGTGCACTGCTGTAATACAGGTTGAGACCCTGTTTGTTGATCGAGATCGTATTGCCCTGGACGATCGCGTTGGAGACCGAATCGAGGTAGATGCCGCATTCACTGTTGCTTGTCACCGTGTTGGTCAGCAAGGTCGCATTCGTTAAAAAGTAGAGGAAAATCCCTATACTGGTGTTATGGGATACCGTATTGTTTTGGAGTGAAACATCCCCCGCTCCATTCGTTTCTACGGAAACGCCGATCGAGTTGTCGGAAATCGTATTTTCGTCCAGGTTGAGGGCGCCAGCGCTGCTTAGAACGGCTTTGACGCCATAAGAGAGATGGTTTGAGATAGTATTCCCATTCATCGCCATTGCGCCGGCCAGGTCTTGGATGGCGATGCCGTAGAGACCGTTGTTGACAATCTGGCTGTTGATAATCTTTGGCCGTCCATCGCTCCAAATTTGAACGCCGGCGTGTTGGTTTTGCTGAATCGTCAGGTGGTCAAAGAAGGGCGCCGCAGACTCGATGCGCAGGGCGGCCAGGCTGTTTTCCGTGTTTCCGCCATATTCGATGGTCGCGTATTGGATGGCGCTGCCGCCGGTGTAATTGCCGCCGCCATCGTATGATGCATCAATACTGGTTGGGGAAAAATAGATGAAATTCCAATCCCCGGCTGCGCTGCCAATATTGGATGTAAAAATAACCGGGCTGAGAGCCGCGCCCGTCACGATCAGGCCGCCGTTGATGGTGATGGATTTGTCGGCAGTGAATTCGACGCGCGTGCCGGCCTGGATGGTCAGGGTGACATTTTCTTGGACGGTGATGTTTCCGGCGACGATGTAGGGGGCGCAGTCTTGCGGCGACCAGGTTGTGTCAACAGCGATCAAGCCTGTCACATCACAGGCCGCGGCGCGGGCAGTAAGCTCTCCCGCTGAGGCAGGTTGGATATTGAGCAGGAGTGCTGCGCTAAGAATGGCCAATAAGAGCGCGCAGTACAAACCACCGCTGCGATGAACCCCATTGCTGCGGTAAAAATCACCCGGGTAGATTAATTTCCGAGATTGCATGGCTTCCTCCACGAATTCTTTGCGGTAGAGCGCCGCTGCGATAAAGGCCACTGCTGACAGGGTCAAACGAGTCCTGTCATTGGTTTCGTCAATTTGGTTTTGCAGCATCCCCTTGAGTTTTCAGTTAAGATTATAACATATCTGTTTCGCGCAGTTTCACCGAAAAAGTCTGGCTTGCTTGCTCTTCCTGTGCTATGATTTTAGCGCCATGAAGCGCTTTAAACGACTGTTTTACTATTTGCTGATCAATGTTTTTGTCTCACTTTGCACTACGCTGACAGTTTTGCAGCTTTGGGCGTGGCGGCAGCCGGCCGGCAGCGATTACGCCGGGCCGCTGGGCGCAGCACTGACCCAGGCGGCTGGCGCGCAAGGCGCGGCGGCAAGCGATAGGCCGGCGACGACCGCCGGTATCTTGATCATTACTCAACTGGTCACCGCGCCTCCTGAAGCATTTACCCCCTATCCCACGCGCGGCATTGTTTCGTATCGGGTAAAAGAAGGCGATACATTGAGCGGGATTGCACAGTATTTTGGGGTTAATCTGGATGATCTGATGGCCTTGAACGACCTTCGCGATGCGAACCGGGTGATCAGCGGCATTGATTTGTTGATTCCTGCCCCTTCTACCGAGACGCCCACCTTGCCGCCGCAGCCCACCAAAACCGCGACGATTACTTTGACTCCCCGTCCGTCTCTTACGCCTCAGTTTACCCTGACTCCCACTGGCCCCACGCCTACCCCGGCGGCGCTAATCCAGGCGGTTTTCGGCGTCGGCGATCTGACGGCGGAGCGTGTGGCTATCAAGCTCAGCGGCGACGAACTGTCATTGTTTAACTGGCAGTTGAGCGACGAGGACGGTCATCGTTTTACCTTTCCTCAACTAACCCTGCGCGCCGGCGGTGAGATCAGTGTCTACAGCAAGGCTGGCGATCCTTCGATCAATGCTCTTTACTGGGGATCGAGTAAAGCCATCTGGCAGTCGGGCGAGATGGTTACGCTGACTGATGCCGCAGGGAATGTAAGAGCGACTTTTCAAGCGCCCTGAAGTTTAGAAAGGGCTGCCCGTGAGCGAAAGGAGACTGGTACAATACAGTAAATTTTTGCAGCGCCCTTTTCGGATGCTGCCGGTCAGATTGTAGTATTGAGCAGCTTTTTATTCAGCGGAACTTCTTATGTCCCAAGCTTTGTATCGCAAATGGCGTCCTCATCTATGGGCCGAGGTTGTTGGTCAAGAGCATATCGTGCAGACATTGCGCAATGCCATTACAGCGCAGCGTGTGGCGCATGCTTATTTGTTTGCCGGGCCGCGCGGCACGGGGAAAACAACGACGGCGCGCCTGTTGGCAAAGGCGGTCAACTGCCTGGCCGACAACCTGGCCGACCGTCCGTGTGATCACTGTGAACACTGCCTGGCAGTGAATCAGGGCCGTTTCCTGGATTTGATTGAGATCGACGCGGCTTCTAACACATCGGTGGAGGATGTGCGCGACTTGCGCGATAAGATTAACTTTGCGCCAAACCAGGGACGCTATAAAGTGTATATTGTGGATGAGGTTCACATGCTTTCGACGGCGGCTTTCAATGCGCTGTTGAAAACGTTGGAAGAGCCGCCCTCGCATGCCATTTTTATCCTGGCGACGACCGAAATCCACAAAATTCCGGCGACGGTGCTTTCGCGCTGCCAGCGCCACGAATTTCGCCGCATTCCCCTCAGTGATATTGTGGCGCAGTTGACCCGGTTGGCGCAGGGAGAAAAGATTCAATGTGAACCCGAGGCGCTGGCGCTGATTGCGCGCTATTCTGCCGGCGGGATGCGCGATGCGATTTCGCTGCTCGATCAACTGGCTTCCACCGGACAGGTGGTGACGCTGGCGTTGGCGCAGGCAGTGTTGGGCGCGGCGGCCGGCCAGTCCGTATTGGATGTCGTCGAAGCGATATTGGCGAAAAATGCGGCGGTTGGCCTGGACGGTGTGCATCGTACGCTGGATGGCGGTTCGGACCCGCGCCAGTTTGGTCGCCAGGTTGTAGAGTATTTGCGCCAACTGCTGTTGATTAAGCTGGGGAACGCGGCGCAGGTTGATGCGACCGCGGAACAGCGCGCCATCATGGCGCGCCATGCGCAGGCTTTTTCCACCACAGAGCTGCTGCGTGTGATCCGCATTTTTAATGTCGCGGCGTCCGATGCGCGGCTTTCGTGGCAGCCCAGTTTACCGTTGGAAATGGCTTTGGTCGAAGCATTGGAATCGCCGGCGGCAGAGCCGTCGCGAGCAGAACCGGCGCGCGTAGAACCCCCAGCGATTATGGAGCGTTCAAGCGCGCCGGAGGCGGCATCTCCCCAACGTTCGCCCATTTCACCAGCGGCGCCAGCCGCTTCTTCGTCTCCTGCCAGGGCGGCAAGTCCACTGCCTGAAAAACCTGTCAACCCGCCGCTGGCAGCGCCGCCGCCGGCGAGTTCGAAAGAAGCGACGCTTGGCAAACGTTTAGCAGACAATTGGAAGCAGATCGTCGCGCTGGTGAAGGCGAAAAACGCCAACGCGGCAGCTCTTTTGAATTCGATTAAAACGCGTTCTCTGCAAGAGAATATCCTGATCTTAGGATTCGCCAGTCATGTGCTACAATCGCAAATGGAAAAGCCGGCCAATATCGCATCGGTGCAAGAAGCTATTCAGCAAGTGATCGGTGAAGAAGTTCATTTGCGTTGCACAACCGTTTCAGCGCAGCGCAGCGCTCCGCCGCCAGATGTTGAGCATGATGGCATGGTGGCTTCTGCGGTGCGCGATTTGGGCGGTGAAATTGTTGATGTACAATAGGCCTGGCGAGGGATGCGCCAGGAAATTTTTGGTTTGTAGGAGGTTTGTATGGCAAAAGGTTTTAAATCTCCGCGGATGCCCGCTGGAATGGGCGGCGGCGGTAAGGATATGATGGGGCAGCTGCAGAAATTACAACAGCAAATGCAGGATGTGCAGGCGAAACTGGCTGAAGAAACTGTGGAGTATTCCGCCGGCGGGGGAGCGATCAAGATCGTTGTCACGGGCGATCAGCGCTGCCATTCGATCACCGTGGATGCGGATCTGATCAAGGACGCGGCGGCCAGCGGTGATGTGGAGATGTTGCAGGATTTGCTGCTGACCGCTATTAATGGCGGGCTGGATGCCTCGCGGAAGCTGGCTGAAGGGCGGCTGGGTCCCCTGGCTGGCGGTCTGCCTTTCTAGCGTGAGATCGCAATGCTGCTCCCTGGCCCGATCCAAGATTTAGTGACCGCTTTTTCGCGGCTGCCCGGCATTGGCCCCAAGACGGCCTCCCGCCTCACCTTTTTCTTGCTGCGTGGGCCGGCTGACTTGTCGCAAGACCTGGCGGAGGCCCTGATTGCGCTGAAATCTGGCACGGCGTATTGTCCGATCTGTTTTAATATCACAGCCGCTGGGCGCGAATGCTGTGAAATCTGCGAAAGCCGCGACCGGCGTGCGGATGTGATCTGTGTGGTGGAAGACCCGCTGGATGTGTTGGCATTGGAACGTACGGCCGCCTTTGAAGGCCGCTACCATGTCCTGCACGGCGCGCTTTCACCCATTGAAGGGATTGGCCCTGATGATCTCAAAATCCGCGAGCTGCTGGCGCGAGTGCGGGCTGGCGCGCAAGGTGTGGCAGTGCGCGAGATCATCCTGGCAACCAACCCTAGCATGGAGGGCGACGCTACCGCGATGTATTTGCAGCAGCAGCTTGCGCCATTGGGCGTGCGCATCACCCGCCTGGCGCGCGGCCTGCCCGTCGGCGGCGATCTTGAATACGCCGATCAAAGCACCCTTCTGCGGGCGCTGGCTGGCAGACAGGATATGACTTAATCTATGAACTTCGCTTCTCCCCACCAACGTTTTAACCCACTGACCCGTGAATGGGTGCTGGTTTCTCCTCACCGCGCCCGGCGGCCCTGGCTGGGGCAGGTTGAGAAAATTCCGGTTGAAAATATCCCGCCCTATGATCCGAAGTGCCTGCTTTGCCCGGGCAACACACGGATTAACGGCATTCCCAACCCGGCTTACGAAGCGACCTTTGTTTTCGATAACGATTTCCCGGCGGTACTGACGCCGGAAGCTAACGCTGCGGATGCCGGCGCGCCGGCGTCATCTGCTGAAGCAGCAGCTGCGCTTCCGCCGGCGCTTTTCGCTGCGGAGCCTGTTTCGGGTTTGTGTCGTGTGGTGTGTTTCTCGCCGCGTCACGATTTAAGCCTGCCAGAATTATCGCAGGCTGAGGTGGAGATGGTGGCGCGCACCTGGGCCGAGCAAACCGTAGACCTGGGCAGCCATGATTTCATCAATTATGTGCAGGTCTTCGAGAACAAAGGGGCAGTGATGGGCTGTTCCAATCCGCACCCTCACAGCCAGATTTGGACGACCAGTTCGATCCCGGTTGAGCCAGCGAAGGAATTGGCGGCTCAACGTGAGTATTTACAGGCGCATGACGCGTGCCTGTTATGCGACTATGTGGCGGCAGAGCGCGCCAATGGGGCGCGCATGGTTTGCGCGAACCAACATTTTACTGCCCTGGTTCCCTTTTGGGCGGTCTGGCCGTTTGAACTGATGGTCATCTCGCATCGTCATGTGGCTTCCCTGCCCGAATTGACGCCAGCCGAGATCAGTAGCCTGGCAGAGGTTTTGCGCCATGTGACGGCGAAGTACGATAATCTGTTTGAAATCTCCTTCCCTTATTCGATGGGCTTTCACCAGTCCCCTACCGACCAGTCGCCGCATCCTGAATGGCATTTGCACTTGCATTTTTATCCGCCGCTTTTGCGTTCAGCCACTGTGCGCAAGTTTATGGTGGGTTTTGAAATGCTTGGGATGCCGCAGCGGGATATTACTCCCGAAACGGCCGCGGAACGGCTGCGAGCGTTGAGTGAACGACACTATAAACTGCGCTAAAAGATTATGAGCAAGACTGCAATTATTACCGATACCGACTCTAGTTTGCCGCTTGACATTGCCGCCCGTCATGGGATCGTTCAGGTACCGATTGTGGTGCAATTTGGCAGCCAGGCTTACGATACCACTGATGAAATTGACGATGCGCGTACCTTTGCGCGGATTGACCGCGATTCCCGCTTGCCGACCACGGCTGCGCCGGCGCCCGGCAAATTTACTGTGGCTTTTCGGAGGGCATTCGAGGCCGGGGCTGATCAGGTGGTCTGCATTTGCGTCAGCAGCCAGGTGAGCGCCACGTATGCGGCAGCGATGGCGGCGCGCGAGGAACTTGTCGCACAAGATGCCAGAATGAGCGAAGCGATCGCGGTGCTTGATTCGCGTTCGCTCTCTATGGCGCAGGGGTTTATGGTACTGGCCGCGGCCCAGGCGGCGCAGGCCGGGGCCGCCAAAGAGGAAATCATTGCGCAAGCCCAGCATACCGGGGAACGCGCCTACCTCTTTGCAGCCCTGGCGACGCTCAAATACCTGGCGATGAGTGGGCGAGTGGGCTACCTGGCGGCCGGGTTGGCAAACTTATTGAACATTCGCCCGATCTTGACGATTCGCGATGGCAAGCTGGATTTGCTGGAGCGAACCCGCACCCGCAGCAAGGCCTGGACGCGTATGATTGAATTGGTGGATGGGGAATTAAAGGGCAGGTCTATTGCGCGCCTGGCGATTGTGCATGTCAATGCGCTTAAAGAGGCGCATGCTTTTGAAGCGCAATTGCGCGCGGCTCTTCCTTGTCCGTCGGAAGTGATCTACGCCGAGTTGACGCCTGGCCTGTCGGTGCATTCAGGCGCCGGACTGGTTGGCTTGTCTTTTGTGACTAGCGAATAATTATCCCACAGGTATCCCACGCTTATCCCACTTTATCCCACACGTTGCTGAAAGTCCTATGTCCGAAGTTATTGAGGTATTGATCACGCTGCCTTTGGCTGATGAATTGTTGGTGCGCTTGAACGGGATTTCGCCGCGCCTTCATTTCACGGTGATTAAAGCCCGTAAAGTGGATGATATTCCGCCGGATATCTGGCTGCGGACTGAGGTTCTTTATACCCATCGTATTTTGCCGCTGCCTGAGCAGGTTCCCAATTTACGCTGGCTGCAATTTCATTGGGCGGGGGTAGATCATGCCATCAACGCCCCTTTGTTGAGCATGCCGGGGTTGGTCGTAACCACTCTCAGTGGGGCGGCCGCGCTGCAAATCGCTGAATACGCGGTCATGATGTTATTGGCGCTTGGGCATCGCCTGCCTGAGTTGATGGCCTGTCAGCGTCGGAGCGAGTGGCCGCCCGACCGGTGGGAGCGTTTCAGCCCTTTAGAATTACGGCGGGCGACGGTGGGGATTGTGGGGTATGGCAGCATTGGCCGTCAAATCGCGCACTTGCTGCGCGATTTTGGCGCGACGGTGCTGGCCGTCAAGCGCGACGCGATGCACCCGGAAGATAATGGCTATATTCCAGATGGCATGGGCGATCCAGACGGCGATCTCGCGCGGCGCATCTATCCTCCCCAGGCGCTGGCCTCGATGTTCAAAGAATGCGACTTTGTGGTGATTACCGCGCCTCTGACGGCCGAGACGCGCGGCTTGGTGGGGGCGAACGTACTGGCGGCATTGAAGCCGACCGCCTTTGTGATTGATTTATCGCGCGGCGGGGTTTTGGATCATCCAGCGTTGTTGGCAGCTTTGCGCGAACAGAAAATTGCCGGGGCCGCGCTGGATGTTTTCCCCGAAGAGCCTTTGCCGCCCGATAGTCCCCTGTGGAAGCTGCCCAATGTCCTCCTGACCCCCCATATTTCTGGCAACACTCCCTATTATGATGAGCGGGCGGTGGAACTCTTTTCTGAAAATTTGCATCGCTACCTGGCCGGCTTGCCGCTCTACAATATTGTTTCTCTGGCGCGTGGATATTAAAATGACAATCAAAGCAATTTTTTTCGACTTGGGTTCGACCTTGATCTACTTCGATGGCGATTGGGCGGCGATGATTGCTCAGGCTAACACTGAGCTTCAACGCTTTCTCCACGCAGCCGGCGTTTCGTTGGATTGGCCTACATTCTTTGCCGATTTCGGCGCACGCACAAATGCGTATTATGCTGAACGCAATACTGAATTTATCGAGTACACCACGCACTATATTCTGAAAACTACTCTGGCAGATTACGGTTGGCCAGACTTGCCCGAAACTGTTTTGCGCCCCGCACTGCGCGCCTTATACTCTGCCAGCCAGGCGCGTTGGCAGCCAGAGCAGGATGCTCTGCCTCTCTTGGCTGAACTGCAGCAGGCGGGCTATTGTTTGGGGATTATCTCGAACGCGGCGGATGATGACGATGTGCAGCTTTTGGTGGATAAAGGCGACTTTAGACCGTATTTGGATTTTGTGATCTCTTCTGCCAGGATGGGTATCCGCAAGCCCAACCCGCGTATTTTCCGCGCCGCGCTCGATCAATGCGGCGTCTCTCCGTTGGAAGCAGTCATGGTTGGCGATATGCTCGGCGCTGATATTCTCGGCGCGCACAACGCCGGCATGAAGGGGATCTGGATCACCCGTCGCGCGGATGTGGCAGCCAACCGCGATCATCTGGATACCATTCAACCGGATGCAATGATCAAAACTCTGGGTGAGTTGCCGGCAGTCGTGGCTGCGTTTTAAGGGCTATCCCTGGCGAAGGATTGCGCTGTTCATCCCCGCCAGGGATATCAACCGCTTGTCAATCATTTGTCAAGCAAAAGTTTCTCCTTTTTGCTATGATGGGGTCAAGAAATGAAAGGAGAGTGATCGAATGAACGCGAATTTATCCAACCGTTTGCCCTTGAACCGCTTGTGCGGTCTCATGTTTCTTGTGATGAGTCTTATCTTCTCTGCCTGCGCCCCGGCTGCCGCCCCCGCCAAACTTGTCGAAGCGCCGAAAGCAGAAAGCCAATCCCGCCAGGCTGCTCCCGCGCTGGCCGATGCGACCGGAGCCGAAAAAATCGTCGAGGTCGAAAAAGTCGTGAAAGAGACGTCGGTAGTTCAGGAAGCTGCGCCGGCTGCTACGGCCGCGTCCAAGCCGGAAGATGTCACTTTTAAGGATTATGGTTTCAATCCTTACGTGGATACCATCGAAGATCATTATTCGACTTTTGCCCTCGATGTGGACACCGCCTCTTACAGTGTCGCCCGCAGTTATATCAACCAGGGGATGCTGCCGCCGACTGATGCGATCCGCGCCGAGGAGTTCGTGAATTATTTCGACCAGGGTTATGCTGCGCCGGCGGATGTCGCCTTCAGCATCTACGCCGATGGCGCGCCTTCCCCCTTCGACGCTAACGGCCTATACTTGCTGCGCTTTGGCGTCCAGGGCTATCGCATTCCCGAATTTGCCCGCAAGTCAGCCATCTTGACCTTTGTGATTGATGTCTCCGGTTCGATGCGAGAGGGCGGCCGTTTGGAACTTGTCAAGCAGGCGCTTAGCCTTCTGGTCGAACGGCTGCGTCCTGATGACAGTGTGTCGATCGTGGCTTACACCGACACCACCTGGGTGGTGCTTGAGCCTACTCCTGGCGATAACCGCGACGCGATTTTGAACGCCATTTCTCAGCTTTACCCCAAGAATTCCACCAACGCTGAAGCGGGCATTCGCCTGGGCTATAAACAGGCGCTCAAGGCTTATCGCTCTGGCGCAACCAACCGGGTGATCTTATGCTCGGACGGCGTCGCGAATGTCGGCAATACCAGCCCGGAAGGTATTCTCGCTGAAGTGCGGGGATATGTGGATGAGGGTGTGACGTTGACGGCAATTGGGGTTGGGATGGGTAATTTCAACGATGTGCTGCTGGAACAGTTGGCCGATAACGGCGACGGCAATTATGCTTATGTGGACACCCTGGATGAAGCTCGCAAAGTGTTGGTGGATGACCTGGTTTCTACGCTTGAGGTGATTGCCTACGATGCCAAAGTCCAGGTGGATTTCAACCCCGATGTGGTGGCTCGTTATCGCCTGATTGGTTATGTCAACCGGGCGGTGGCTGACGAGGATTTTCGCAATGACAGTGTGGATGCTGGCGAAATCGGGGCCGGGCACAGCGCGACTGCTATTTACGCTGTCCAGTTCAAATCGAACGCCTCGGGCCGCATCGCTACTGTGCAGTTGCGCTGGCAAGATCCCCAGACGCGCGAAGTGCGTGAGATCAATGGCAACTTCAACACTTGGGACCTGGCGAATGATTTTGCCAGCACTGCGCCGCACTACCAGTTGGCGGTTATCGTTGCCCAATATGCTGAACTGCTGGGCAACAGCCCTTGGGCCTCGCAAATCTCTGCTTCAACCCTCAGCGAATATGCCTCCGCCTTGCCGGGGTTGCTGCCTGAAGATGCCGATGTGGCCGAATTTGCCGACCTGGTGGCTCGCACCGCCCAAATCCGTCGCTAAACTTGTTGATGAGAAATTTATGAGATATGACAAATGTCACTTGAATCTACTCAAATGGAGTGCTACGATCAAATCGGACAACTGAATACGCCGGAGACCTCTCGATAAAAGCGAACTGCTGGCGCGACCTCATCATGAGTGAAGCTTTTTGAAAGCGCGTTGCCAGAGACAACCAGTCCAGAACTGGGTAGAGAATATCCGGCGAATCGTGGGACTTCCCGTACAAGCAGTACGGGAAGTCTGTTTAAAAAGTTGTTGACTCTCCCCGAAGTGCATGATAGAATGCGGGTCGCTGTGAATATCATGGCCCGCTAGCTCAATGGCAGAGCAGCTGCCTTTTAAGCAGTTGGTTGCGCGTTCGAGCCGCGCGCGGGTCATCTCATTGCCGAAAGGACGAGACTCAAAACCGCTTCCCAAGATTCTTTGGGGAGCGGTTTTGAGTTAAGCCGTTTTACTTGATCTGAAAGCTCTGCCGGTGAATGGCGCTCTTTCCCCGCTGTGCAATCGCCGCACGGTGGGCGGCGGTGCCGTACCCTTTGTGGATAGCCAGTCCATACCCAGGAAATTCGGCATCCAACTGCTGCATCAGTGCATCGCGCGCTGTCTTGGCCAGGATGGAGGCCGCTGCAATGCTTAATGAGCGGCAGTCGCCTTTGATCAGCGAAGTCTGCGGCAGAGCCGATTCGGGTAAAAACAGGCAGTCGAGCAGCAAGTGGTCGGGGCGAACCACCAACGCATCTACCGCGCGCTGGGCGGCCAGGTGAGTAGCGGGCAAAATCCCCAGGCTGTCAATTTCCTCGTGAGAAGCAAACCCCACACCCCACGCCAGGGCGATGATTTTCAAGCGCGGCGCCCAGGCTTCCCGCTGCGCGGGGGTCATTTGTTTTGAGTCGCGCACCCCCTGTAAACGTTCGGCCCAGGCGCTGCCTGGCGGCAGGATGATCGCTCCCGCCGCCACCGGCCCGGCGAGCGCCCCGCGTCCCGCCTCATCAATGCCGCTGATGGCTTGCGCGCCGGCGGCCCAAAGCGCTTCTTCAAAACTCAGGTCGGGCGCGGCTGGCAGCAGACTTGGGTCAAAGCGGGCAGTCATTGAGTGAGCCTTTCATTGTCTCTCCAGGCCTCTTGTGGGTCGAGTAGGGCGGGTAAAAACTGCAGGTGGGCTGCCAGAGTCTGTTCGCGATAGTGATAGATTTGCTGGCGCGAGACGAGGCTGAACACTTCTTGCTCCATCCGTTCTTGCGAATGGAGCAGGCGGTAAAATTCGGCGGGGTCAATCCCCTGCCGTGCAGCAAAAACCTCCACTGTTTGGATGCTCGCGCCGGGCGTTAACTGCTTGACCAGAAAGTCGCGCCACTGGTAGAGAAAACGGTCTTCTACAAAAGGCAGCCAACGGTCAGGGATGGCCTGCGCCAGTCGATCGCTGATGTCAGAGGGCAGGGCAGCCAGGATGATCTGATCAAAATACGCCCGTAGGACATCGTGCAGGTAAAGGCGCTGCCTTAGATTGCCCCATGTACAGTCAGGGCCAAAGATGGGGATGAAGATATCATTCAGCCACAGCCAATCGGCTTGCAAATGGCAGAGATACCCGGCGGCGAAAGCTGCCTGGGCCGCCGGCAGCTTAGAAACGGGGTTGAAGACGGGATAAGTTTCCAGCATTACCTCCCAGGGCAAAGGCGCATTCTTGTTAATAGGGAGGATGTAAAAATGGGTTGCGTGGCGCTCTTGCCTGGAGATGGTTTGCACATCGGGCGCGGTGCTGCCAAGCATAAACGCGGCACGCTCGCGTTGCAAAAGCTCCCCTGTTGCATTCTTCAGCGCGGGATGCAAAAGTAAAGCTTCGGCCAGTTCAAGATGATAAAAGGGAGTAGGCATTTAACCTTCGTATCTGAGAAGATGACAGCGGCTTCAGTCGTTCAGATAAGGGTTTTCGCTTCTCTCTGCGGCGACGCTGGTGATCTCTCCATGTCCTGGCAGCAAGCGTGTGGCGTTGGGCAGGCTGAGGACTTGCGCATGGATACTTTCGATCAAAGTGTCGTAATCTCCGCCGGGCAAATCTGTCCGTCCAATACTACCGCGAAAAATCAGGTCGCCGACCAGGGCCAGGTTTTCCTGAGCGCAGTAAAATAGGACATGCCCTGCTGTATGTCCAGGGCAGTGACGCACCTCGAAGAGATTGTCGCCCAGCGTTAAGCTTTGCCCATGCGCCAGGTCAACCGTCGGTTTGGGGCCGCGATCGATCCTTAACCCGAATAACGGCGCTCCGCCCAGGTTTTGCCAGAGACGGTAATCGGCCGGGTGCATGGCGACGAGCGGCGGCTTTTCCAGCTGCGCGGCGATCTGCGCCGCCCCGCCGAAATGATCAAAGTGGGCGTGGGTGTACCACAGGTGGTTGATGCGCCAGCCGCGCCGCCGCGCTTCATCCGCGATAACCTCTCCATCCCAGCCGGGATCGAGCGCCGCCGCCTCACCAGTGTCGCGGTCGGCCAGTAAATAACAGTTGGTGGCTACAGGGCCTAAGGTCAAAGTGATCCATTCAAGCATGGCGACTTTTCTTTCTACGTCTCGCTTTCCAAATAAAAATGCCTCCTACCGCCAGTCCGACCAACCCTATCCAACGCGCGGTTTGTATACTGAAGCCGAAGAACGAAGTAACCCCGATCTTCAATTTTTGCGCTGAGATCAGCCGGTCCTGCGTGGGGCTTCCGTCGAGTGGAAAGTAGTATAAGGTCAACAGGGCTTCTCCGCCGATTTCTCGACCCTGCGCTGGAGAAATTTGCCAGCGAAAGGTTACTATGGCATCGCGCGGCAGCGAAGCCTGCACTTTGTCCGGAGATGCCAGAATGCCATTGGATAGCTCCAGGCGCGCTTCGGCCAGGATGGTGTGAGTCGCATAGATATCTGCTGCCTCGGTTTGCGCCTCGGCCAGGGGACTGGGCGCAAATTTGAGCTGAACCTCTCCACTCTCACCCAGGCGCAGATGAGCCGGAAAAAGCAGCGTCAATTGGCGTCCTGTTTGCATTCCTGTTGGCGTGCTGCCTGTTGGGAGATTCGTCTGGCCGGCGGCGATGGTTAATTCAAGCCGCCGGACTGGCGCTGGAATCAAACTCCATCCCAATACCAATCCAAAACATATAATCCAGATCAATCTCAACCAACGCATGGTATGATTATACCCGACTCGATTCAAATTTTTTCTGCGAGAAAAACGATGTCCACTTACTCACCTGAACCCTTCCGTATCAAAATGGTTGAGCCAATTCGCCTTATTTCCCCTGAGGAGCGCCAGGCGGCCTTAAAAGCGGCTGGATATAATCTCTTTGCTCTGCGGGCGGCAGATGTTTATATCGATCTGCTGACTGATTCAGGCACCGGGGCGATGAGTCAAGATCAGTGGGCGGCGATGATGCAAGGCGACGAGAGCTACGCCGGGGCGCGTTCTTATTATCGTCTTGCAGAAGCCGTCAAAGCCATCTTTGGTTTTAATTTCTTTGTCCCTACCCACCAGGGACGCGCGGCGGAGAATATTCTCAGCACCCTGCTGATTAAGGAAGGCCAGTATATTCCCTCCAACATGCACTTTGACACGACGTATGCGAATATTCGCGCCCGCGGCGGCCGTCCGGTCAACCTGGTGATTCCGGAAGCCAGTGATCCAACGCTCTACCATCCATTCAAAGGAAATATGGATATTACGCAGCTTAAAGCGTTTATTCAGGACATTGGCCCGGCGAATATTCCCTTTGGCATGATCACTGTCACCAACAATGCTGGCGGCGGACAGCCTGTTTCCATGCAGAATGTGCGCACGGTGGCTGAAACCTACCACTCCTTTGGCATTCCTTTCTTTATAGACGCCTGTCGCTACGCCGAGAATGCATATTTTATCAAGCAGCGCGAGCCCGGTTATGAATACAAGACCCCGTTAGAAATCGCCAGAGAAATGTTTTCTCTGGCAGATGGGGCGACGATGAGCGCCAAGAAGGATGCCATTGTTAATATTGGCGGTCTGTTGATGATGAATGAAGAGAGCCTTTACCAGCGGGCCTGCAACGAACTGATTTTGCGCGAGGGTTTTCCCACTTATGGAGGCCTGGCTGGTCGTGACTTGGATGCTATGGCAACCGGTTTGTGGGAAGGTTTAGACGAAAACTACCTTGCTTATCGCCTGGCGCAAACAGCTTATCTTGCC
>CAIQJJ010000433.1 GCA_903872065.1 uncultured Anaerolineales bacterium | reverse complement strand
GGGCCGGGGCCGCAGCCAGGGCCGGGGCCGCAGCCAGGGCCGGGGCCGCAGCCAGGGCCGGGGCCGCAGCCAGGGCCGGGGCCGCAGCCCCCTGATCCAGCCGTCTTCAAACCCCTCCTGGCCGAACTGCGCCGTCTCTTGCTAGAACATGACGCCGGCGCGATAGATTTCTTCAACACCTCCCTGCTGGATAAAAACGGCCGCCCTCTCGACCCCCGCTGGGCGCCGATTGAAACCTCCCTACAGCGTTATGACTTTCAACATGCCCTTGCAACCCTCGAACAATATCTCAAAACAATCTATGAATAAAATGCGCCATTCATTTCCTCACCTTTTCTTCATGCCTGAGGCTGCCTATGGATAACCCTTTGATCAACAAACAAACCATCCTTGTCGTAGACGACCAACCCACCAACATTGACGTGCTCTTCGGTGTGCTCAAATCAGACTACCGCGTCAAAGTGGCGCTGGATGGCAAACAGGCGCTGGCCCTGGCGGCCTCTGAACCGCCCCCCGACCTGATCCTCCTGGACATCATGATGCCCGGCATGGATGGCTATGAGGTCTGCCGCCGCCTCAAAGCCAACCCCTTCACCCGCAACATCCCCCTGATCTTCGTCACCGCCATGGCAGAAGTCGGCGATGAAAGCAAGGGCTTTGAACTGGGCGCGGTAGACTATATCACCAAACCGGTCAGCCCTCCCCTGGTGAAGGCCCGCGTGCGCACCCACCTGGCGGTCTACGAGCAAAATCGCTCGCTGGAAGAAATGGTGCGCCAACGCACGTTGGAGCTGCAGCGCGCCAACCAACAGTTAATCCAAGAACGCGCCCGTTTTGAGTGGATCGTGCAAAGCGCCGATGACGGCTACCTGACCCTGGATAAGAGCGGCTATCTCACCTTCGCCAACCCGCAGGCGCGCCTCCTGCTCAACATCCCCGCCGACGCCCCCCTTGCTTCTCTGCGCTTCGACGAGGTCGCACGGCGGCAATACCGGCCTGAGACGCGCGAAGCATGGGAAACGCCGCTCACCCAGGTCGGCGCTCCGCCGCGCTACCTGGTGCGCCCGGAAACCACCACCGCCAAAGACTTCTGGCTGCAAGTGGATATCCTCGAAATGGATCTACGCGGCGGCGACGCCAAAGACAAGAATGTCATCGTCCGCCTGAGCGATGTCACCCAGGAAGTCGGCTCACGGCGCGACCGCGGCGCATTTACCCTCATGATCCACCATAAAATGCGCACTCCCCTGGGCACCCTGATCAGCGGGCTGGACATGCTGACCAACCATGCGCCCCAAATGCCGCTGGATGAAATCGTCGAAATGGCCGGCTACTCCCTCAAAGGCGCCCGCCGCCTGCAAACCGTCATCGAAGATATCCTGGCTTACCTGGACGCCCCCGCCCAGGTGCAAAGCGGCGACCGCTTTCCGCTGGCTGAACTGGCCTCTTTGCTCAACGACATCGGTCGCAGCCTGGGCCTTACCAACATCACGCTGGACTGCCCCCCCACCCTGAGCGCGGCCAGCCTCTTCTTCTCCCACCGCGCCATGGAACTGGTGCTGTGGGAACTGCTCGAAAACTCCCACAAGTTCCACCCCCGCCGCTCCCCCGCCTTGCTCATCCGCCTCACCCCTCAAGAACGCATGATTCGCTTCCAGGTGTGCGATGATGGCCTCACCCTCTCGCCCGAACATCTGGCGCATTTGTGGACTCCCTTCTACCAGGGTGAAAAATACTTTACCGGCGAACTGCCCGGGATGGGCTTGGGCCTGGCGCTTGTCAGCACCCTCGTATTAAGTATGGGCGGCAGCTACCAGGCCTACAACCGCCCCGACGGCCCTGGCTTAATCATTGAGCTGCTGCTCCCCCTGGCCGACTAACCCCCTCTTACCCATACTCAAGGACCTCCCCATGCCTCATTCTACCTATACCACCAAAATTCTCGTCGTCGAAGACAACGAAATCAACCAGGACGTTGTCCAAAGCATCTTGGAACGCGCCGGCTTTGAAGTCAGCCTGGCCAATGATGGCTTCGCGGCTTTGGCCGCCCTGCAGCAAGATAGTTACGCAGTCATTTTGATGGATATTCAAATGCCGGCCATGGATGGCTACGAGGCCACGCGCCGCATCCGCCAAAACCCCGCCTGGGCGGCCACACCGATTATCGCCATGACTGCCGGCGGAATGTCTACCGGCGGCCTCAGCACCGCCCAGGAGATCGCCGCGGCCGGGATGGATGATTACGTGATCAAGCCCTTCAACAGCGACGATCTCCTCGCCACCGTCCAGCATTGGATCCCCGCCTCGTCCGCAGACGGAGACGCGACACATGGCTTCTCAGCGGATAGTTTCCAGGCTGCCCACGGCCACGCCATCCAGGCCATTCGCGTCGCCATTGAGGCTGAGGAGAACGAACTCGCCGCCCGCCTTGCCCGCGCCCTGCAAGACGCCGCCGCCAAAATTGGCGATATCGCCCTGCAGCAAATCGCCAGCGAGCTCGAAACCGCCCTTCTCGACAACGACCCCATCGTCATTGAACAATTCCTCGCCCAGGCCGATCTGCAATTGCAAAAAACCATCGCGGCCCTCGCCGCTCTGAAAGAGTGAGAAATAAGGAAAATTATGAGTACGAAACCACAAATCTTAATCATTGACGATGAACCAATCGCCTTGGACGCTCTGGAAGGCCTGCTCAGCGGCGAGTCGTACGACCTGCACTTTGCCGAAAACGGATTCGATGGCCTGCTCAAAGCCACCAGCATCCAGCCCGACGTTATCTTGTTAGATGTCATGATGCCCAAAATGGATGGGTTTGAAGTCTGCCGCCGGATTCGCGCCAACCCCGATATTCAAACCATCCCTATCCTTTTGATCACCGCCCTAGATGACCGCGACTCACTCCTCTCCGGGCTGCGCGCCGGGGCCGATGACTTTATCACCAAACCCTTCGACAGCCTGGAGTTATTGGTGCGGCTGCAAGGGGTCACGCGCCTCAACCGCTTCCGGCGCATCGCTGAGCAGCGCGCCCAGATCGAAAAAATGCACGCCGAGCTGCTCAGATCCTACGACAAAACCATCGAGGGCTGGTCCGAAGCCCTCGACCTGCGCGACAAAGAAACCGAGGGCCATACGCAGCGGGTCACAACGCGCACCCTGGAACTGGCGCAAAAAGTGGGCATTCGCGGCGAATCTCTGGATCACATCCGGCGCGGCGCGCTGCTCCACGATGTCGGCAAGCTGGGCATTCCCGATGCGGTCTTGCTCAAGCCCGGCCGCCTCACGGAGGAAGAATGGGTCATCATGCGCACTCACCCCGTCCTGGCCTACAAATGGCTGTCGGGGATTGACTTCTTAGCCCCGGCCCTGGATATCCCCTACTGCCACCATGAAAGATGGGATGGCAGCGGGTATCCGCGCGGCTTAAAAGGCGAAGAAATCCCCCTGGCGGCCCGCATCTTCGCCCTGGTGGATGTGTGGGACGCGATCACCTCTGAGCGCCCCTACCGCCACCCCATGCCGCGCCTGGAGGCCATCGAAGCCATTGCATCCCAGGCAGGCAAGCATTTTGACCCCAGCCTGGTCGGCCTGTTCCTGGAAGATAAGTAGCCCCGCTTTTCTCCCTTCCACCTTTCCAGGCATTCTGGTCGAAGGATACCTGGCGCCCTGAGCCTGTCGAAGGACGCCTGGCATCCTGAGCCCGTCGAAGGATACCTTCTGCTCCCTCATGCCTCATTCCTCGCCTCATCCAATGCTGCGCGACCGGCCTGCGCCAGGTACAGATCCCGAACCTTCCGATTCCAGGGCACATTTTGCCAGTAGCTCTGGCGCAAAGCCTCGCCGGGGATGGTCTCCGCCCGCTTTTCCAGGCGCTGGTAAGCAGCTTGCAAAATGCGCCAGGCAAGAGACGCATCGGCCAAGCGCAGCGCCTCCCAGCAGTTCAGATAAGCCAGTTCAGGGCAGACCATGCACCACGCCTCGCCGTTTTCCAACGCCGCCGGCGCATCCCCCAAATCCTCGCGCCCTTGCC
>CAIQJJ010000432.1 GCA_903872065.1 uncultured Anaerolineales bacterium | reverse complement strand
TTGCCGCAGAATGAGTCGCGGCGCAGGGCCGGCCCCATCTTGTCATAATCATCGGGATAAGCCTGCACCCAGATCGGCACCCCCGCGTCTTGTAAAGCGGCCACAGCGCCGGTCTCATCGCCAAAATTGGGCAGGCAGACGATGACGCCGCCGAACTTGCCGCGGTTGGCGCGCAGGAAATTGGCGTAGACTTCGCCCTCCAGCGGCGTCTCGACCGCGCCGTAGCGCGTGGCGTTCTCATCCAAGAGCAGCACTTCATGACCCAGGGCGTTTAGCTCACGGGCCATCTCCTGGCGCGCCCCAGCGATCAACGAGGCGGGAAAGAAACCACGATTGCCAAAAAAGAGAGCAAAGGTTGTCTTTTGCGTAGTCATAGAACTCCTTTATGTAATCCGAACAGTTGAAGAAGATTTTCGCTTTCCATACAACGGGCAGCATCGCGCCAGACTGTCGCCGCGACGTCCGCCAAAAGCTGGCAGGCTGGTCAGACAAAGTATAAGAGAGAGTTGTAATGTTTGTCAATGATCACTGATTGAGGTAAAATATCATGAAGGATATCGTATGAACCCCTGGCGCACTGACCATTTGCACCCCGAATTGAAATCAGGCAAGACCTCGCTGGCCGTTTTTGTCGCCAACCTGTCGGCGGCCCTGGCGCAGACCGGCGCGCTGCCCTCCGGCGGCCTGGCCGAAGTGCTGGCGCAGGGCTGCCTGGAGGGACGCCTGGTCTTAAACCTGCCGCGGGCTGATAAGAGCCTGCGCACCTTCTGGCGGCAGCGCCCCGACGAGATGGTACTCAAAGACCCGACGCTGGAAATCGCGCTGCCGGCGCAGGCTTCGCTGAGTGAAATCCTCACCAGCCTGCTCGTCCCGGGCGCGCTGCCCGGCCTATGGACGCAGGACACGATCACTTTCAAAGACCTGTTGGAGTATTTCTCCGGCAGTCGTATGGTGCAGATGGATGGCGAGGAAGAGGCGCTCGCCGTCCCCAAGGCCGAGCGGGCGGTGGCCGCCGCGGCGGTCGGGCGGGCGGTGCGCGAGGGCAAGCTCTGGCTGACCAACGGCCCGGCCAGCATTTGGAACGAGAGCGTCCCCAGCGGGCTGCTGACAGAAGAAGCGCTGCTGCAAGCCCCTCCTCCGGTGATCGCCAGCACGGACATCCTGCCGGCCGCTTTGCCGGAAGTGTGGGATGGCGATATTGCTACGGCGATGGCGATCTCGATGGCGCTCTCGCAGCGCGCCGGATGTACGCTGCCCTGGCAGCGCGTGCGCGAGGCGATTGACGCCGCCTACCGCGCCCACTATGTGGAGACGACGCTCGATTCGGCCACCTGGCCGTGCGAATATCCCGGCGCGCAGGCGGTCAAGCTGCGCCTGCCGCTCGATCCCAGGCGGCGGGCGGCCGACGCCGCGCTAGGGGCGGATGAACTAAAGGCGCTGGCGGCTGCGCTGGATGATCTGGCCGCTTTGAGCGGCGCGGCGGGGGGCGAATTCACCTTTCGCTTGCACATCGAACTGCAGGCCAGTGCGCCGCTGGCTGAAGAGGCGGTTAATCGTTTGAATGCGCGTTTGAGGGGGGTGAAGCCGGATTTGGAGTTGAAGAAGGTATAATTTTTTCACCCTATCCTGGCCGGTTTACTCGTACAAGCTTCCCCTTCATCGGTTCATTCTGCTGGCAAGCTTCAGAAATTCGGTTTGCCAGATCAGCGTAATTGGGATCGAATGTACAGGCAATAATGCCGCTGTGATCGGGGGCGATTCTGTGTAATCGAAAAAAGTGAAGCCGGTTCAAAGTCAGTAAAATGCGTTGATGCTGCGCTGCAAATGCAAGCACATCTTCATCCGGAGTAGATTGGTTCGCATTTCCAGCTTCCAGTGAAGTTAAGACGTCATACCCTAAAGAACGCAACGCCAGAACTGCAGGCAGGGGAAAGTTTTCATTGCTGTAGAACTTTGCCATAATCAAGCAGACTCATTCTCGGCAATCTGCCGATCAATTTCCTGATGGTGTGATCGGTAATAAGCCCAGGCATTGACCAGATCTTCCGCCCGCAGGATTGGGTAACTTTCCAGGATAGCCGCTTCACTCATGCCCAGGTTGCGCGCCTGGGCCAAGACCCACACTGGAATACGGGTGCGGACGATACAAGGTTCCCCACCACAAACATTTGGATTGCTTTCAATACCGGGGAACGAATCGCCCAAATCTTGAACAACCCATTGCAGCAGGCGGGCTTTTTCGGCGCGTTTCAGGTCGGATAATAATTGTTCAAACTGTTGCAGCGTGTTCATCCACTTAACCTCGTTAACTCCGATTATAACAAAAACTGTCAACGGATTGGCAGAACAGATTGAACGGATGCCTCGCCGTCCTATCATCCGTTTAATCCGTTCCCAAAATCCGTTGGACAGCTTTTCCGCCGCGGAGGCCGATGAATCAATTCATCGGATGCTACGGGAAACGCGCTCAAGCGCGTTGAGCCGGCCGCGTACGTTTTCAGTGTCTTCATCCCCTTCATCTTGTTCCGTGATTCAAAAGCCGCAGGGCCGGCTTCCCGCGGCCAAGTCCCAGGTTAAAGCCAAAGATTCAGAGTCTCCAGAGGGCCAGAGTCTCCAGAGATTCAGCGGCATAGGAGCAGCACAACTCGAAAACCATGATCCCAATCCCAGTAGCCAGGATCGTGCCTGCGACGGTAGGCGCAGCAAGTGACGTACGGCTTATTGCGAAAGCAACCGCCGCGCTGTACACGCAAGATACTCAGATCAGCGCTCAAATCTTCGCGGCCATCCGCCGGCACGTAAGGATAAGTAAAATCGGGTTTCTCCCAACTCTTCCCCCACAAGCTGCGCGTCCATTCCCAGGCATTGCCGGCCATCTCCTCGCAGCCATAGGGACTGGCCCCGCCAGGGAAACAGCCCACAGCGCTGCTTGTCCCAATGCCGGCATCCTCAACATTCGCGCGATTGAGGTCGAATTCACCCACCCAGGGGTAGATGCGCCCATCCATGCCGCGGGCGGCCTTTTCCCATTCCGATTCTGAGGGCAGGGCGGCGCGCAGGCGGCGGCCGGCGACGGATTGAATGAACTGGCGGTCAAGAGGAGCGGCGCTCGAGGCCCGCGCCGCCAGGATGTCACCCAGGCGCTCGTCCAGCCAACGTGTGAAGGCCAACATTTCGTACCACGTCACGCCGACCACCGGATGGTTCGGCAGATTGTAAGGCGCGCCATAATCATACGGACGATCGCGTCCACCAGCCAATTTGCCTTCTTGCCACACTCTTGCCTGCTGCGCCTCGGACCAATAATGCTTTGCAGCATAACCGCCGGCGGCGGCGAATTCAGCATATTGAGCGTTTGTCACCGGAAAGCGCCCGATCCAGTAATCCGGTAGAGCGACTTCATGTTGGGGCTGTTCTCGTCCTCTGCTATATGGATCGCCAGCATTGCTGCCCATAATAAACGGGCCGGCGGGGACGAAGCAGAA
>CAIQJJ010000431.1 GCA_903872065.1 uncultured Anaerolineales bacterium | reverse complement strand
GGCGAGCTACCGCGAGGTGCTCCGTTCGATCCGCGAGGATGACGTGATGGCCGAAAAGGAGGCTGGCGCATGATCATCCAGAAGCTCCGTTTCGCCAATCTCAACTCGCTGCAAGGGGAGTGGGAGATCGATTTCACCCGGCCCGAATATCTCTCGGACAGCCTTTTCGCCATCACCGGCCCGACCGGCTCGGGCAAAAGCACCATTCTCGACGCGATCTGTCTCGCGCTCTACGGCCAGACGCCGCGCCTCGGGCGGATCACCAAGAGCAGCAACGAAATCATGTCGCGCCACGCGGGCGATTGTTTCGCCGAAGTGACCTTCGCGTCCGCATCCGGCGCGTACCGCGTCCACTGGAGCCAGCACCGCTCCCGCCACAAGCGCGGCGGCGAGTTGCAGGCGCAGAAGCACGAAATCTCCGACGCCGTGACGGGCGCGGTTATCCAGACAAAATTGCAGGAGACGCTGCTGGAGGTCGAGGCGCGAACCGGCATGGACTTCGACCGCTTCACCCGCTCGATGCTGCTTGCGCAGGGCGAGTTCGCGGCGTTCCTGCTGGCCGCGGCCGGATCATCGGCGATCTCATAGAACGCCAGCAAGAACGGCGTCGTCAGGCAGTGGCGGGTCACATCTTGCAGCGAATACTCGATGCCCGGCAGCGCCGTCCAGTTGCAGCCCACCTTAGCCCGCATCCGGGCAAGCTGGATCGGCACGCCGTTGCGGGCATAGCCTTCATCCAGCCCCTTCGAGAGGGAGAAACTGACCCCGGTTCGATCGCGCAGCAGAAGCTCGACCGAGCGGCGGAACAAATCCTGATCCAGGCCTGGGTGCACTCTCAGCGCCAGGTTGAAGGGGATCTTCAAGCGATGCGCCGCTTCCAGGATCAAGAAGGACATGCGGCTGGTCAGATCATGCCCATCCGGGGCCGGGCCGCCGATTTGCGAGTAATGGGTATCGTTGAACAAGAGGCTGGCAATATACCAGATCACGTCCTCGTCATCCGTCAAAATGCCGGCGGCTTTATCCGCCTCATAGTAGGGGCGCAAAGATTCATCCAACTGGCACAGGCCGCCGCCGCAGGCGTACATGCGATCCACTGACTGGAACCAGCTTAAGAACTGCACCGCCTCCCGCAGCGTGCGCGGGGGATTTTCCACCAGCCACTCGCAGGTGTCGGCAATCTCCAGCAAGTTCTGCCGCAGAAATTCATTGTTCTCTTCGGCGGCCATCTTGCGCGCCTTAGAGACATGGCGCGTGATCCAATCCTGGATGCCCAACACCACCTGCTCTTCGCCGTCATAAAATCCTGTGTCCAGCGGACGGTTTAACTTGCGATAGGCGCGGATCTTCTTGAGAATGCCTCCCCAGCCCAATTCCAGCCCAATCTTCATATCCGGCGCCAGGTGATTCATCGCGCCAATCCCTGGCATCCTGATATTATATTTCTTCTGCCGCTCGTGCAGATGGGTCGGGCGATCTTCTGGCTTCCAGCCGCTCAAGCCGGGGAACATGCCAACCCAGGCCCCGCCCAGGGCGCTGTAAGGGTGGATGTAGACCGGGTGCGCGTCCAGCCAGGCGCGGAAGTTCTCGCCCAACGCCCGCGCCCCATACACACCGCCATCCGCATGATTGGGAATCTTTTCATAATTGACCGGTTCGTCCCACGGAATCCAGCCATGATCATCATTATCATACGAACCCAACTTCGCCAGTTTGCGCATGTTGAATTCATATTTGGTCTTGGTCAAAGTCTCAATGCGTTCTTGCACCGAGATCGGGGTTAAATCTGTTGTATTCATCCTTCATACCTTTCTAACATCATACCGTTCTGACACTGTAGCCGTTAAAGCGCTGATTCTACCATTATTTGCATTCCCCAAAAGAAAATCATACGAGAAACAGCGATTCCAAATCTAAAAAATGGAGAGCAAAAAAGCAAGGAATGTGGTAATAGTAGATGATCAATCCGGATCATGAGGAGAACTATGTTCATACCACTGACACTCAAAAGTATTATCTCTGCTC
>CAIQJJ010000430.1 GCA_903872065.1 uncultured Anaerolineales bacterium | reverse complement strand
AGCCTGTCGAAGGATAGTGGAAGGCTCACGCTTCGACAAGCTCACGCTTCGACAGGCTCACGCTTCGACAAGCTCACGCTTCGACAGGCTCACGCTTCGACAGGCTCAGCGCGCCTGATAGATAGAACCGGGGCGGGGCAATCCGCGGTATAATCGTGTAGACCTTTTCGTGAGGCGTTCTATCTTTTGGAGAGCATTATGCCTTTAACTACATTTTCGCAGTCCGATCGCCCCTCTCCCTCGCCGCGCTGGCCGGCGGTGATTGTTTTGGCGGCGGCTTTGCTGTTTGGATGGTTTTTGCAATTGGCGTCTCCCACCCAGGCAGGCGTCTTGTCGCAGGGGGCTGAGACAGGCACTGCGACGGCCACCGCCACTCTGACTGAGACAGTGACTACCACTGCCTCTCCGACCCAGACCGCTACCGCGACGGCTACCGCCTCTTCAACCCAAACCGCTACCGCCACGGCTACCGATTCTTCAACCCAGACCGCTACTGCGACGGCTACCGCTTCCTCAACTCGGACGGCCACCGCCTCTTCAACCCAGACGGCCACTGGTTCTTCAACCCAGACCGCGACCGCCTCTTCAACTCAAGGCGCTACTACGACGGCTACCGCCTCTCCTACTCGCACTGCTACCGCAACGGCCACTCTGGGCCACACTTTGACCGCAACGCGCACGGCTGCTCTGAGCCGAACCGCGACTGCAACTGCCACGCGCACGGCCATATTGCGTTTCCTGCCACTAATTTTTAAAGAATATCCGGCCGTCACCGCGACCGCCACTGCGACCGCGACCGCCAGCGCCACCGCAACTGCTTCGCCTACTACCACTGGAACTGCGCTCACTCCCACCCCAACGGGTACCATTACCCCCAATCCCACGCTGTCCATCTCGGTCAGCCCGAGCGAGGCCAAAGTCAACGAGAAGTTCACTTTTATCATCAAGATTTCGAATGGCGGCCGGGCGCCGATGACCAACAGCGTGCTGGCTGATTCTTTCCCCTCGACCATTGACATCAGTTCGGCTATCTCCAGCAAAGGCTCTTTTACCCTGTCTACCCACTCCTTTACCCTGCCGTTGGGCTCGATTGCTCCTGGCGATATGATTACGGTCACGATCATCGCCAAGGTCAACGCCACCGCCAAGACGACCGAAAGCTTGAGCAATGTTGTTACGCTGACCTACGATCCGAACAAATCGAAAACGGCCAGCGCCAGTTATCGCGTCATTGCGGGTTCGACGCTGCCCGGCACAGGGGAGATGCCGTTGGACGCTCCGCCGGCGCTGGATTGGTCGCTGTTGTTTGCTGCGGCGGTCGCGGCCCTGGCTGGTGTGTTCACTTTGTGGTATGGCTGGATGTTACGCGCCAATCAACAAGACGGCGGCGGGCGGGCGCTTGGCATGGGGGCGCTGCTCCTTATTGGGGCGGCGCTGCTGGGCGCAGCGCAGCTTAACGGCGGCTGGTTTGATGCAAACTCGCCAGCGGTCGAAGAGCCGGCGTTGATCGTCTTTCGCTCTACGCCCACCACCACTCCTGAAATGCTGGCCGGTTTTGCCCTGGCGCCCTCCACGCCCGACCTGAGCGATTACCGCTTTGATCCGACCAGTGCGGCGCAAACACTGCCTGATTTCCCCATTCCATCGCCCACCTTTATTCCCACGGCGGCCAGTCCGGCGGAGCAGCCGGATACCAGCGCGGCGACCCGCCTGGTAATCGCTTCCTTGGGGATCGACGCGGTGGTTAAGTATGTGCCTTTCAACGGCGAGACGTGGTTGATCAGCGGCATGAAGCAGGAGATCGCCTGGCTGGGCAATACTTCGTGGCCTGGCCTGGGCGGCAACACGGCCCTGGCGGGGCATGTCACCGTGCGCGGCGGCAGCGGCGGGGCCGAAAACGGGCCTTTCCGCTACCTCGACCAATTGCAGCCGGGCGATGAGGTGATGGTGGAGACGCTGGAGAAGCGCTATCGTTATACGGTGCGCGAACTGCGCGTGGTCGGCGAGAGCGATCTCTCGGTCTTACAGCCAGGCGAACAGCCGCAGTTGACTTTGATCACCTGCACCGATTGGAGCTCGGATTTCCACTTATACCTCAAACGCCTGATAGTCTTCGCCGACCTGCAAACCAGCGAGGCGCTGCAATAAGGGCTAAACGACCCATTCCCCCCCAATCATCAAGCGCTGCGCCTTGACCTCGCGCAACTCCTGCGCCGCCAGGCGGAACGGATCGGTGTTGAGTACGACCAAATCCGCCAGGCAGCCGGCGGCCAGGCGGCCTTGGATCTGCTCCATGCCGGCGGCGTATGCCGCGCCGCGCGTGTACGCTTGCAGCGCCTCCAGCAGGGTGAGGCGCTGCTCAGGGTACCAGCCCTGCGGCCCAGGCGCGCCGTTTGCCTCCTGGCGCGTCGCCGCCGCGTGAATGCCCCACCACGGGTTGGGCGATTCGACCGGCGCGTCCGAGCCAAAGGCCAGCGCGGCCCCATGCTTAAGCTGCGTTTGCCAGGCGTAGGCCAGGGCGGCGCGCTCCCCCCAGAAACGATCAGCCATCCGCATATCCGAAGGCGCGTGAAGCGGCTGCATCGAGGCGATCACCTGCAGGCTGGCCAGGCGGGCCGCGTCGGCCGGGTGGAGGAGCTGCACGTGTTCGATGCGGTGGCGGAGGGCCGGCTGCGCGCCTGGCGCAAGGCGCGCCTCTTCTTGCAGTTGGGCGAAGGCGTTGAGCGCCTCGTGGTTGGCGCGGTCGCCGATCGCATGCACCGCCAGGGCAAAGCCGCTGGCGCGCGCCAGCCGGCCATATTCCACCAACTGTTCAGCGTCAAGCAGCAGCAGGCCGCGGTTATCCGCCTCGCCCTGGTAGGCTTGCAGCATGGCTGCCGTGCGCGGCCCCAACGCCCCGTCGGCAAAGAGCTTAACCGCCCCCAGGCGCAGCCAGTCATCGCCGAACCCGCCGCGCAGCCCGATTGCGGCGGCGTGCGGCAGGTCTTCCAATGGCAGACCTTTGATCACCCGCAGTCTGAGTTTCCCTTGCCTGTGCAATCGTTGTAGGGCGGCAAAACAGCGCCGCCCATCAAAATCATGCCCGCCCGCCAATCCAAAGCGCCACAGACTGGGTAGAGCGTTTTGGATGGCCTCGGCGGACTGTTCCTCGCTGGGCGGTGGAATGTGAGCCTCGACAAGCTGCATGGCGCTCTCGAACAGGATGCCGTTTGGACATCCAGATGGATCGCGTCCGATCCGCCCGCCGTGTGGATCGGGCGTATCCGCGCCGATCTGCGCCAACTGCAGGGCGGCGTGGTTGGCCCAGGCGGCGTGCAGCGACTTGGCGGTGAGGTACACGGGGCGCGCTGGCGCGGCGCGGTCGAGATCCTGCGCCGTGGGGTAGCCGCCTTGCGCCAGGGCGCTGTTTTGCGTCCAGGTGTTTTGATTCCAGCCGTGGCCCAGCACCCATTCTCCCGGCGGGGTATTGGCGGCGCGCTGCGCCACCCGCCGTATACACTCCGCCAGGCTGCCGGTCTCACAATCCACTTTTTGCAGCCCCAGGGCGTAGTGTTCCAGGTGCAAATGGGCGTCAACCAGGGCCGGCATCACCGTCGCCCCATCCAGGTCTTCGGCGTCCCGCGCCTGGCGGATTTGCTGGCGCAGCTCATCCGCCGCGCCGGCCGCCAGGATGCGCCCGGCGTCCAGCAAAATGGCATCCGCTTGGGAAGCCTGTTCTGTTTCAAGCGTATAAATCCGAGCGTTATAAAGAAGTTTCATCTTATTCCTCCCCCTCTCCAACGGTGATCTTCCGTTGGGGAGGGTTGGGTTGGGGTTTAAAAAGACAGCTCCTGCACCTCCGCATCCATCAGCAGATGTTGGATCAACTGCTGATGCTGGCGAGGGTGGGCGGTGATCGTCCATGTCAGCTTTAACCCCTGGCTGGTTTTGACGTGCTGCGCTGTGACGCGCACTTTGCTGGCTTTGAGCAGCGCTTGCATTGCCTCATAATGGCGCACCGGGCAGAGAATCTCATACGTGCGCTCCTCGCGCAGCCGGTCAATGCCGCGCTCCAGGCGGGGGAAGATCAGCAGCACGATCAGCGTCGTTAGCGTTGCCACGATGGTGATGGCGTACTCGCCGCTGCCGATCCCGATCCCCAAGGCCGCCACGAGCCAGATCGTCGCGGCGGTCGTCAGGCCGTGCACGCGTCCCGCATCGTGCATGATCACCCCGCCGCCGATGAAGCCGACGCCGGTCACAATTTGGGCGGCAATGCGCGCCGGGTCAGAATTCTTGGCAATGTGAACGGAAAAAATGGTGTAGAGACACGCCCCCACGCAGATGAAGATCAAGGTGCGAAAGCCGGCGGCTTTATTTTGATATTCGCGCTCGGCGCCGATCACGCCCCCGATCAAAATGGCGAAGACAAGTTTGAGCAGGTCTTCAGGGTAGAGCAGCATGGCTTACACTCCTTCGCCGAGAATTTTCTCCACTAAAGCGTTCAGTTCTTCTTCTGAATAGTAATGAATGACCAGCGAGCCGCCCTGCCCGCGCCGGTTGAGATTGACTTTGGTGCTTAAATGCGTCCGCAGGCGTTCTTCGAGATCGGCGATTTCGGGCGCTTTGGCGGCGTGGGCTTTGGCGGGCGGTTTTTCGCCGGCCAGCCGCCGCGCCAGTTCCTCCGTCTGGCGCACGGTCAAATCCTGGCGCAGCACGGTCTCCAGGGCATTGAGCTGCTTTTGCGGCGTGCTGAGCGCCAGCAGGGCGCGGGCGTGGCCTTCGCTGATGCGGTTCTCGGCCAGGGCCTGTTTGATGGCTTCAGGCAGTTTGAGCAGGCGCAGGGTGTTGGCGACCGCCACGCGGCTTTTGCCCACGCGGGCGGCGACCGCCTCCTGTGAAAGGTGAAAGTCTTCGTGCAGTTGGCGATAGGCTTCCGCCGCTTCCAGCGGGCTGAGGTCGGCCCGCTGCACATTTTCCACCAGGGCCAGTTCGAGCAGTTCCTGGCGCGAGGCTTCGCGAATGATGACTGGCACGGCAGCCAGGCCGGCCTGCCGCGCCGCCAGCAGGCGGCGTTCGCCGGCGATCAGCGTGTAGAGATCGGGGGTGGCGCTGCGTGTGACGATTAACGGCTGCAAGACGCCGTGTTCGCGGATTGAGGCCGCCAGTTCATCAAGTTCTGCGGCGTCGAAATGGGTGCGCGGTTGGTGGGGGTTGCGCGTGATGGCGTTGACTGGCAGTTCAGCAACCCCCGGAGTCGCGCTGGAGAGGCTGCCGCCGGTGGGGATCAGAGAGTCGAGGCCTCGCCCGAGGCCAGAACGTTTGGTCATGCGCTTATCGCCTCCTTGCCGTTCATGGGCTGACCTGAATGCCATCGCCGGCCAGCAGTTCACGCGCCAGGGCGGCGTAAGCCTGGGCGCCGGTGGAAGACGGGGCGTAAAGGGAGATCGGCTGTCCGTAAGAGGGCGCTTCGGCCAGGCGCACGCTGCGCGGGATGACCGCCTGGAATATTTGCTGCGGGAAATGTTTTTGCACTTCGGCGGCCACGTCGCGGCTCAGGTTATGGCGGTCAAACATGGTGATCACCACCCCGCGAATGGATAGCTCAGGGAAGAGCGCCGCCCGCACCCGCTGCACGGTCTGTGTCAGCATCCCAATCCCTTCCAGCGCCAGGTATTCAGACTGCACCGGGATGATCAGCCCATTGCGGGCTGCGACCAGGCCATTCAGGGTCAGCAGTCCGAGCGAGGGGGGGCAGTCAATTAAAATGTAGTCGTAGCGCTCGATCAGAGGTTTGATCGCCTCGCGCAGGCGCGTCTCGCGCGCCAGTTCTGGCACCAGCTCCACCTCTGCGCCGGCCAGCGCCGGGGTGGAGGGCAGGAGTGAGATTTTCAGCCGCGGGTTGAGCAGAATGTGCGGCAGGGCCGGCGACTTGCCGATCAACGCCTCGTACACGCCGCCTTTCACCTGGCGCTTGTCCACGCCCAGGCAAGAAGTGGCGTTGGCCTGTGGGTCCAGGTCAACCAGCAGGACGCGCTGTCCATAGTAAGCCAGGTAAGCGCCCAGGTTGATGGCGGTGGTCGTTTTGCCGACGCCGCCCTTTTGATTGACGAGGGTGTAGATTCTGCCCATAATTAGAAGACTTCGATCAGGCTGGCCTTTACTTCTTCGGGGGTGGGGACGCCCTCAATGCCGACGCGTGTCACCGAATTGGCGGCAAGCTGAGTAGCAAAGCGAGCGGCTTCCCATGGGTCGCGGGTGAGGTACAGGCGGGTGAAAAAGGCGGTGGCGAAGATATCGCCGGCCCCGGTCGCATCCACCTCGGTGACGGTCGGCGGGGTAAAGCGGCGCACATCCCCGCGCCAGTAGACGCGCGACCCCAGGCGGCCTTCGGTCACTACCAGCACACGGCTGGAGGCGGCCATATCTTCGACGCGCGCCTCGTTCCCCTCGATATCCTCAATGCTCAACACACAGGCAGAGACATTTTGCAGGACGAAATCCGAGTCCGGCCACTCTGCCGCTGAGACATGCCCGGCTGCATCCCATCGACGCATCCAGCCTTGCGGCGTCACCCCAATCAGCGCCGAGGGAAAGCGCCGCGCCAGCGATGGTTCTACCTCTTGCGCCACCGGGCCAAAGTGGACGATCTCGGCGCTGCGCCAGACTTCTGGCACCATGTGGTAATCCAGTTTGGGGGCAATCTCATGGATAATCTGAATGCGTCCCTTGGGGGTGTAGATGTTTTCAAAGGTTGAACTGGCCTCGGTCGGATAATTGACGATCGGGATATCTTGCAGGCCGTTCAGGGGCACTTCTTCGCCCCAAGAGGTGACGATGCCGACGCGCAGGCCCAGGGCTTTGGCGGTCAGCGCGGCGTAAGACGCGGTGCCGCCCAGTCGCGGCCCGGTGGGGGTCAAATCGCGCGTCAGGTGTCCGAGGATCAAATAATCAATGGGTTGGAGAGAGGGAGGAAAATTCATGGCGCTATTATAACCGACATACGATGGTCGCTGAGTTGGATAGGGCGTTAAATTCAGATGACTGTCACCGGACAATCGCGCCTGCGCCTGGCAGGCCCGTCATCGTCCGGTGACAGTCACCCGATGAGCAATGGATCCTTTCCAGCCTATTCTTTGGGGAGGATGGTCACTTTGCGGTGCGGTTCTTCACCCACTGATTGGGTGGTCACATCCGGGTGGTTGCGCAGTTCGATATGCACCAGGCGGCGCTCGCTGGCCGGCATGGGTTCCAGCGCCAGGCGGCGGCCGGTCTTGGCGACCTGATCGGCCATGCGGCGCGCCAGTTGGCGCAGTTGGTTGGCGCGGCGGCTGCGGTAGCCCTCCACATCCACCAGAAGCGGCAGCGAGCGGCCAAGTTCTTTGCCGATGATCAGTCCGGCGATATACTGCAGCGCGTTCAATGTTTCGGCGCGCTTGCCGATCAAGATACTTAAATCGTCGCCCTGAATGTCCACCAGGATCGGGATGCGATCTTTGGGATCGTCAGGACTGCCGTAGTGAGCGGTCACGTTGGCGGTCACGCCCATTTTGTCCAGCAGTTCTCGCACCACATCGGCAGACACGCGCAGCACATCATCGCTGGTTTCTTCGTCCACGCTTTCAGGCTCTGCCGCCGGCGGGGGAGGGGCGGCCGGCGCGGCTTTGGCGACCGGGGCGGCGGGTGGGGCAGGCGGAACCACGGCCGGGCTTTTAGCCTTTTCAGGCGTTGGCGCGGGGGCTGGGGCTGCCGTTTTGCTGGCGACCGCCGCGCTGCTAACCACCGCCGGCGCGGTGGGCTTAACGGACGCCGGCGCTTCTTTTACGGCTTGGGCGGCCTCTTCCTCGGCCTCGTCATCCATCAAGAAGTCATCTTCTGCCGCCTCAGTTTGTTTGGTGACGATCAAGCGAATGCGCGCCTGGCGGGTGCCAAGTCCAAACAGGCCGCGTGCGCCGCCGTCCAAAACTTCCACTTCGACATCTTCAGCTTTCAATCCAAGTTCATTCAATCCCTTGGCAATGGCTTCTTCTACAGTAGGGGCAATAATTTCCAGGGTAGGGTTCATAGCAATCTCTTATTTTTTCAACCAGGGGATTAACTGATCCCAGTTGAGTTTGCCCATCAGGGCGTATTGTGCAAAAGTGAAAATATTGCTGGCGACGAAATAGACGCCCAGCCCGGCCGGCACAGTGTAGGTGAGCCAGCCCATCATCAGCGGCATATACAGATTCATCATTTTGGACATCTGCGCCGATTGGTCATTAGGGTTTGCACTGGGCGGCGTCATCACCTGGCCGAGCAAATACTGGCTGATCACCGTAATGATCGCCAGCACCGGAACGCCAAAGCTCAAGATGTACAGCCGTTCGGGCTGTCCCAGATCCATCCACAAGAATTGGCTCTTCAGCGGGATCAGGGTCGAGACATCGAAAAAGGGATAGATGTGCTTGGAGAAGCTGACCAACTGAATGGGGGTGGCCGCCATGGCCGCATTGAGCGCCTGGTAAAGGCCAAAGATGATCGGCATCTGGATCAAGAGCGGCAGACAGGAGCCAGCCGGGTTGACGCCTTTTTCTTGCATCATGCGCGCCTGCTCCACCTGCAGCTTTTGCTTATCGTCTTTGTATTTCTTTTGCAGGTCAAGCCATTCTTTGGATTTCTGCAGGTCGGTCAGGGCCTGGGTGCTTTTCATCTGGCTGACGATCAGCGGGTAGGTGACGACGCGACTCAGCAGGGTGAAGAGGATGATGGCGATGCCAAAATCACCCAGGAGGCTGTAAATCCACAGCAAGAGGTTAATCATTGGGTTGAGGATGAGGAGATCCCACATGGTAATTTCTCTTTTCTTACGCAGAAGGGAAGTGAACGCCGGAAGCTTTTATTTTTGGGGGATAAAGGTCCATTTGGGGCTGCCGCTGCGGTTGAAAGCTGCCAGCGCCGCATCGCCATCGGTGATCGCTATCAAAAGCGTATCGCTATCGGCCAGGACAGGGGTGGTGTAAAGCTTACCTTTCAGAGTTTGCTTCCACTGGGCATTGCCGTTCAGATCGAGCGCCTGCAGCACGCCGCCGTCGCTTCCACCCTCCGAGACAACGTAAACAGTCTCATTGTCCACCAGCGGCGCGGCGATGATCGGCGCTTCTCCGGGGATGGTATTGACGCTGGCAAATCCATCGGCGTTGAGGATATAGAAGCTGCCGCTCAGATCGCCGAAATAGAGCCGGCCGGCATTGAGCGCCGGGCTGCCCCACACCCAGCCCTGGCTGGAGAAGGGCTGGCCAATCAGCTTGCCAGTTGTTGAATCCACCGCCACAAGCTGCCTGGCAAAAGTTCCCACGTACAGGCGTCCCTCGCTGTAGGTGGGCGCGCTGGCAACCGCCCCGCCCAACGCCTCCGATTTCCAGATCAGGCTGCCATCCGCCGGGTTGAGGGCGTAGATGTGATGATCCATCGCCGCCACGTACAGGCATTCGCACTCTGCATTGGTTGAAGGTCTGGCCCACAGGATGCGCTCAGTTTGAAAGGGGGCTGGCCAAAGCGGCGCGCCGTTAAAGTTCAGCGCGTACAAATTGCCATCCGAGTTGGGGGCATAGATGCCCTGCTCTGTCGCCAGCGGCTCGCCAACAAAGCGATTTTTGGCCTGGGTGAAGCGCCATTTTTCTACCCCGGTGGCGGGGTCAAGGCTGTAGAGGATATTATCGTACCCGCTGACGATTAACTGCTGGCCATCTGTCGTCAGGACGGGGGCGGCGTAAAAAGAACGCGCCGCGTCAGCTTCTTTGGGATAGCGCCAGATCTCGCCGCCGCTTTGCCAATTGACTGCGTAAACGTGGGCATGATAGGCCAGGTAAGCTGTTTCTCCCTGGACGACGACGCCCGGCCAACTCGAGGTGGTATAACCGCTGGCGCAGCCCGACAACAGGAGGCTGAACAAGAGAAAAGCAAAAAAGGGAAAAGCTCGTTTCATAGGCTGACTTGAAAATAGGTTCCTTGTAGTGGCGACTTCAGTCGCCTGTCCTGCCCGGAACGGCTGAAGCCGTCACTACGAAAGCATCCATTTTCATCCTTTGGGGTGTTCAGAAAAACATGATGTCTATTACGAAAATAGACCGGTCGGGCGCTTGTAGTGGCGACTTCAGTCGCTAACCTTGCCCATAACGGCTGAAGCCGTCACTACGAAAGCGTCTTTTTTCATCCTTTGGGGTGTTGCCTAAACATGATCTCTGACTT
>CAIQJJ010000429.1 GCA_903872065.1 uncultured Anaerolineales bacterium | reverse complement strand
GGTCAGTTTCAGGGGTAGAACTAGAATCAGGAGCAGGAGGATAAGGCTCCGTTGCGACAGGCGTTTCGCTTGGCGCTTCTGCTGTGAGAGTGGACGTAGGCGATTCCACCGTTGCAGTTGGGGTATCCTCGGGCGAGGTCGGGGTAGGCGTAGCCGTTGGTACAGAAAGAGGCTTGGCTTCCACCTGCGCTGGCGTCGCGGTGACTGAAACAGTTTCGGTCAACACTGGCGTGGGGGCTGATACGACCGGAGCGGCAGAACCGGCGGCATCCGCAGCCGTATTCGGCATTCCCGCCAACACCCACAGATCAATCATCTTAACCAGATCTTCCGGCAGCGGTTTCGAGGGCGGCATCACCCCACCGATATCTCCCAGGTCTTCACGGTGGACCATCCGCGTCAGGTTGCTCGCCAGATCGCCAGCCGTCAGGTTAGGAGCATGATCGCCGCTAGAAATTGCCTCTTCATACGACTGAATCAAGTAATTATTGTTCTTCTTACCAGGGCGATGGCACGAACCGCAATAACGCTTAAAAAGCGGCTGGATATGTTTTTCCCACGAAGGGGTCTCGCCCTCAGCCAGGGCCGGAATTTTACCAGTTTGGGCAGTTTCTTCTGGCGGCTCTACCCGGTCATCCCAGGTGTAGCGCATATAGGTGGCAATATTTTCAATCTCACCTGGCCCTAACTCACCGCCATAAGCTTTGCCAAATGGCGGCATCCCCAGGTCTTGCTGACCCATATTGATAATATTGATCAAGGTCTCATCAGTAAAGGCATACATCACGTCCCGCCCACTGATGGGACTGACCACTGCGCCTTCCAAACCCTCAACCCCTTCAATGACCTTTACATCGCCATCCACACCATGGCACTCCACACAATATGTGCCATACAACTCTTCTCCACCAGCAATCTTTTCAGGCAGAGTGCCAGCGATCACACCCGCCTCGGCCTGTTCGGGCGTGTTAAGAGTCGCCGAAATGGTCAGAACCACGATCGCCAGAACAATAAAAGTCATTACAGAGATCGCCACTGGGCGTCTTTTCCAATAACGCGATGGGTTGCGGTCAAAGAACGGCAGCAAAAAGAGCAAACCGACCAACAGGCCAGGGATTACTGTAGCCCCAACCCATTCCAATTCGCCGGGAATATACTTGAGAAACTCAAATAACCACAAGAAGTACCACTCTGGGCGAGGGATATACGTCCCATCGCTGGGATCTGCCTTCGCCTCGCCGGCCACACCCACAAAAGTGGCAAGCATCACCAGGATCAAAAATACAGCAAAAGCAACCAGTAAATCTTTGTAAATGATGTCTGGCCAGAACTTGACGCCTTTTTGCTTTTCCTGGTAATACTTTTCAAGATACTGTTTTTTTTGTTCGTTGTTCATGGGCTAATCATCCTCATGGGGAACGTGCGAAATGCCAAGCCGGATTACCAAATACATGTGAACACCGATCAGCGCGGCCAATACGGCTGGCAGCCACCAGATATGCACCGAAAAGAAACGCGCCAGGGTCACCGCGCTGAGGCCATCGCCGCCGCGTAAAACGCGCAGAAGCCACTCACCGATGAAGGGAACAGTTCCAGGAATTTGCGTTCCCACCGTTGTCGCCCAGTAAGCTTTTTGATTCCAGGGAAGCAGGTACCCTGTAAAGCCCATGCCTAAGGTGGATAACAGCAAGATCACCCCTGTGACCCAGGTCAACTCACGCGGGAATTTGTAGGCGGCAAAATAGAAGGTGCGCAGCATGTGAAAGAAAACCACCAGCACCATCAGGGTCGCCCCCCAATGATGCATCCCACGGATCAGCCAGCCAAAAGCGACCCCATTCATGATGTATTCAATACTATCATAAGCATGATCCGGCGAGGGAACATAGTAAACCGTCAGCAGCATCCCAGTCATCCCTTGCATAATAAACAAGAACAAACTGGCGCTTCCCAAAGTAAACCACCAGTTGACTTTGGGTACCTTGCGATCAAGGACCGTATTGTAAATCCCTGTCAGCCCCATGCGCTCATCTAACCAGGCAAATACTTTACCAAACATGATTACGCCTCCTGAAATAGAAGGAAAAGATTGCCGTTTTCATCCACTTCAGCCGGCAACATATCTAATGGGCGGGGTGGAGGACCATTAACCACATTCCCATTAATATCAAAAACCGCCGCATGGCATGGACATTTAAACTCCTGCGCACTGGCATCCCAATTGACGCGGCAAGACAAATGGGTGCAGACATTGGAAAATATCTTGAGCTCATTGTTCTGTGTGCGCAAGATATAGACCCCATAGCTATT
>CAIQJJ010000428.1 GCA_903872065.1 uncultured Anaerolineales bacterium | reverse complement strand
GGTGGCGATTCAACTGCCCGAAAAAGTGATCCGCTCCTTCCCTGGCCCGGCCTACGGCCCGCAGGGTTTGCGCCAGGGGGCCGGTTTTTCCGCCTCGCAGCCGGCCTTTGGCACGATCTTGAAACCGACCGCCGGCATTACGCCGGAGGAAGTCGAAGCGTTGGTGGCGCAGGTCGCGCCTATTCCGCTCTTCATGTTCGTCAAAGAAGATGAAGATTTGTATCCCAACCTGGATTACTCCCCGCTGAAAGAGCGCACGCGCCGCGCCGTGGCCGCCATCGAACGCGCCCGCGGCGAGCGCGGCGGGCTGGGCTTGTGGTACGCGCCGCACATCAGCGCCGCGCCGCACGAAATCTTGCCGCTGGCCGAGGCGGCGCTTGAAGCCGGCGCCAACGCCCTGATGTTTAGCGAGAGCTACGCCGGCGGCGCGGTGCGCATGGCGCGCGAGGCCACCCGCCATCTGGAGCATCCGCCGGCGATTTATGGGCATAACGCCGGGATTGGCGTCAAGACGCGCGGCATCTGGCGCGAGGTGATTGACCTCCTGGCGCGCCTGGATGGAATTGACTTCCGCCAGACCGCGCCGGTCAAGCCCGGCCAGCCGTTCCTCAAGCCTTATGGCGCAGAGTGGCAAGCCTCGGAAGAGATTCTCACCCGCCCGCTACCTGGCATCCGTCCGACGATGATCGCCCGCGCCGGGGCGTTGGATCAGGGGAATATTGGCTTGAACCTGGCGGACGCCGAAAGGCGCGGCCTGAGCGAGTCGATCCTTTTCCTGGCGGGTTCGGCGATTAATTCGATCAAGAACGCGGCCGGCAAAGCCGACCCCCAGATGGGCGCGGAAGCGATGGCGCAAGCGATTGAGGTGCATCACTCTGGCGCTCTGGCCGGCGCGGCCGCCGAAGAGCATCTTCCGGCGTTGATCGGCCTGGCGGAACAAAAAGGGCTTCACGCGTTGCGCGAAGCCCTGCGGCAGCGGTATCACCGCTAAAAGGTCTGGTGTTGTCAGGCGGCGACGGCGTCAAACTGCGCTTTTGTGCGCTGTCATGCGCCTTCATGGGTGATGTGCACTTGTACGCCGCGCCGCGTTAATTCTTGCACCATGGCCGGGTCAATTCCCTCGTCTGTGATGATGGCGCTGACCACATCTAATGGCGCGATGTCGAACAACGCTGGCTTGCCGATCTTGCTCGAATCGGCCAGGACGATGACCTGCTGCGAGGCCTGGATCATCACTTGTTTCAGGCGGATGCGGCGAGTGTCTGTGTCGCTCAAGCCATGTTGTAAGTCTACCCCGCGCACGCCCAGGAAAAGTTTATCGGCGTGCAAGCGGGCAAAGCTCTCCTCGGCCTCGTTGCCGCCCAGCGAAAGCGTGAAGCGATCCAGCACGCCGCCGCCTGGGACAATCACGGTGATATTGGGCGAGGTGCAGGCTTCCAGGGCGATGTTCATCGCCGGCGTCAAAATGGTGAGCGGCATGCCATAGCGCAAATGATGTACGACCTCAAGCGTGGTGCTGCCCGCGTCAATGATCACACTTTCCATCGGCTTGAGCAGCGAAGCCGCCAATTTTCCGATGGCCTGTTTTTCCTTGCGGCTCAAGCGGGCGCGCACATTGAACGATTCGAGCGGGTCGCCGGTTTGGGATGGCACCGCGCCGCCGAACTTGCGCACAATCAGCCCGTCTTTTTCCAGGTCTTCCAGGTCTTTGCGGATGGTGACTACAGAGACGCCGAATTCGGATTTTAACTGACTGATGCTGCAGCCGTTGTTGACGCGGATCATGTCCAACATCTTTGATTGCCTGCCGTTGCGTTCACCCATAGATTCTGGTTAGCTCCAAGTGAGAAAGAAAAATAATGACTGAATTTGATAGTTGATCATATACTGCATTAAGTGAAAGGTCAATAGTTTTTAATAGTAATTTTCTGCTATGTTTTTATAGCGAATTTGTAATAAAGAACAAAGTAAGAGAAAACAAAGATGAAAGTTTTGGCGCGAGAGTTTTATACCAGGAGGTTCCCGTATGTCTTCAATGACCGCACTTGAAAGAACAATGACCGTCATTCGCCATCAGATCCCCGATCGTACACCGGTGGCGCTGCACAATTTTCTGGTCACGCTGCGCTACGCCGGCTACTCCTTAGGCGAGGGCTTGCGCGATGGCGAGATGCTGGCCGAGGCGCAGTTGAGATTTTGGCGCGACTTTGGGCAGGATGTGATTATGCTGGAAAACGGTGTGATCGCCGAAGCAGAGGCCTGCGGCTGCCAGGCGGTTTATCCTGCCGATCAGCCGGCGCGCATCGTGGAGCATGTGCTGGCAAATGGATTGGAAGGGGTAGAGGCGTTGGTCGTCCCTGACCCATACACGACCTTCCCGATGTGCGAGGTGCTGAAAGCGACGCGCATCCTGGCCAAAGAGGTGGGGACGCAGGTGTACCTGATGGGGCGCGCTGATCAGGGCCCGGTGGCCTTGGCGGCGGCGCTGCGCGGCTGGGAGAAGCTGATCCTGGACATGACGCTCAATGAGCAGCCTGAACTGATTCAGCGTTTGCTGGAGTTTTGTGTGCAGGTGCAGCGGCGCTATATGCTGGCGCTGCGCGAGTGCGGCGCGCACGGCACCTCGCTGGGCGAGGCCGGGGTGGATATCATCGGGCCGCGCCTGTTTCGCCGCTTTGCCCATCCTTATGACTGCCAGTTGATCCCCTCGGTGGGCAGCTTAGAGTATCCGGTCGCTTTGCACATCTGCGGCGATTCGACGCGCATTTTGCCCGAGATGGTTTCGACCGGCGCCCAAATTTTGGAACTGGATTACAAGACCGACCTGGCGACCGCCAAGCAAGCGCTGCGCGGTCGCTGCACCTTCCTCGGCCCGGTCAACCCAGAATTGATCTGGGCGGAAACGCCGGCGGGGGTGGAAGAGGCGGCGCGCCGGGCAATTGAAATCTTGGGGCCGGGTGGGGAACTGATCCTGGGCGCGGGCTGCGCCCTGGGCGCCAACACGCCGCCCGAAAATATCCATGCCCTGGTTGAGGCGGCCAGGAAGTTTGGCGTCTACCGGGCGGATGGCTCGCTCGTAGCGTAGGAAAAACTTGAGATAACCTGGACGGAAAAGATGGCTGTACAAGAAAAGCTTCAATATTATCCCCTTACCCACGGCGGGATTCGTAAGATGATCCACCCCCGCCTGCAGGTTGAGATAGACAATCAAACCGCGGTTAAATACCTGCGCTTCATCCATCCTGTGAGGCTCAACCGGCTTGAACTGCCGCGCAGCGTATATGGGCGCTGGATCCCCAGCGTGCCGACTCATCCGGCACATCTGATCATTTCAGTTCCCGATCTCGCAAGTGGGCGCTGGAAAGCGGCGCACGAGGCGTCCTTGCCTTACGACCGGCGCACCGCCGGGGAGGGCCTGTCGCAGGGGATGGAGATGCCGGCGATGGAGGCGCATTTTGCCGCCCTGCTCAACGATCCTCCTTATCCGATTGAGCTGGATGGGGTGGAAACGGATATTTTGCGGGTGGAGTGCGACCGCGAGCATCCGGTTTGGCCCAATCACGGCGAGTGCAACGGCAGCCCGTACAGCGTCCCATTCGGAATCTTAGACCCGCTGATCGCTTATGGCAGTGGGGTTGGCGGGGGCGCGGCGATCCCTCCCTATCGCAAGCGCTTTGTCTATCAGCCGGGCTTGCAAGTTACAGAGTATCGCCCGGCTGCGCCGCAAGGGATGCAGACCTGGCAGACTCCGCTTGGGGTTTATTTTGCCAGCGAGCGGCTGCAGGTGGGCTTTTCGCTGCGCCGCCCGCTGCTGCTGCACCTGGGCTGGGATGCCTTCGGCAAGGGGCAGGCGGCCAATAATCGTTTGAAGGCGGATTGGGCGATCGGAATCGGCGGGATGGTGGGAGGCTTGAGTGGTCCGCTGCTGCGCACGTTCGAGCAGGACTGCGGCGCGCAGCATTGGACAGGCCAGGCGGCGGTGCGCGGGAATGTGGTTGAATACGCCAATCTGCACGTGCTGGATGGCTTGACGATCACGGCGCGCTTTACGGTCGAGGCCGATCACCTGGCGCTGGAACTGGCGCAGGTCTGCACGCGCCCCCTGCCGGTTTTGGAGGCGGAGACCTGGCGTTTGGCCTGGGATTTGCGCAAGGGGATGACGGCGACGGCGGCGCTCCCGACCCTTAAGCCGGGGCGCAGCGGCAAGGTGGATCTGCCGCTGGCCTGGGCGACGGACGGGGCCGGCTGTTTGATGGCGAGCGCCTCGACCTCGGATTGGGAGGCGCAGGTGGAGAGTTATCGTTACGCCAGCGTGGCGACGTGCGGCTTTGCGCCGCGCCGTGATCCTGGCAATGACGGGCTGCTGGTGATTCCGCCAGGGGAGCAGCGGCTTACTTTGCAGATGTGGCTGGATTCTTTCCAACCGCAGAGCCTTTCCACGGCGGCGCAGAGGGAGGCAAAGCCAACTGAGGTTGTAGATTCACACTTCGACAAGCCATGCTTTGATGGGGCATGCTTCGACAAGCTCAGCATGCCTGAGGAGGGGCTGCGCCGTCATTGGGGCAGTGTCTTCTCGTGCTTTAGGCCGGAGATGCGCGGCTTTTCCAACAACACCGCCTCGGTCAACTGTCACCTCTCGCAGATCGGCCCGCTGGAGATCGCCTTTCTCACGCGCCAACCGGCCGGCGGGCCTGATCCGCTGGCGTTGGGGCGCTTTACCATCCAGCGCGCCCTGCTGGACGGCGGCGGGTACGGCTATTGGCGCAACCTGTACCTGGATTCAGACCCCGCTTTGCTGATCGCCGCCGGACGTTTGCACCAGGCGCGTCCCGATCTCGCCTGGCTGCGCGCCGTCGCGCCTGGGCTGCGCGAGGTGGTTGAGCGCATGTTAGCCATCCAGGATGAGCAGGGGCTGCTCTTGTGTCGCGATTTGAGCGGCAACGCCGGCTCTTTCCGCTGGTCGTGCAATTCGATGGATGTGGTCGGTTTCGGCCACCTGGACGGTTATGTCAACGCCATCGGTTACCGCGCCCTGCGCAATGCGACCGCTTTGCTGCAAGACCTGGGCGATTCATCCCTGGCGGAACGCTGTCGCACCGCGGCGCAGGGCATCCGCGCCGCGTATGGGCCGACCTTCCTCAACCCGGCGACCGGTTGGCTGGCCGGCTGGCGCAGCCGCGATGGTCAGCTGCACGATTACGCGTTTCTGTGGGTGAACGGCCCGGCGCTGGCTTATGGCTTGCTGGACGATCTCCCGGCGCGCCAGGCGCTGCTCAACCTGGAAGCGGAGCGCCAGCGGGTGGGCTTGTCCGACGCCACGCTGGGCCTGCCCGGCAACTTGCGCCCGATCGATCCCGATGATCACCTGATGCCAGCGATATGGGGCCTGCCCTCGCCGACTTTTGAGGGCTATACCGATGGCGGTTTGTTTGGTTTCAACGGTCTGTATTATCAGCGGGCGCTGGCGCGGTATGGCTTGAGGGAACAGGCGGCGAAACTGGCGCGCGAACTGGAGCGGGGCCTGGCGGCCGGCTGCTTCAACGGCGGCATTGGCATGGGCAATGAGTTCCGCACCTGGGATGGCTTGCCGACGGGCTACGAAGGCACCTTGATCGGCAACTTTGGCCCGGTCTACAGCCTGGCGATTGAACTGGGCGTCATCTGCCCGCCAGAGCCGGAATGGTGGCCGGCCGGCGGCTAGAAGTTACTTCGGCGCGGCGCTGTTGATCAGCCAGTTGGCAAGCTCCGGGCGAGATTCTTGGGCGAAGTTCCAAAACTCTTTTTGGGCGCGCGAACCGGGCAGGGCGTGGTTGCGCGCCATCCAGATTTTGCGGTTTAAGTTCATGCCTTCGACTTGCACTTCGACGACGCGCCCCAATGCCAAGCCGCGCGCCGCGGCCAGGCGCGAGACAAAGGCAATGCCGATCCCCTCGCCGACCGCCATCTCGATGGCTTCGGCGTTGCCTAACTCCATGACGATGTTGAGCATGGAAGGGGAGATATCGAACTGGCGCAGGCCATCCATCACGACCCCGTAGGTGCCGGCGACCGGTTCGCGCAAAATGAGCGGCTCTTCCAACAGATCGTCCGGGTAAATGTGGCGGTAGCGCGCCCAGGGATGCTCAGCGGCGACAATCAAGATGACCTGATCATCATAAAACTCTTGATACTCCAGGTCGCGGTTCTCGACCATTTTGCTGGACATGCCCAGGCTGATTTCGCCGGCCAGCAAGCGGCGCAGCACGGACTCGCGTCCAAAAACATGGACGTTGATGCGCACCTGGGGAAATTTTTTCCGAAAGCGGGCGATCAACCCCGGCAGCAAGTATTTGCCAGAGGTGGTTGAACAGCCGATCGTCATTTCGCCGGCGACTTCTTCGTGCAGGGAGGCGATCGTTTCTTCCAGGCGGCGCGCATTTGCCAGAAGCTCACAGCCCATAGAACGCAAGACCTGTCCGGCCTCTGTCAGGCGCACGCTGCGGCCCTGGCGTTCGAACAATTTGACGCCAAAAGTTTTTTCCAGCGCGTCAATGTTCTGGCTGACCGCCGGCTGGGATAGGTTCATTTGCCGCCCTGTCTCGCTGAAATTTTTGCACTCTGCTGCGGCCAGGAAGACCGCCAGGGCATTCAAATCCAACATACGCGCCTCGTTTGTCGTTCCATGTCTGTTCAAAAACCTGGCCTCATTTTACCAAATTCCTGCGCCATCTTTCGGCTGTCCTTCGACAATCCTTCGACAAGCTCAGGATGCCTGGATGCCT
>CAIQJJ010000427.1 GCA_903872065.1 uncultured Anaerolineales bacterium | reverse complement strand
CTGTTTTCTCTTTCCCAAGCCATCGCCCAATTTGTCCACGACGGCGATCTGCTCTACGCGGCCGGCTTTACGCACTTGATTCCCTTTGCGGCCGGCCATGAGATCATCCGCCAGAAGCGTCGGTCGCTGACCCTGGCGCGCGCCACGCCCGATCTGATTTACGATCAAATGGTCGCGGCCGGCTGCGCCCAAAAGGTCATTTTTTCCTATATGGGCAACCCGGGGGTCGGATCGCTGCGCATTCTGCGCGCCGCCCTGGAGTCCGGCGCGCTGCAATGGGAAGAGTATTCCCATTTTGGCATGATCTCGCGCTTGCAAGCCGGGGCGGCCGGCGTTCCATTCTTCCCCATGAATCCCACCGCCGCCGGCGACCTGGCGCGCGCCAATCCGTTGATTCGCACAGTGGCCGACCCCTACGGCGGCAGCGAGGTGGTGGTGGTGCCGGCCCTGAAGCCGGATGTCGCCATTGTGCATGTGCAGCGCTGCGACGCGGAAGGCAACGCCCACCTGTGGGGCATCATCGGCGAGCAAAAAGAGGCCGCCTTTGCCGCCGAACGGGTGATCTTGACCGCCGAAGAGATCGTGGCCGCCGAAGTCATTCGCTCCGATCCCAACCGCACCCTGATCCCCGGCTTTATTGTGGATGCCGTCTGTCACGTCCCCTATTGCGCGCATCCTTCTTATACCCAGGGGTATTACGATCGCGACAACGCGTTTTACCTGGAATGGGACAAGATTTCCGCCGACCCGGCCGCAGCGGCTTCTTACCTGGACGAATGGGTGTTCGGTGTGGCTGACCGCGAGCAGTATTGGCAAAAATTAAGCGCTGAAACCCGCCAGCGGCTCAAAGTGGCGGCGCGCCCGGCCGCGCTGGTAGATTATGGGAGCTATTAAGCCAATGGATACTTCTTACACCTCTCCTGAACTGTTGACGATTAACGCCGCCCGTTTGCTGCGCGACGGCGATGTCGTTTTTGTCGGCGTCGGCCTGCCGAACCTGGCGTGCAACCTGGCGCGGCGCACCCATGCCCCGCGCTTGATGATGATTTACGAAGCCGGGGTGATCGGCGCCCAGCCGGCCCGCCTGCCCCTCTCGATCGGCGATCCCACCCTGGTCAGCGGCTCGCTGGCGGTGTGCAGTATGTACGATATTTTCGCGTTCTACTTGCAGCGCGGCAATGTAGACGTGGGCTTTTTGGGCGGGGCGCAAATTGATCGCTATGGCAATATCAACGCCACAGTCATCGGGCGCGACTACGCCCATCCCAAAGTCCGCCTGCCCGGCTCAGGGGGAGCGCAAGAGATCGCTGCCTGGGCCAACCGCTGTTATGTCTTAACGCCGCACCAGAAACGCCGTTTTCCAGAGAAGGTGGACTTTTGCACCTCGGCCGGCTTTTTGGATGGCAAAGCGGCGCGGGATGCCGCCCGGCTGCGCGGCGGCGGCCCGCAGGCGGTAGTCACGGATATTGGCATCCTCGAACCTGATGAAACCGGAGAACTGATCCTGACCGCCCTGCATCCCGGCAAGACGGTGGAGGACGCCCGTCTGAACACCGGTTGGGCGCTGAAGGCTGCCGGCCACATCCGCTTCACCGACCCGCCGACCGATCTGGAGCTGCAAATCTTGCGCCAGGAGCTGGATCCGCAGGGAATTTATTTGAAGTCTGCAGGTTGAACCATCACACCCGCTTTTCGCGCCGGACGGCCTGCCAGTCCGTAATGGCGCGCGCCTGCATCTCGAAGTTCACGCCCAACAGGTAGATGGTCTTGCCTGTATTCAGATAAGGGGCGCAATAGGCTTTCTCTTCGATCTGCGCCAGAGCCTCAGCCGCGCTGCCCTCCAGCTTGAACTCAAAGATGTAGACGGCCTCGCCTGTCTCGATCACCGCGTCGATCCGCCCCTGGTTCGTGCGTACTTCAGCCTGGATCTCTAACCCGATCAGCTTGAAGATCAGGTAGAAAATGGTATAGAAACCTGGCAGCGCTGCGCCTGCATCCCCAGGTACCATGAGATGGTTTGCCTCAATTCCTCGGCGCTTTTCACGCTCTTTAGACTGAAATCTATGCGAATGACCGGATGCGGCTGCCACTGGTAGGGGCTGTCGTACAGCCACAGGCCCATGAACAGGTCGCGGTTGCCCTGGAAAACCTCATCCAGCGTCGAGATCAGCAGGCTCTTGCCAAACCGCCGCGGACGCGACAAAAAGTAGAGGCCTTTGGGGTGACGGATCAGATCGTAAATCCAGCGCGTCTTATCTACATACAAACAACCGCCCTGGATGATGTCGCGGAAAGTTTGAATGCCGATGGGAAGAGGTTTGAGTTCCATGAGAGGATTATATCACTGTGGACTTTGCGGCAATCGCGTGACGGAAAGAGGGATTTGGAACCGCTAAAACTTACACAAATCGCTACGGTGATAGTACAATTGTTCGGTATCCAGGTGATAGGGCCGAAAGAGTTTTTGCAGTTAATAGGTGAATTATGAGCGTCCTAAGTTTACGATTACCCGATTCATTACACCAGTCGGCGCGACAATTGGCCGAGAGAGAAAACATCTCTATTAATCAGCTTGTGACGCTTGCGCTGGCGGAGAAAATAGCGGCATTGATGGCAGAAGAGTACATCCAGGAGCGGGCCAGGCGTGGAAGCCAGGAGAAATTCGAGCGGGCGATGTCAAAAGTGGCGGATGTGGAGCCAGTAGAAAAAGACCGGCTGTAAGCGCCCCGCTGCCTCTCTGGATGATTGAGGCCCTGGACAATCAAGCTGCTTTGGCCGTAGAGCCGCGCACGATCAGGCGTGAGGGCAAAATGATCTGCAATGGATCAGGGGGATTGCCTTTGAGAATGTCAATCAGCAAAAGCACCGCTTGTTCGGTGATCTCGTCAATCGGCTGATGAATGGTGGTCAGGCCGGGCCAGATGGTCTTGGAGAAGATCAGGTCATCGTGACCGCACACCGAAAGCTGCGCCGGAATCTGGACGCCCATTTCTTGGGCGGCGTAAATCACCCCGTAAGCGGCTTCGTCGCTGCCGGCATAGATGGCGCTCGGCGGGTGGGGGGATTTCAAAAGAATTTGGGCCGCGGTGTAGCCGCCATCGAAATTGAATTCTGAATTCCCGATCAACGCCGGATCATAAGGGATGCCATGCCGGGCCAAGGTGTCGCGATAGCCGTGCAGCCGGTCGAGGCTCGAACGCATGTTGCGCGGCCCGTTCAGAAAGCTGATCCGCCGGTGGCCGAGACCGATCAAGTGTTGGGTCAGCAGGCAGGCGTCTTGATAGTCGTTGCCGGCAATGTAGGGGATGTTCTTCGAGCGATCCAGCGGGTTGATTTGCACCACGGGGATTTTGTAGGTGATCAACAGATCGGCGACGAATCCATCCATATCGCAGGGTGGGGTGGTGACAAAACCGTCGAAGCGTCTGGCGGTGACCATGTTCGCCAGCCGGTCTTTGGAAGTCTTATGGGTGGGGTAATAAGGCTCGATCAAGATGTCGTAGTTTTCGCTGTAGCCGATGTCCATGATGCGGGAGAGCAGGGCCGAAGCCGGTTGATAAAAGCCCGGGTACATCAAAAGGCAGATCATATAAGCTTTTTGCAGCACTAAACGGCGCGCGGCCAGGTTGGGCGAATAGCCCACGACCCGGATCGCGTTTTGCACCCGGAGGCGGATTTCTTCTGTGACGTGCGGCTCGTTGTTGATCACGCGCGAGACCGTTTTGATCGAACAACCGGCGACTTTGGCGACATCTTTGATTGTGGCTGCCATACGTACAATTCCTTAGGTTAATTATATCGGGTTTGGCGTTTTTGTCTGCCTGGAGTCGGGAGAGCGTGTAACAGGTTGGGGAAAAGCTAGTTTTCACCGCGGAGCATTAACGCCAGGAGGTGAAGATTGGAACCGCGAAGCCTCAAAGAACGCAAAGGAAGCAGTGGTCTGTACTGCTTTACGCCGTTTATGCTTAAAAACTTAGCGTTCGTGGCGGCTTAGCGGTTAAATTTTCCCCTGCGTGATGTGTCCACGAAGCGCCGAGGCTGATAGCTATCTTTCTTGCTTTACCCTTCAAAGCATGATAGGATACCAAAGATAGAAACTGACG
>CAIQJJ010000426.1 GCA_903872065.1 uncultured Anaerolineales bacterium | reverse complement strand
TCGCCCTCGGGACTGCCCAACAGGAATTTGCCCCCCGCGATGCGGCAGAATGACATCGCCCCGGCCCTCATCACCTCCACCCGCGGGTCGCCCAGCCTGGCCAGGGCGCGCCCGGCGTCGGCGCGCTCCGGGGCGGTCAGTTCTGGCGACCCGCCAGGATCGAATGCACTCTTCCCGTTCATCACTTCCAACAAGGCTGGACGGGCGCGCTCCAGAAAATCCGAGCCGCCCTGCGGGTCAGTGTCTTCTTGTACGGTGCGCGACCCAACCAACGCCGCCAGCTTGCCCGCCCACAACGCCAGGCGCTGTTTGACGGCGGTATCCAGCCTGGCTGGCAAAAGCCGGTAGGCAATGCTGAGAACATCGTACTGCCCCTGCGTGCGGCCATTGTAGAGCAGTTCTTCGGCCCCCAATTCCACCGCCAACGTCCAATACTCCGGCTCTGCGGCATGCTGCGCCAGCCGGCGGGAGCGCTCGTGATCGCGCAAATTCATCAAGTAGCAGCCTGCCAGGTACTCTTGAAAGGTGCGGTGTGGGAAAGCGTAGGTGGAGGGCCGCCCCGGCTCGCCGCCCCGCCCCACCAGCAGCCCGGCGCGTTGATCGACATAATCCAGAAAGGCGTTGGCCAGGTTGAGATCGCCGTTCAAGAACTCCCGCTCCAGGATGTCCAATGCCTGCAAGCGCGGCAGGTCAGCGGCTTCTTTGCTGCCTTTGCCGGCGCAGTGAGCGTCGTAAGCCAGGCGCTCCAGGCTCTTGCGCACCGTCTTGTTCGGGTCTTGCAGCAGGGCGCTCAACTTCGGGTCGGCGCTCATCTGCTCTCCGGTCTTACGCCGCTGCCAGCTTTCGATCAAAATTGCCACTGCCCGGTTGTACAAGCGGACGCGTTCATGCGGCAGGCGCGCCTCCTGCTGATGGATGATCGCCATCGTCGTCAGCAGCATCGGGTTGGCCGCCAGCAAACGCAAATCACCATCCCAGGCGGCGTTCGCCAGGTCTTGCACTCTGGCTTGCACCTGCCGGGCTTCCACCCGTCCCAGGCGGCTCTGAGCATGATACCAGGCGGAGCAGAAATTCTGGGCCTGTTTCTGCGTCAGCCCTGCCAGTTGGACAGAAGCAAAACCGGCCTGCACCGCCGCGCCGGTGTAGGAGCGCACGCGGCAGGTCAGCAGGACATGCTCCAGGCGATATTCGGCGTGCAGCGCCGCCACTGTTTTGCGGATGTTCTCACGTTGGCGTTCCGGCATTTCGTCCAACCCATCCAGCGCCAGCAGGGCCTGGCCGTTGGAAAGCGCCTCCCAGATCACCGCCACGGCCTCGGGGGCGCGATAGGTTTCACGCAGGTCGGCTTCCACCTGTTCGCAGGCCACGCGCAGCAGTTCGCTCTGCCGCTTCTCGGCAGAGAGGCGCGCCAGGTTCAGGGCGTCCAGGCGCGGCGTCAGATCGCGCAGCGTGATCAGCACGGGCAGCAGGCCAGGCGGGATGCCGGGGAAGGGATCTCGTTCTTGCAGCACGACTCTGGCTTGTTCGGCCAGCAAATAGCGCACGAAGGTGCTTTTGCCCGATCCGGGAATGCCCAGCAGGGCCAGGCGCGGGTTCTGGCAGGCGGCTTCCAGGGCGCTCAAGGGGCGCTTTTTGGGAATGTCCAGGTAGCGTTCCTTTTTCTTGCGTTCTTCCCAGGCCTGGCGTTCAGCGGCCGGCAGAAGGATTTCCTGGGTTGTATCCAGGGCGATGTAGACATCTTTGAGTTCGATATCCTGCGCGCCGTCGGGTTTGTCGCCCAGGTCGGCCAGCGGCAGGAGTTGACATTTGCGCCACAGGCTGCGCAGGTAGGCGTCGCGCGCCTGGATGAGCCGCCGGGCTTCGCTCTGGCGCGGGTCAGAGTTCACGTTGATCGTCACATCGCGCGCCTGGCCAACCAGGATGGCATTCTCCCCGGCATTCTGGACGATTTGCACGCTGGCGTCTAGCGAACTGCCCAGGCTGCGCACTTCACGCTGGAGCGTCTCTACAAACCAGGCGCGGTCGGCTTCACCCAAAGCGCCCCCGGCCAGGGAGACAGCTTCTAATTTCTCCAGCACCGCATCCAATTCCTTTCGCAGAGAGGGGTCGGCGGTCGCCTGTTCCAGTCGCCGCGCCGCGTCCGCTTCATCCTTCCAGGTCTGAATCTGGTTCGCCAGCAGATTCGTACCCAGGCCGGATGCGGTCAGCGCGGCCAACTGCCCAATCGCCGCCCAGTCGCCTTGCCGGGCGGCGTCTGCTACCGGCCATAAAGCCGCGGCTGAGAGAAAAGCATACACCGACTTTGCGCCGCTGGCGCTCAGGCGATGACGCCAGTTCGACAGGCGTTCTGAGAATTGGCGTTTCCATTCTGGGAAATCAAAAGGCATATCACACCTCTCTGGCAGGGAGCAAGCATCACTCAGCGCCGCCGGCTGGCGGCGCGCACAGCTTCATTTTACCGCTAATTGCGAGGGAAGATGGAACCACAAAGGCTGTCCAACAGGATTTTGGGAACGGATTAAACGGATGTGGCCCTCGCGACGAGCAATTGGTCTGCCAGAGAATCCGTTCAATCCGTTCTTCATCCGTTGACAGCTTTTCCGCCAGGCTCCCCTCCTTACAGGCGCGCTGAGCCTGTCGAAGCGTGAGCCTGTCGAAGCGTGAGCCTGTCGAAGCGTGAGCCTGTCGAAGCGTGAGCCTGTCGAAGCGTGAGC
>CAIQJJ010000425.1 GCA_903872065.1 uncultured Anaerolineales bacterium | reverse complement strand
GAGTTCAACCCAACCCATTTCCAGCCGCAGACCTGGGCGAAGATCGCCCGCAAGGCGGGGATGAATTACGCCGTGATGACCGCCAAGCATCATGACGGTTTCTGTCTCTTCGACAGTCAATTGACCGATTATAAATCCACCAACACGCCCGCCAAACGGGACCTCATCCGTGAATACCTGGAGGCCTTCCGCGCCGAGGGGCTGAAGGTGGGGCTGTACTACTCGCTGATTGACTGGCATCACCCCGATTACCCGGCTTACGCCGACCGCACCCACCCGATGCGCGGCAATGAAGCCTACAAAGAGCAGGGGCGCAATTTCCCGCAGTACCTGGATTACCTGCACGGCCAGGTGACGGAACTGATGAGCAATTACGGCAAGATTGACATTGTCTGGTTCGACTTTTCTTACGATGAGATGATGGGCGAGACCTGGCGCGCCACCGAACTGGTGCAAAAGGTGCGCGCCCTGCAGCCGCATGTGTTGATGGACAACCGCCTCGGAGCCAGCGGGGAGGGGAACAACCGCTTCGCGACCAAGAACCCGACGATCTACGCCGGCGATTTCGCCTGCCCGGAGCAGATCATCCCGCCGGAGGGTCTGGTGGATGAGGACGGGCAGTCGGTGCCCTGGGAGGCCTGCCTGACGCTGAACCGGAACTGGGGCTACGCCTCCGCCGATCGTGATTACAAGTCGCCGCAGCAGGTAGTGCGCGCCCTGGTCGAGTGTGTCAGCAAGAACGGCAATATGCTGCTCAATGTTGGGCCGACAGCCAAAGGGGAGATCCCGACCGAGAGCGAGGGCATCCTGGCGCAGGTGGGCGGATGGATGCGGCAGAACAGCGCCAGCATCTACGGCTGCGGGCTGGCGGAACTGCCCAAGCCGGAATGGGGGCGCTATACCCAAAAGGGGAAACTGCTCTACGCCCACATCTTCGACCGCGGCATTGGGCCGGTCAATTTCCGCGGGCTGCGCGGCAAGATCAAGAAAGCGCGCTTGCTGGCGGATGGCTCTGAACTAAAGCTGGATCAATCGTGGATGACGACCGATTATCCGAACGATGCGTTCATTGACTTCCCCACCTCCAGGCTGCCGGATGAATTGGATACCGTAGTCGAACTGGAACTGACTTGAAAATAAACTGGCTCAGACAGCTGCCGGGACCGCCGCAGGCATCTGGATAGACACTTGATAGCCCAAGCGCTCCAGTCTTTTGGTCAAGTGCTTAGCGGTGGCTTCTACATTGCGTTGATCGAAGTAGTTGCCACCCAACTCTTTGTAAGGCTCTTTACGTTGTATCAGATGATAAGCAATCACCAGGATCGAATGCTCCACGGCAACAATCGCCTTCTTTGCACCTCTTCTGCCGACCAAACGGTGGTACTGAGCGGACAGGTAGGTGTTCTTCGTTTTGGCAGCAGCATGCGCAGCCTGATTCAGCACCGTGCGCAAAGCTTGATTACCTTTGCGAGTGCGTCCCGAACGGCGCTTGCCAGCACTTTCGTTGTTGCCAGGAGCGACGCCCGCCCAAGCCGCCAGGTGGTCAGCGCTCGGGAAACGGCTCATGTCCGTGCCAATTTCAGAGACGATAATCTCGGCGGCCTCACGCCCAACGCCAGGGATCGTGTCAAGCAGTTCGACCGCTTCTTCAAAAGGGCGACAATAAACCTCGATTTCGTGGTCAAATCGGGATACGGTTTCTTCTATGCCATCAATCTGGCACAGCAACTCCGTCAGAACAAAACGATGGTGCGCTTTGACACGCCCTTCCAATGCTTTGGCCAATTCTTCTCGCTTATCGCGCATCCGTCCTTTGGCCAGTTCAGCCATCTGCTCCGGGGTCGCATTGCCAGTTATCAGCGCTTCCAGCATCGCTCGCCCGGAGACGCCCATCACGTCTGTCGCCACACTCGCCAGCTTGATATTGGCGCTCTCCAATACCTTCTGCACCCGATTGACCAACGTCGCCCGTTCGCGCACAAAGCTGCTGCGATAGCGCGTCAACTCGCGCAACTCCCGCTGTCCCAAAGGTGGGATGAAGCTGGCTTTCAGCAGGCCATATTGCAGCAACTCAGCGATCCACTGGGCATCGCTCTGGTCGGTCTTGCGTCCTGGCACTTTGCTGATGTGTTGCGCATTGACCACGATGACCTCGAAATTGTTCTCGAGAATGTTGAATACCGGTTTCCAGAATTCACCGGTGCTCTCCATCGCCACGTCAGTCACCCCGTGCAGCAACAGCCAATCCGACAATGCCAGCAAATCCGCCGTCATCGTCCCAAAGTTGCGTGTTTCTTCCAGCCAGCTTCCATCATCCTGCTTGACGATGATGGCTGCTACGACCACCTTCTTATGCACATCCAATCCGGCAACTTTATCGTGTATGATTCTCATGGCGTTCTCCCAAAAAAAAGAATTCCGGTTGGCGTGGATACCTTTACTGTCAGAAACTGACT
>CAIQJJ010000424.1 GCA_903872065.1 uncultured Anaerolineales bacterium | reverse complement strand
TCTTCTGGTAACTGTGCCAAACCATCCCGGCGACCTCAATCCTCAAGTGCTTCGCTCTATCTTGCGTCAAGCTCAAATGACGACTGAGGAGTTCATCGAGCTTTTAAAAAGTTAGCAGGTACCCATCCCGGGAAACGCATCATAGGGACTCTCTGCCAGGAACAAAAACAGGTTTAATGGCGTTATAGACAAGGTATTATGCTTCGTGGAGGCCTGATTCATGATTGATTGGTTTAATGTCGCTGCCAATAGTGTGTGGATTCTCGCTTGCTCCCTGGCGCTGGCGACGTTCAGTTACGCCAGTTGGCAGGCGTCGTTGAGCGGCGCCAGGCTGCGCGACCAACTGGCGCGTCGTGCGCCGCAAACCTGGCTCAACCTGTCCGCTTTCCTGTTTTGCCTGGGGTTGGCGGCTGCCGCCGGCGCCTGGTGGCAGAGCCTCCTCTGGCTGATCCTGGCAGTTGTCTTTGCGGCGCAACTGTGGACGATTCGAAAAGGAGTAATTCAATGAAGTCAATGAAGTTAATGAAGAAACCCCGGTTTACCCATTCCTGGCGCTGGCTGGCTTTCCTGGCGGCGCTTTTGATCGCCTCGCTGGCCTGCACCACCCTGACAGGCCCGCTGAAGCCCACCCAGGCGCCGCCTGATACTGCGCCGGCCAAAGCGACTATCGCTGCGACGGCCACCCGCGCCGCCACGGCCACCAAGGCCGCCAGCAAGACGCCCGCCCCGACGGCAACCCCATCTTCCACGGCGACGCCCATGCCAGGCGCGAATGTACCGTTGGACGATCACGGCCAGGCGCTCGCCCCGCAGTTGATTGACAGCCAGATCGAGCAAAACCTCGCCCAGGAAGCCATCCAACTGACCTTTGATCAGGCGATGGACGCCGCCTCTACCAACGCCGCCCTGCAGATCACCGATGAAGGCGGCCAGGCGGTAAATGGGAAAGTGGAATGGATTGACGAGCGCACGATGCAATTCGTCCCCACGACGAAACTGCAAGCCGGCAAGACCTACCTGGCGCGCCTGGATAACTCCGCCGCCAGCGCGGCCGGGGTGAAACTGGCCGACCGGATTTCGCTGGAGTTCACCGCGGTGGGTGAACTGCAAGTCTCGCAGGTTTTCCCGGCGGATGGGTCGGCGGATGTGGCGTCCAATGCTGTGATCACCGTCATCTTCAACCGCCCGGTGATCCCCTTAGTCATCGCCGAGGAGCAAGCCAACCTGCCGCAGCCGCTGGTCTTCGATCCGCCGGCGGCGGGCGAGGGCGAATGGATTAACACTTCGGTGTATGCCTTTCATCCGAAAGGACTGAACGGTTCTACCGCTTACCGCATTAGCATCGCCGCCGGCTTGCCAGACGCCCTGGGCGAATCCAGCCTGGCGCAGGATTTCATCTGGACGTTTACGACGCGCGCCCCCGGCTTTGTCTCCTATTCCCTGTTCAATGGCGCCTCCGGCGAATATGTCAACCCGGAAGCCTACTTTGTGAACGTTGTGCCGGATGCCAGCTTCTCGATCATCTTCGAGCAGCCCATGCAGCGCGCCAGCGTCGAAAAGGCCATCTCGCTGGTCAATGAGAACGGCGAAGCCGCGCCTCTGACGTTCGACTGGAAGATGGAAGACACCCAGGTCTTGATCACCCCTACGGTTCGCCTGGCTT
>CAIQJJ010000423.1 GCA_903872065.1 uncultured Anaerolineales bacterium | reverse complement strand
TATCACGGATTGGGTTTTGCTGCTGGCTGCCCACCCAGTACGATCTGATCTGCATCAATGTGGATATCGCCTAAAATGATATTAATGATCACGCCCTGAGCCTGGCCCGGCTGGCCAAGCAGCGCGGCGATTTGGGCCGCGATCTGGGCCGCCAGGGCAGCCGGCTGCGCCGGCGCGCCGGTTGTTGGGACAGGCGCAGACGGCACGCAAAATACCAGGAGATTCGATTGGCCTGGCGCAGGTGCTCACTGAAACAGGCATTGTCCTGAAGCAGAAAGGGATGTATATGCAAGCACGCGATGCTTTGAACAAGGGCTGGCTTTGGCTCAGTCCATGCACGATCGGAACCTCTCTGCGATGGCGCTCAATGCCTTGGGAAATGTGATGATCACACAAGATGACTATATATCAGCATTGGCAGCTTATGAGGAGAGTTTGAAACTTCGGCGCGAACTGGGTGATCAATGGGGTGTTGCCGGGGCCTTGAGCAATCTGGCAAGTGTCATGCACAATCAAGGCAACCATGTCGTAGCGCGAAAGTTTTATGAGGAAAGCCTGGCAATCCGGCGTAAAATTGGCGACAAGGCAGGGCTATCCATCTCCCTGAATAATATGAGGATATCTTCAATGGAGCAGGGCGACTATGCGGCAGCGAAAATATTTCATGAAGAAAGCCTGGCGATTCGGCGCGAGATTGGCGATAAGCCAGGGACTGCGATGTCGCTGAACAGCCTGGGCTGTGTCCCCTTCTCACAGGGCAACCATGCCGCAGCGCAAGCCTTATACGATGAAGCCCTGGCGCTCCTGCGCGAGATGGGTGACAAGTTGGGTGTAGCGACGTTACTTAACAACCTCGCGGTAATGGCATTGGAAGATCACGATGCTGTAAAGGCCCAGGCGCTGTGTATAGAAAGTCTGAAATTACGTCAAACATTTGGGAGCAAAATCCATCTGCCTTACAACCTGGCAGGGCTTGCCGGCGTAGCGCTAGAGATAGCGATCAACGCCGCCTGGGCGCAAGGCGCGCAACTGACGCTCGACCAGGCGATTGACGAGGCGCTGAAGGTGATAGATGGGAATGGATGATCTGCCCCGGTATTTGTCCATCTTTTACGGGATGGTTTATAATCTGGCATACAGTACTCTATCACGACGCGCGACATCCCAGCGTGCTCGAACTGCCCATTATCCACGGAGAGTCAAAATGAACGATATATCCAAACAGGTAGATACCATCTTTGCCAAATGGGATACACCGACTACCCCAGGCTGTATTCTCGGGATTGTCCATCATGGTGAAATAGTTTACAGCCGCGGCTACGGCATGGCGAATCTGGAATATTCCATCCCCAACACGGCGGATACGGTTTTCGATGTGGGTTCCGTGTCCAAACAGTTCACCGCCGCTTGTGTTTTACTCGCCGCCGAGCAGGGCAAACTCTCGCTCGATGATGATGTCCGTAAATTCATCCCTGAACTGCCCGACTACGGACAGACCATCACCCTACGGCATCTCATTCAACACACCAGCGGACTGCGTGATTATCTGGATGGCTTTCTGCTCGCTGGATTGGATTGCCCAAGCGTGACGGACGCCTATGAACAGATCACCCACCACAAGGAATTGAACTTTATTACTGGTGAGCAATATTCATACTGCAACTCAGGTTATTTCCTGCTCGCGCAAGTCATCCAGCGTGCCACAGGCAAAACACTGCGCCAATTTGCCAATGAATTGATCTTCCAGCCACTTGGAATGACACACACCTTTTTTCACGATGATTATCCTGAAATCATTCGCAATCGCGCCACAGGGCACACCCCACACCCCAACGGCGGCTACGGAATCAGTGTGTTCCCATCCGAAGCGGTGGTGGGCGCGGGTGGCTTGCAGTCCACGCTCAACGACCTGTTGATATGGGAGCGCAACTACTACAACAATCGGCTTGGCTCACGCGGTGCGGCATTCATTCAGGACATGCTCAAGTCGGGCGCACTCAACAATGGTGAAACCACCTACTATGGACTCGGCCTGAGCGTTTTCCAATATCGTGGTCTGTTCGTCTGCCAACACGCCGGAGCAATTGCAGGGTATTGCGCCCATTTTCTGACCTTCCCCGATAAAGAATTCTCAGTGATTTGCCTGGCGAACACCAACGATGTCGCCCTCAATGAAATGGTGCGCAAGGTTGCCGACCTGTATCTTGTTGATGAATATCCCGAACCCGCCTCGGCGACAGTTTCCCTTTCCAATGAACAAAGGAAGGCTGTCTGTGGGCATTATCTCAACCTGTCCATTCCGATGGTGGTTCACGTAATCGAATACGAAGGAAAAATGTTTGCAGATCTGAGCGGTTGCACAGATATGTTGACGCCCACCTCCTCCGTGGACTTTTCGGGAACCGGCCTATTGTTCGGTATTCATTTTCACATGGATAGCGCTTACCTGGAGATTACACCCGAAGCCGGGCAGCGCATCATCCTGGAACGCTTCGAGCCGACTCATCCCACCCCTGAAATGCTCGCAGCTTATGCTGGAACATACTACAGTCCCGAACTAAAAGCGGAACGCACCTTCGTCCTCCGCGAAAACATCCTGGGCGTGGAAACCCGCATGGGCAACTCTCCGTTCAGCCCACTCAAGCTGGATATGTTCCAGGTTGCCAATGTGGTCATTTGCTTTGAGCCTGCCAACAATGGGAAATCTGCTGGCTGTCGCATCAGTACCGGATGGACGCGCCGCGTTCTTTTTGAAAGGAAATAAAAAAATGACCTTCGCCCGTTTGCGTCTAGCTTTGATATGCCGTCAAAGAACCAACACCCTTTAGAATCCAACTGGGAACGTATTCGCGCCAATATCTTCCCGGCCGCCATCCCGTCCACAGAACCCTGGCGGGATTTTCCCTGGCACAGTGGCGCCGATCAGATCCATTCCTCCCAGGCGCTGGCGATTGATGTCTTTGGCACACTACAAGTTTCCGGCACAAAGAACGCCGCTCTCTGTGCGCTGACGGCCAAAGTCATTCACTATTGGAAGCATATTCCAGAGGTGTTTTCTTTCGCTGCCAATCAAGATGCCGATGGGCCATTTGCCATTGCAAGGGAAATCCAGTCCAAGACTTGAGGCGATTTTCGCGCCAGGCTGCGCCTGGAGCATTTGCCATTCTCCACGATCTCCTATCAAGAGCTTGTGAACCTGGCCCTTCAAAATTCACGCCCCCAGGAAGTGGAACTGTGGCAGCAGTTATTGGGTCAACCAAAAAGTCGAACGAGCTGCAAAAATAAAGCGGGGAACGCATTGATTTTTTGCAGGCAAGGTATCATTATTAGCGCCATAATCTAGCGAAATGTGTTTACAACAAAACCGCCGGTGTTACCCGGCGGTTTTGTTGCTCTGTGCCCCCACAGAGATTCGAACTCTGGTTTTAGCCTTGAAAGGGCTGCGTCCTGGTCCCCTAGACGATGGGGGCAGCGGTTTAGAACGCGGGGTGCATTGTACCATTACCTCCCGTGTGGGTCAAGGTAAAATTGGGCTTTCTCTGGTAAAAACTTTTGTTTTGTGCTACAGTTGGGGACAAATCCTGTCTTACGGTTGGTTGGCAAATGCGCATTTTAACGATTGATATTGGCACTGGCACACAAGATATTTATTTATACGATTCGCGCCTCGATCTGGAAAACGGTTTCAAGCTGATCGTCCCCTCGCCGACGATGATCGTCTATCGCCGCCTGCAAGAGGCTGCGCGCCGCGGCGAGGCGGTAGCGCTGACGGGCGTCACGATGGGCGGGGGGCCAAGCGGGTGGGCGGCGGAAGCGTATATGAAAGCCGGTCTGCCGCTCTACGCCACCCCGCCGGCAGCGCGCACGTTCAACGATGATCTTGCAGCGGTGCAAGCGTCGGGCATCCAGGTGATCAGCGAAGAGGAGGTGTTGGGCCTGCCGGCGCAGGTGAGGCGGTTGAGGTTATGCGATTTCGATTTCCCGGCCATTGCAACAGCCTTTGCCGCCTTTGGGGTTTCGCTGAATCAATTGGATGCTGTGGCAGCAGCGGTGTTCGATCACGGCGCAGCGCCGCCGGAGGTTTCAGACCGGCAGTTCCGCTTCGACTACCTGGAGGAGCGCCTGCGGCAGACCAACCGCCTGGCAGCCTTTGCTTATCGCGCCGACCAAATTCCGCCCATCATGACGCGCCTGCAGGCAGTGGCAGATTCAGCCAGGGAGATCGACGCGCCGTTGGTGGTGATGGATACAGCCCCGGCGGCGATCCTGGGCTCGCTCTTTGACCCGCAGGCGCGGCGGCGGAAACGGCTGCTGGCGGCCAACGTGGGCAATTTCCACACCCTGGCCTTTCGCCTGGGCGCGCCGGAGGGAGATAGCCCGGCCTCGCGACCCATCGAAGGGGTCTTTGAACATCACACCGGCCTGCTCCACCGCGCCCGCCTGGAGAGCCTGCTGCGCGCCCTGGCCGCCGGCCAACTGCGCCACGCGGACGTTTTCAATGATCATGGGCATGGGGCGCTGGTCTACCAACACGAGGCGCTGCCCCTGGGAGAGGCGGATTTCGATGTGATGGTCAGCGGGCCGCGGCGGGCAATGTTGCATGAGGCGCTGCCTGGAGAGCTGCAGCCGCTGCGCCCCTATTTCGCCGTCCCGTTTGGCGATATGATGATCGCCGGCTGCTTTGGCCTGCTGGCGGCGACGGCCGAGAGGCTGCCAGACCTGGCCGGCCCCATCTGGCGCTCACTCTCCAATGCCGGCGGGCAGGGAAAGCCGCCCTGGGAGACGGATTAACATCCTTAAATGAAAACGGGAGCTTCAGGTCGCTCCCGTTTTCATTTTGCCTCAGGCTTATCTGCTTTTGAAGATCAGCGGCAAGTATATTTTTATCCACACGGTCTCAGGCGTTGGAGAGGGAGTATTGGAAGAAAGAGGGATTTCTTCGGTTGAGGTAGGCGTCGGGGTCTCAGTAAAGACGGCGGATGGTGTGGGTGTCCTCGTGGAAGTTTCGGTGGATGTAGCAGAGGGCGTAGCGCTTAGTGTCGGCGTGTCCGTTGGGGTGGCAGAGAGTGTGGGCGTCGCGGTGGATGTGGCGGAGGGCGTCTGGCTGATTGACGGCGTCTCTGTTGGAGTGTCAGACGGCGTGGGCGTCGCGGTGGATGTGGTGGAGGGCGTCTGGCTGATTGACGGCGTCTCTGTTGGGG
>CAIQJJ010000422.1 GCA_903872065.1 uncultured Anaerolineales bacterium | reverse complement strand
GGTTGGAAATAGAGAGGCAACGAGACTTCGTCCACCTCTCAGCGTCGGGCCGGTAGCCATCAGCAATGAAACGGACGCCATGCGTCCACTTCAATGCAAATCCGAAAGCGTCTCAAGTGAGAGTCCTGAGCAGGAACCAGGCATGTCGCGCTGGTCAATCGGAGATGCGTTCGGGCAGGTAGCCCTTGAAAAGGATGAAAATTGAAGGATGAATGATGAAAAAAGTGTGAGTTCATCCTTCCGCCTTCATCCTTTTCAACGGCCGCCTACCATTCTTCCGCCCACAAGGGTGTAAGTGGGGAAATGTCTGGCACTTTGCCAGCGATCAACGTTTCGAGGTCGGTTGCCACGCCATGCAGGTCTTTCGACTGGCATTCGCTGACCAGCCTGGCCCGGCGCTGTACGTTGCGGGCGCACAAAGCCACCCGGTTTTGATGCGGCGCCTGGCTGAGCCACTTTTCGGGCGCTTCTTTGTTGTCGGGTTCCACTGCAACATAGAGCATTTCCGCTGCCTGATCGGGCAGACCACGAGCGATGGCTATATCAGGTGTGTTGCCGGTTTCTACCCCGTCCACCTGGGGCAGCACACTGACCTTGTAGCCGCGAAAACGGGCGTGCAGGGCGAAGATCATCACCGCCAGCGTGCGCTGAGGGGACAGGTCGCCCTGGCGCAGGCGGATCATGCGCTGCCGTTCGGTCTCGAAGAATTCCCACCCCAGGATTCGGCACAGCGCCGCGCCCTCTGGCGTAAGGTGAAGCGTGGCTAATGAGGTATTGGGGGCGCTCATTTCCAGGACTTCGCAACGGATGAGGCCCTTTTCGACGGTGGGCGAAGCCTGCATATTGTCATAGACCCGCTTCAACGCCCCGGCGCGGGAACTGAGCCCTTCCATCTGACTGAGCAGATAGTCAATTTCCAGGCGTGCATTCATACCCTGGCTAAGCAGGTATAGCACATATAGCTTGCGGCGCGTCTGGCGTTCCCAATCGGCTTCAGTCAGCCCGGCTTTGGGAAAATGGCCTTCGAAGCGCGCCGGCAAAGCAGCCGGCAATTGCAACTCACGCAAGCTACATAAAAGAGTCTCATGAGCTAACGCACGACTTTGGGTATTGATCTCCACAATCACCGGCTCATTGTGAACCGGCTGTGATGGAACTACCATTTCAGGTTCATCCAACATTGGAACCGCAGCCGAGGTTTCCGCGCCTGGCCTGGGTGTATGACTGGCTGGCGTTTGCGCAGATGAAGATGTGAGCGCAGCCAACTTTCCCTTGAGAACCTGGTTTTCGTTTTTCAATTGCTCCAATGTTGCAGCAAGAGGGTCATTCCACCCATCGCCGCTGGCAGCCGGCGCGGGCAGGTTGGCAAAAAATTTGCGCCAGCGCTCCGGCCCCCAGTTCTCCGGCGCCAGGGGGTCTGTGCGCCGCGCCGCCTCGATTTGAACGCCAGCCAGGCGCTGCGCCAGTTCGGTCAGCACGCCGCGCAGTTCTCGCACAGCGTTTTCAGCCTGTTGGCGAAAGTGCCTCTCGGCGTCGAGCAGATCGTCCAGAGCGTT
>CAIQJJ010000421.1 GCA_903872065.1 uncultured Anaerolineales bacterium | reverse complement strand
TCGGATTGCGGCCAGCGCGAGGCTTATGAAGGCGGCGAAGGCTATCTTGAAATTACGGCAGAAATTTCGACCACTTCTCAGACCAATTTCATCCAGGTTTTTTCTGGCGGCGCCATCCACAACAACGTTAGAGCGATCACACGGATCTACTCGCGCACCCCGGTCGCGGCTGGTAATGCAATCATCGCCTTGAATCCGGCGAACTGCAGCGGCCAGACCAACGGCGCGACCTATCATGGCGGCGGCAACCAAAATGTGCAGGGCGCGGGCATCTGGACGAATGGCTGCTTGCGTTTTTCGGGCAATCCCTATATCAATGTCACAGAAGGCGAGGTCACTTATGTCAGTGAGTTGTTTGGCAACGGTGCCTCGAATCCCCCCCCGACGCAGTCATCGCATGTCATGGATCTGGAAGCCTACTACATCCCGGCCCCGAACTGCAGCGACCCTGCCGCCCACACCGTAGACAGCCTGCCGGCCACTTTGGCCCCTGGTCTGTGGTGTCTCAATGGCGACCTGCCCACCAAGGTTACTGGCGATGATGTGACCATTTACCTGAAAGGGAATAATCTGAAGCATAGTTGGAACAGCAATGGCGAGATTCACCTGACCGCCCCCGGCCGTTCCCCCGACCCCTCGCCGGCGGTGCCTGGTTTGCTGTTCTACATGGATCCTACCAACCACAGTTCACTCAAGATCAACGGCACCATCTCGGTGGACATGGAGGGGACGCTCTATATGCCGGGTGCAGACTTGACCCTGTTGGGTACCGCAGATACGATTGCCGATCACTGCCAGATTATCGCCTGGAATGTCGAAGTCGGTGGTAATACGGCGAACAATGTGACGTTCTCGGCGCAAGAGCAGTTCCAACGCCCGACCCGCGTAGACCTGTTCAAGTAATTAAGCGCTGCTCTTAACCAAAACACCTTCGGAAGTCTCTTCCGAAGGTGTTTTCTGTTTGACCAAGAACCTCCGGGCAGGCAACCCGGCGGCGCCCAGAATGGCCTACTTACCGGTGCTTCCTCTCGGACCTGGCGGGGTTCGCAGGTTTCCGCCGCGCCGGACCCGCCCGAAGGCGAGAGAAGGATACCTTAATAGCGAAAGGCTGTCAATGTTAAAATTCGCTTTTTGGCTGAGGCCACTCAGCGAAACTCTTCGTTTTTCGGCGCTGGCTGCCGGCTGCCGATCCAGGCGCCTAGTATGACGATGACCACCAGCACACTGGCGCCGATGATCAGTCCATAGTTCTCGCCGGCTTCGGAGGGGGGACGAGCAGGCGCTTGGACGGGGGTGAGAGTCGCCGGCAGCGGCGCGAGGCCGGCTTCGGCGCTGCCTCTGGCGCTGTATGCAGGATTGAAGCTGGCAAGGCACAGCGCCAGTAACACCAAGCCGCCCAGCCATTTGAAAAGGTTTCTTTGTTTCATCGCTTTGCTCCTGGGATATTTTTCGATAAGCAAGTTTATCACGAGTTTTTCTTTGGCGGCTTGCTGCTGCGACGATGACTTTCTGTCGCAACCTTGACGCCTATCGCTGGTTGGGGGGATAATCGGGGGGTTATGGCGATTTCTAACCGTGCGACTTTTATTGGGATTGATCCGACTGCCGGGAGCAAGCCTTTTGCTTACGCCGCGCTGGACAGCGATCTGCGTTTGCTGGCGTTGGGGCATGGGGATATGGAAGAAGCGGCGGCTTTTGCCAGTGGGCAGCGTGAGGCCAGCGTGGCGGTATGCGCGCCACGCCGGCCAGCGCAGCGCGTGTTAGAACGCGCCGAGGTGCGCGAGACGTTATCCCCGCCGCCGCGCCCTGGGCGTTGGGCCGGCTTTCGCCTGGCAGAGTATCAACTGCGGCAGCGCAATATCGCTTGCATCAAAACGGGTGAAGACGAGGCGGCCTGTCCAGCCTGGATGCGTTCGGGGTTTACCCTCTATCAGCGCCTCGAAACATTTGGCTATCGGGCCTATCCGGCGAGCGAGGCGGCGCTGCAGTGGCTGGAGACTTATCCGCATGCCTGTTTTTGCGCTTTATTGGGCCTTACGCCATTTCCCAAAGATACTCTCGAGGGTCGTATCCAGCGTCAGTTAGTGTTGTATGACCAGAAACTGCGCATTCCCGACCCGATGGACTTGTTTGAAGAAATCACCCGCCACCGGCTTTTGCAGGGAGTTTTGCCCTTGAAAGACTTGTATACGGCGGAAGAGTTGGATGCCCTGGCGGCGGCTTATACAGCCTGGATGGCGGTTCGCCACCCCGAACGCCTGACGGTGCTAGGGCATCTTGACGAGGGGCAGATCGTTTTGCCGGCGGCTGCGTTGAAAGATCACTATTAGAAGGAGTAAGTATGACTACCAAGAAAAACACTAAACCACGTCCACGTCTGACAGCGATGCAGATCGTTTTCTATGGGCTGTGCGTGATCGTGGTGCTTTCGATGGTCATTACGGCCGTCATCCAATAATCCCTTGACATTTTGAAAACTCGTGTGATAAACTCAGTTCGTTCTCATATTCTTCTCAGAAAGGATGCGGCGCGGCCGATGGAAAAAGCTGTTCATATTGGGATCGCTCTGTTGCTCACCGTCACAAGCGGTGGTCTGGGCTTGTCCTTGTCGTATCGCGCCTGTTGAGCTTTTGTTATGTGAATAACTGACGGCCACGGGCGCGCCCGTGGCCGTTTTGTTTCTCTTTTTGCCGGCCGCGGGAATACCTGCGGCCGTTTTTTATTGTATGTTATCCGTTTATTTGTGGAGGGCGCTATGTCCATCCTGACAATCAACAACTTGACTTTATCCTTTGGAGATTTTGATCTGTTTCGCGATATTTCGGTGACGATTGCTAACGATAGCAAGATCGGGCTGATCGGGCCGAATGGAATTGGGAAAACCTCGCTGTTGATGATCCTCGCCGGGTTGAATCAGCCGACCTCTGGCACGGTTTACCTGGCGAAGAATCGCCGCCTGGGTTATCTGCGCCAGGAGGCGGTGGATGCCTTTGGCGACCGCGCCAATACGGTCTACGCCGAAATGCTGACCGTATTTGCCGATCTGTTGGAACAGCAGCAGCGCTTGCACGATCTGGAAGCGGAGATGGCGGCGGATTATTCGGATGAACTGTTAGAGCAGTATGGCAATTTGCAGCTTGTTTTTGAGCAGCGCGGCGGTTATGATTTTGAACTGCGCATTCAGCAGACCTTAAGCGGTTTGGGCCTGGGCAAGGCCTATTGGAATACACCGATCAATCACTTAAGCGGCGGGCAAAAGACGCGCGCCTTGCTGGCGCGCTTGCTGCTGGAGAAGCCGGATTTGCTGATGCTGGATGAGCCGACGAATCACCTGGACACAGAAGCGGTGGAGTGGTTGGAGCATACGTTGAATGAATGGGAGGGGGCGGTTTTGGTTGCCAGTCATGACCGTTATTTTTTGGATAATGCAGTAAGCACCATTTGGGAGATGAGCCGCGCTGGAATTGACCTCTATTCTGGCAATTACAGCGCTTATCTTTTGCAGCGCGATGAACGTTGGGAGCTTGCGCGGCGGGTGTTCGAGGAAGAGAAAGAGCGCTTGCTTAAAGAGGTGGATTTTATCCAACGCAACTGGGTGCGCGCCAGTTCTCACGCCCGCGCCCTGGGGCTGCTGCGCCGCGTGTCGCGCGAGATTGCCGCCATCGAGGCTTATGGCATTGGCGTCTTTCGCAACCTGAAAAAATGGTCCGATCTGGAGATGCGCGTCGATCGTCCGCTGGATGTGATTGAAGCGGTGCGGGCGGTGAATGCATTAAGTATGCCTGGCCGTCCGCCGCGCATCAAGCCGCGCCTCACCCAAAGCTATAACAGCGGCAATATCGTTTTGCGCGCTGATAAAGTTTTGATTGGCTATCCCGATACCCCGCTTTTCTGGGCGAACGGCGTGGAACTGCGCCGCGGCGAGTGCGCGGCTTTGATCGGGCCGAATGGCAGTGGGAAGACCAGCTTCATCAAGACGCTCTTGGGGCAGATCGAACCGCTGCAAGGCGAACTGTATCGCGGCGCCAGTCTGAAGATCGGCTATTTTGCCCAGGCGCACGATACTCTCGATCCCAAGCTTTCGGTGCTGGATGAACTGCTGCGGCATAAAGAAATGCACCCCGGCGAAGCGCGCAGTTATCTGGCGACGTATCTATTTCGCGGCGAAGATGTTTTCAAGCCGGTGAGCGCCCTGAGCGGCGGCGAACGAGGCCGCCTGGCGTTGGCGATCCTGGCATTGGACGGGGCTAACTTTTTGGTGCTGGATGAGCCGACCAATCATCTCGATCTTCCGGCGCAAGAGGTGTTGCAAGAGGTGCTGCAAGATTATCCTGGTACTATCCTGTTGGTTTCGCATGATCGCTACCTGGTGGATCGCCTGGCGACGCGCATTTGGGAACTGCGCCAGGGACGCCTGGAAGTGTTTGACGGCAGCTACCGCCAATTTGTTTTAAGTCGCATGACGCCGGTCAGTCAAACGCGCCAGTTGTTATTAGCGCCGAAGCCTTTAGTGCGCGATAATAGTAGAGAGACGCGCAAGCGCCAGCAAGCTTTGGGGATGATTGAAGAGCGCATCCGCGAACAGGAGATCATTGTCAAGCGCTTGGCCAGTGAACTGCAGCGCAATGGCAAGTCTTATGAACAGTTGACTTCAATCAGCCAGCAGTATGCTCAAGCCCAGGCGGCCCTGGAGAGCCTGGTGAATGAATGGGAGCGGTTGGCGGCTTGAGGCTGGATGAAGAGGTAAAAAGATGGTTGAACGAACTGCAGGCAAGATTATTGTGCTGAACGGTGCCTCCAGCGCGGGCAAGACCAGCATTTTGGAGGCGCTGCAAGCAAGCGATCTGCCCGGCCTGGAAGGGCCGTATTTGAACGCCGGGATTGATAAGTTTATCTGGATGCTGCCGGATCGCTACCTGGAGCGTCCGCTGTGGGACGATGTGCTTGGGCTGGCGACGCAGGCCGGCGCGACCGGACGGCGTTTGTTTTCAGGCATGCACCAGGCGATTGCGGCGCTGGCGCGCGCCGGAAACCACGTTGTGGCAGATCATGTCTTGGTGGAGGCGGAATGGGTGCGCGAATGCGCCCGGTTGTTTGCCGGCCTGCCCGCTTACCTGATCGGCATCCGCTGCCCGCTGCCGGTCTTGGAGCAGCGTGAGCGGGCGCGTAAAAACCGCACTCTGGGCCAGGCGCGAGCGCAGTATGAGTTGGTGCATGCGTACTGCCTCTACGATTTGGAATTGGACACTGCTCAACTGAGCCCGCAAGAATGTGTGGGACAAATTCAGCAGCTTTTACAACAGGGCCAACCCCCTGAAGCTTTTCAACGTTTACGGGAGAGATTTCAATGACTGAGAATCTGTGGCAGGGCGAACGCGTGCGCTTGCGCGCCCTGGAACCTGAAGACTGGGAAGTTTTTAACCAATGGGATCAAGACACCGAGACGGCGCGGGAATGCTACTGGGTACCGTTCCCGAAATCACGCGAGGCGGCGCGCAAATGGGCGCGCGATTCCTCGCTGGCCGCGCCGGAGAAAGATGTTTTTAACCTGGTGATCGAAACGCTGGAGGGCGAGGTGGCTGGTACTATTAATACCCATACCTGCGAGCCGCGCAATGGTACTTTCAGCTATGGTCTGGCCATCCGGCGAGAATACCGGCGCAAGGGCTATGCCGCCGAGGCGATCAGGCTGGCGCTGCGTTACTTTTTCCAGGAACTGCGCTATCAGAAAGTGACTGTCGAGGTTTACGCGTTTAACGAGGCCTCGATAAAACTGCATGAGAAGCTGGGTTTTGTGCAGGAAGGGCGTTTGCGGCGGATGGTTTTTAGCGCCGGGCAGTATTACGATGTGTGCATTTTTGGCTTGACGGACGAAGAATTTCGTGCGAGGAATTTATGAGCAGTGAGAAAGAATTGGATGTACGCGCGTATAACCGTGAAAGTTGGGATAAGCAAGTAGAGTACGGTAATCCGTGGACGATCCCGGTCTCTCCGGAAACTATCGCCGAGGCGCGCCAGGGGCGCTGGCAGGTGCTGTTAACTGAACAGCTTTTTGTCCCACGCGAATGGTTCCCGGCTTCATTGGCGGGCCTGGACTTGCTTGGTCTGGCTTGCGGCGGCGGGCAGCAAGGGCCGATCTTTGCTGCGTTGGGGGCGCGCGTCACGATCTTGGATAACTCGCCGCGCCAACTGGCGCGCGATCGGGAAGTGGCGGCGCGGGAGGGGTTGGCGATCGCCACTGTCGAGGGCGATATGCGCGATCTCTCGGCCTTTGCCGATCAGTCATTTGATCTGGTGTTTCACCCTGTCTCCAACTGTTTTATCCATGAAATCCGTCCGGTATGGCGCGAAGCCTATCGCGTGCTGCGCCCGGGCGGGATGCTGCTGGCCGGCTTTAACAACCCCGATACGTATGTGTTTGATTATCATGAGGCTGAACAGGGTATTTTTACGGCGCGCTACAAGCTGCCGTTTGACGCCCGCCAGATGACCGAAGAAGAACGCCAGCGTGAATTTGGCGACGCCCCGCTGGAATTCAGCCACTCTTTGGCCGATCAGATCGGTGGGCAGCTTGAGGCTGGTTTCCTGCTGAGCGGGTTGTAC
>CAIQJJ010000420.1 GCA_903872065.1 uncultured Anaerolineales bacterium | reverse complement strand
GGCCCAGAAAATTTCGTAGTCGCCGGCCTCTTCGATATAGTGCTTACGATACGCGCCGGAGTTGAAGACCGGCTCGAAGGCGCGCACCTGCACCAGCGAGCCGGCCGGGGTGTAGAGTGTGGTGCGCTCGCAGCGCGCCTCGCCCTGGTAGAACTCTTCGGTGACGAAGCGGCAGTTGGGGGTGACGATGCGGTAGATCTCGCTCCAGCGCAGCAGGCCGATCTGACGCCCGTAGAGCGCTCGCACTTTGGCTGTCTCCGCCGGCGGAAACAGGTCGTCGTACATGATCAGCGGGACGCGATCCAGCTCGCGCCCTTGCAGCACCGCTAACAAACGTTCACGCATGGTAAGAGGTTTCATAGGCTGTGGGGGATAAGAGATGGGTGGGGCATGGTTTGTGATCTATGAGGTTGTACGGCTGGCCTGGCCGGCCTGCAGGAGGCGGGCGACCAGTCCGCCGGGGGCGCAGGGGCCGGCCAGGTTTTGGTTGGAGACCGCCGCCGGCAGCGACCAGAGCATCAGATTTTGGTAATAGTCCGTGCCGATGCGCGGCCCCTCGCTGCCGTCCAGCAAGACCGGCCAATCCCACATCCAGCCGCGGCGGATCACCTCTTGGATTGTGCGCCGCGCCAGGTCGAGGCCCAGGTCTCCCTGGCCGTTGTACATGTAGGTCATGGCGAGCATGAACGTGCCAGGCGGGTGGACGCCGCGCAAAGTCCAGTAGCCGGGGTCCCAGTCGGTGGGAGCGCCGTCTTCGGGCGGCCCAAAGACCGCCGCGCCGAACTCGGAACGGGCCAGGCTGGTGCGCTTGAGCGTCTCCAGCACGGTCGCCACCCGGTCGGGACGGAAGACTCCTTGCAGGCCGTGGAAGCGGGCGATCCATTCGCCGTCCAGTTGGTGCGCCAGGATCACGTTCGAGCGTTTGCCGCTCTCTTGCTCGTTGAACAGCAGATACTGGCTGCCGTCCCAGCCGGCCTCCTCCAACACCGCCGAACCCTGGTCGAGCCATTCCTGGCACTGGCGGGCGAAATCGGCGTCGCCGACCGCCTCGGCCATTCTTTGGGCCAGGCGAAGCTGCGCCAGGTGCACCCCGCCGATGTGAGGCACAACGCCAAACAGGTCGCACAACTCATACCAGTCGTAGGCGTTGTTCTCCGCCGGCATGCTGACAATGCCGGCCGCGCCTGAGCCGGGGCGCAGGTTCATGGTGAAGATGGTGTTCTTTTTGACCGACTCGTAAAATTCGGCCGCCAATGCTGCTCCGCCGCCGCGCGCCGCTTCACGCTGCCAGAGTTTGTCCACCATTTCGGCGTAGCAGCCGCCATCCAGCGTGGTTTGCGGCTTGACGGCGTAGCCGCGCGAGGGCAGGGCCAGTTCATAAGGGCTGGTGCGCACGGTCACGCCGCCAAAGACCCAGGGCATCTGGCCGTCGGGGAACTGATAGGCTTTGTAGGCGCGCAGGGTGGAGAGGGCGGCTTCGGGGAAGAAATAGACTAGCGGCAGGTTGCCGTAGAAGCTGCACGGGATACACTCGATCTGCGGGCACCAGCGCGGGCTTTCGTTCATGCCAAAGACGCCGTCTTCTGGGCGGCACCATTCGCCGATCGGCGGTTTGGCCTGTCCCCAGACGGAGGTCTCGGTGATCAGATGCAGGACATTGATTAGCGACTCACGCAGCCAGGGCGGCAGGGACTCTTCGCTGTACAGGACAGACTGCCAGGCCAGGATGCGCTGCAGCAGCGAGGCGTGGTTTTGCGCCAGGAAGCGCGCCACCGCCTCGACATCGGGATAGCGGCGTTCGTACATGTGGGTGTAGGGGTTGCCGGGGGCCTGGTTCGAGCCGCCGCCGCTCCAGACCGGGCTGTGCCAGGCCAGCACGAAACGCAGCACGCGCGCCTCGCCGGCCGCCAGGTTAAAGTCCACCGCCAGGCTGGCGCCGCCCTGTTGGACGGCATAGGGCAGTTTCCAGTCAATCACCGCCCAGGCGGAGCCTTCTTCGCCCAGGAAGCCGCCCACGCGCGCCGGCTCGTCGATCACGCTCAGGGCGTAGCTGGCTTTTTCGGCGCAGACCGCCACGCCTTGCAGTCCATCTTGCAGCGGGCGGCGGGCAAAACTGGCCGCGCCGGCCTCGCCCTCGGATGGGCCGGGGAAACTGAGGG
>CAIQJJ010000419.1 GCA_903872065.1 uncultured Anaerolineales bacterium | reverse complement strand
GGCAAGGTTAGCGACTGAAGTCGCCACTACAAGCGCCCGACCGGTCTATTTTCGTAATAGACATCATGTTTGGCAACACCCCAAAGGGCGAAAATTTCACCGCAGAGATCGTGGAGACCGCTGAGTTTTTTCTCTGCGTACTCAGCGGTCTCCGCGGTGAAAGCTTGCGAGGGGCCCTGTGCATTTTGATGGTTTGTGACGGCTGCTTGGCGCATTTATGGCGTATTTGTGGCGGGTTTGGCGCATTTATGGCGCATTTAATGGCGGGTTTGGCGTATTTATGGCGCATTTACCGCGTCTTTGGCGGAGGATGTCTTGATCTGATAATGCACATTCCGTCCGGCGCGGCCTATCTTTTCCAGAACGCCTCGTTTTACCAGGTCTGCCAATTCCCGGCTGGCGGTTCGTTGAGATACCTGAAACAGACTTTGGTATTCCACACTGCTGATTCTGCCATGTTCCAACACCCATTGGAGTGTCTTTGCCTGGCGCTCATTCAACCCGGCTGAACGCGACTTATCCACGGTATACAAGTTTTTGAAGAAAGTGACCTCAAAACGGCCGCTGGCCGATTGAAATTGCGGCAGCAGCAATCCTTGCATCTGGCATAGGTCTAAAATACGTGTGACGCCGCTGCCCCAGTGTTCGATCGGCTTTGACAAACGCTTTGCGAAATGGTCACTCGCTAGAGGCGATTATAACGCCGGGTAGGAGCATGGGCAAGGAGCATAGCCGGATCATTCAGTATGTGAATGGCAAAACAGCGGCAAAATATAACGGGAAACGCGCCCTACATCCCCTTTCGCTGGCAGCCTGTCGCTTAAAGTCATTCACCCTTTGACCATCCTTCGGCAATCCTTCGACAGGCTCAGGATGCCAGGATGCCTGTCACAGCAAGTTCTACAAAGCCAGGAGAAGTAAATTCTGCAATCTTCTATCCGCAACCAGCGATCCGCAATCCATCACGGCAGAGTCTTATAGTAGATCAACTCGCCGGCCTCGCCGGGGGCGGAGTTTTCGCTCGGCACAAAGAGCGTCACCGCCAGGGCTTGCCCGCCGCCTGGCGCTGGAAGCAGCGTCAGGGTTGGGTTGGCGAAGGCTTTGCTGCCGCCGTGGGTGCGGATGTTCAACTGCCGCGCCGTTTTGGTTGACCAATCCCACAAGAAGGGCCGCCATGAGCCAAAATCGAGCCGGACATATTGGCCCTCTTGGATATTAATGCTCACATCGCGAAAAATGATGTGGTCGCGATCGCCGATATTGCCGCGCAAATCATACTTCAGCAAAGCGTCGTCAATTTCGGTCTCCGCTTGCGAAGTCCAGCTTGTGAAATTGGTCAGCGTCCCGCGCGCCTGCCGGTCTACATTCCCCTTCATAAAGTAGTGAAAGCCGATGTCAATCGTAGAGTGATCAATATCGGGGTCGAGGGTGACGGAGTAGATATTGGGCGTGCCTTCGGCCAGTTGTTTGGCCGGCACAAGGGTATGCGGAATCTCATAGCTGCGCAGGGCGCGGTTGGCCAGGAGGTCGGCACGGCTGGCGTAGTAGCGCACCATGATCCAGTTGTAAAAACCACTGTCCCGTTCATTGGCCAGGACGAATCCGCCGTTCGACAGCGCCATCAGATAGGGCTGGTGCATGCGGTCGCCGTAGGTCTGCTGGTAAGTCCAGGTCAGCAGGTCGGTGGAGATGGCCAGGTGCGTCTGGAAGAACGTCCCTTTGAGCGTGTGGTAGATGGCCAGGTAGCCGCCGGCCGGATCGGCGATGATCTTGGCCGTGTCCATGCTGTGCCCGGCGCTGTCCACCGCTTGATAGCGGTAGGCGGTCGCGCCGGGCACATCCTCGATGATTTTGGCCAATTCATCCGCCGCGGCGCTCAAAACCGGTGTGGGGGATTTGGGGGCGCAGCCCCCCAGGATAATGGATAGGAGCGGGATCGCCAGCGCGATCCCGCAAACCATCTGATGTGTGAAAGAAGTCAAAGATCGGATCATCAGGCCCTCGTCTAAAGATTACCAACGCAGCTCGACCGACTGGCCGGCCGGCAGATTGGGGAATTGGAGCAGCACTGTCTGAGAGTCCGCATCCCACTCGAAGGCAAGCGCCGCGCCGTCCAGCGTTGCCTGGGAGGGCGGCTGCGGCAGGCGAGCGCGCACGCAGCACTGCGTCTTGGCCATGCCAGAGATCGAGAACGCCAGCGATTGGGCGCTGAAGGTTTCGTTTTCCACCCGCCCGGCTGCGGCGATCACCCAGGGATGGGCCGGGCAGCGCGCCAGGTCGTAGAGCAGCCAGCGCGTGTCGGCTTCAATGCGCGGGTTGACCGTGACCGGCAGGCGCGCGTCGAACAGGTTGATCCACTGCCCGGCCAGGGTGTAGGGAGCGCTGTCCAGGCTTTCGTCCATGCCGGCCGCCGCCACGTAGGGGCCGCGGCGCAGCGCCAGGACGTGCGCTGGCTGGCATGGCAGGCCCAGTTTTCCGGCCGCCTGCTGCAGCATCCCGAACACCTTGTCCGCGCCCTGCGGGTCATAAGCCAGTTTGCAAGGCGAGGCGCTGGCGATTAGCAGCAGCCCCTCGCCGCAGGGATAGAACCCATCGGCGGGGGCGCGGCCCAGGCCGGCCAGTTCGGTGAGATGGTCTTGCGGGCGCTCGAAGTCCGCCCCATCTTGATTCCACCACTCGCGCACCCGGTTATAGCTATCGCCCTGTCCACACAACACCAGGACATTGCCGCGCTGAACCCAGGCGACCAGGGCTTGATGCGCCTGGGCGGAGGGCGGTTTCTGCCCTTCATAAGTCAGGAACAAAATGCGCAGACCATCCAGGTATCCCGGATCGCTCACCCGTTCCAACTGCGTCATGGACAGCGCCACACCGTTTTTGACCAATGGCATTGCCAGGCCGTACAGCGAAGAGAGATGCTCGTCGCTGGCGTCCGGTTCCCCGCGCTGGAACATCAACGAATCGGCGAGGCCCAGGCCCACGCCGCCCTGCCCCGAAATCCACTGCGTTTCGCCCGGCCAGGCCATATCGGCCAGGGCGTTGTAAACGAGTTGAAGCTCCGTGGCATACGCCGGCGGGATGTAGGCGCGGTCAACGGCCGCGTTGTGGTAGAAGGCGGAGAGGGCGTTGCGCACCCGCTGCGCATCCTCTTGATCGGCCCAACCACTCAGATGATTGTAAAAGCCGAGGACACTGCTCCACAGATCGCCAAAGCGAAACTCACCCGAAGAGGCCGGCAGGCCGGCGAAGCCGATCGTCTCCACCGGATAGCCGGCGGCGCGTTCGCGGTGATAGGTTGTAAACAGATCCCGCGCCCGGCGGGTTTGCGCTTCCAACTCGACCTGGCCCTTTTCGTGCAGCAGCGCCAGGTACTTCTCCAGCAGCGGCTCAAACGGCAGCGTGTCCAGGTTTTCGGTGGGATAGGCGCGGGTGAAGATGCGCGTCGGCCAGGGCATGATCTCAAAGTTTTCACTTTCGGGGACCAACAGCGAGCCGGCCACCGTGCATTCCCAATTGACGCGATAATCATCCCAACAGTAATTGGGGTTGTCTTCGATGGGATCGGCCAACTGCCAGAGACGCCGCCCCGTGCCGCGCACCATGCCGGCGCAGGCGGCATATTCGCAGTAGCCGGCCTCGAAGGTGCGCTGGCGCTCCACGCTGCGATAGATATTTGGCGTACGCGAGGTGCCAGTCCACACCTGGCCGATCACCCCATCGCAATCGGGGATCGCCAGCAGGGCGCTTTCAGGGCTGACGATGCGCCAATGCGCATAGTTGACCAGACTGTGCGTTGGCACATAGCATTTGAAATCTGGATCGCCCTTCTCCCGCGCGTAGCGCTTGATCTCAGCGAACAGGTAGGTCAGGGCGCGAGTATAGAGATGCTTCATCAGCTTCGAGGCGCGGTAGCGCGCGTCCGGCGACGAGACCGGGTCTTGCCAGGCCTCGCCGTAGAACTCGCGCCACTCGCGCTCGAAACCTGGGCCATAGCCGCCCCGCGACCAAAACTCCGGCTCTTCCAGGTGGAGCGCCAGCGCGCCGGCGTCTACCACACGGCGCAGTTTCTCCCCCAGGTAATGGCTGTATGGCACACTGGGGATCATGTAGTAAACGTCATGACCCTGGGATATGCCATGCTCAATGCGAAAGCCGCCCGTTTCGGCCTGGGCGTCATCGTAATGCGGAACGCCGTCCCACTGCCCGCGGACGTAGTCCACATAATCGCCCCAGGCCACCCCGGTCATCACATGGATGCGATAGCCATTCTGCCGCCAATGCTCCACACGTTTCTCAAAGGTGGGATTCAACCCGTAAACGATGGCGACGTCCGCCTTCGAGTCGATCACCGGTTGAAAATCGCCGCCTTCTTGAAAGCAAGTCCGTTCGTCCGCAGCTTGTCGAGGGCGCATGCTTCAATCTCCTTAGAAGGTCACTTCGCGCTTCTCGCGGGCTGAACGATATGCAGCCTCGAGAAGTTGGGTCAGGTTGCGCCCGTCTTCCACCGTAATGGTCATGGGCGTTCCGTGCAGGATGGCGCTGATCCATTGATCCATTGGCATGGGCAGGGCGTCCGGCAGTTTGGTCGGACGAATCACGCCCTGGACGCCTTCCGGCTGCAGTTGGGTGCTGGTCAATATCAGTTGATTGTTGAAATCGCGCCCGACAAAGCCGTCGGTACCGTAGATTTCAATCGGGTTGGGCCCGGCGCGATGCACCCAGGAGGTGTCCAGGATACCTAGTCCGCCGTTCTTGAATTCGACCACGATGGCGCTGTTGTCGTCAATCGGATAGGCGTCGGAGAACTGCTGAATCTTTGAAATGACGCTCTTGGGCTCGCCCATGAACCAGCGCATGACATCCACCGTGTGGCAGCCCAGGTCGAAGAGCGCCCCGCCGCCGGCCAGTTTTTCTTCGGCAAACCAGGCGCTGCCGTCGTGGAACCAGTGATCGAGCGAGGCCATGTGGGCCACACGCGCCCGCATCAAAGTCACTTTGCCGATCCATCCCTTATCAAGCACCTGCTTCATGAAGAGGTTTTCGGAGCGTGTGCGGCTGGGCAGCGAAATCATAAACTTGATCCCGCTCTGGTTGACCGCATCCACCACTTCATTGGCTTCCTGCCCGCTGATCGTCAGCGCCTTTTCGGTGAAGATGTGCTTCTGGTGGCGGACAGCGGCCAGCATCAAATCGCGGTGCTGGGAGGTGTAGGCGTTGATGACCACTGCGTCCACCGCCGGGTTGCTTAACACTTCTTCCAGGTTGTTCGAAACTGGCGTGTGGAATTTTTCCGAGGCGGCTTTGGCCCGCCCGGCGTCATCTTCCCAAATCATTTCCAGGTGCGCTTCGGGATGGTTGACGACATGATTGGCGTATCCATCCGCATGGACATGAGCAAAACTGAGCATTGCAATTCGTAACATAATAATCTCCTAGATAAGATGGTAGTGCTTGAATAAGTCACGCTTTGAAAAGTCACGCTTCGGCAGGCTCAGCGCGCCTGTCGAGGGGACAGGCATCCTGAGCTTGTCGAAGGATAACGCTTGAACGTTACGCTCCGGTAGCGCTTCGACAGGCTCAGCGCGCCTGGCGAAAGGTCAGGCATCCTGAGCTTGTCGAAGGATAACGCTTGAACAAGTCACGCTTCGACAGCGCTTCGACAGGCTCAGCGCGCCTGCTGAGGGGTCAGGCATCCTGAGCTTGTCGAAGGATTGTCGAAGGAGAGCCATCCTCGAATAAGAGACTCGAATACACGAATGAGGGACTTCGATTCGCCGCGCCTCGTCCGCGGGAGAGGCGCGGCGACGGGACGCTTCTTATTCGAGTATTCGGGTTCTATTCGAGGACGGCTGATCCGCGATCCATAATCTGGCTTCGGATGAACTGTCAAAGAAGCGCTTCGACAGCGCTTCGACAAGCCACGCTTCGACAAGCCACGCTTCGACAGGCTCAGCGCGCCTGGCGAAGGATGGCATTAAAACTCTGGCACGCTGACTGCGACTTCGCGGTTGGCGGCGGCTGAATCGATCAAACCCTGGATGATGACATTGGTCAACAGCATTTGATCGGCTGGAATGGGCGAGGGCTTGCCCTCCCGAATGGCGTCGGCAAAGGCCAGGTTTTCAGATTTGAAAAGTTCAATATCTTCGAGGACAGGGATGTGGGGCTTGATGTCGTTCATCGTGCCCCATTGGTTGGTGAAAATGGTCAGCGGATTCAGCTTCATGCCAGCCTTGGTGCCCAGGAACAGCGTCTCACCGAGCGAATCCATGTGCATGATCCACGAAGTTTTGAAGACCATTAAGCGGCCATCTTCAAAGCGCACACTGCCAGCCCCGAAATCTTCCACCGTCAGTTCCTTCGGATTCCAGTTCCAGGAACCCAGCACCGGCTCGCAGTATTTCGTCCCAAGCAGGTTGTTGGCGATGCCAGAAACGGCGATCGGCTTGGGGTGGCCCATCACGTACAGCGAGGCGTCCAGGCTGTACACGCCAATATCCGCCACCGTACCAATGCCGGCCGTTTCTTTCTTGGCAAAGCTGCCGCCGGGGATGCCATTGCGCCGGCAGGCCACCGACTCGGCATAATAAATATCGCCCAGCGCGCCCGATTCCGCGATGCGCCGCGCCGTAATCATGTGCGGGCTGTAACGCGTCTTCAGCGCGACCATCAAGATCTTGTCGGTTTTATGAGCGGCGGCGGTCATCGCCGTGGCGTCTTCGAGTGTGGCGGCCATGGGCTTCTCAACCAACACATGCTTGCCAGCTTGAAGCGCATCTACGGTCGGGGCGCGGTGGGCCTGGTTGAAGGTGGTGATGTTGACGGCTTCAATCTCATCCATCGCCAGCAGGTCTTTGTAATCGGTGAACACGTGCGGGATGCCATACTCGGCGGCGGCTTTTTCCGCCCGCTCGCGCATCACATCACACACCGCCACGATCTCAATTCCCTTGACCGCCTTGATGGCGCGCAGGTGAACCTGGGCGATCCCTCCCGCGCCAATTAGACCTATTTTGACTGTTCTCATATTACTACGAAGCTCCTTTCAGAAAATCAAACTTTGACCGGTGGGCCGGCCAAAACGATACCGATGAGTTGTACGAATAAACTCTGCTTTCCCCCAGCCAAATTAAGCCTGCTCCTCCCGAATTGGATGAAACTGGCGAGAGGAGCAGGGCAGGAAAAACTATGCGGAAATTTGATGCACCGGGCGATCCTGGTAGAGGAAACAGGTGGCGTAATGCCCTGGCTCGACCTCGTACTCCGGCGGGCGCTGCTGTGAGCAGACCGGCATGGCTTTGGGACAGCGGGCGACGTAAGAGCATTTGTCGCGATCGTGCGTCAAGGGGCGTTCAACATATTCCAGGTTGACGCGCTCAGTCCAACGCTTGCGCGGGTCAGCCGAGGGGATCGATTGCAACAACTGCTGCGTATAGGGATGATAGGGTTTCTGGATGACCTGGTCAATGACGCCGGTTTCCACCGCCCGCCCAAAGCACAACACCATCATTTGTCCGCCCACATAATAGGCGGTGGACAGGTTGTGCGTGATGAACAGGCAAGAAATATCGAACTTGTCGCGGAAATCAATCAGAATGTTCAGGAAAAGAGTGCGGATGGCGACATCAATCATCGAGACCGGTTCATCGGCGATGATGATCTTCGGCTTGAGCAGGTAAATGCGCGCCAACATCACACGCTGATTCTGCCCGCCGCTCAGTTGGTGCGGGTAACGCCCGATCACATCCGCCGGGCGCAAATCCACCGCCCGCAGCGCCTCCTCGATCATCGTTTGCGCCTCATCCTGGTTGGTGGTCAAGTTAAAGTTTTTGATCGCCAGTTGCAGCACACGCTCGATCTTATAGAAGGGGTTGTAAATGCCGTACGGGTCCTGGAAAACCGGCTGCACTTTGCGATAGAAATCCAGCCTCTCGCCGCGCTTTTGCTGGAAGAGATCCTTTCCCATGTAAAAGACTTTTCCATCGGTAGGGGGCGTCAATCCCAATAACATGCGCGAAAAGGTCGTTTTGCCGCTGCCGCTTTCTCCCACCAACGAAATGATGGTGGGCTTCTCATACATTTCCATGGAGACCTGGTCTACGGCTGCGATATGGTGCCGCCGCAGGCCCTCGCCCGGGACGACAAATTCTTTGGTCAGATTGAGTGCTTGCAAGATAGGTTGGTTACTCATAGCATTCACCGTTACTGGTACAAATGACAGGCGACCAATCTACCGGGCTTAAGCTCACGCAGATCGGGGCGTTTCTCTTGACAGATCGGCAGCATACGCTTGCAGCGTGGGTGAAAAGCGCAGCCGGGCGGCCAGTTCAATGGGCTTGGCACAGCGCCCGGCAGACCTTCAATGCGCCGGCGCTCCCCGCCAATATCGGGGATGGCTTCTACCAAGGCCTGGCTGTAAGGATGGAGCGGCTCGCTCAAAACATCCGAAGTCTTGCCGACTTCCATAATCCCCCCCGCGTACATGATGCCTACGCGGTCGGAAAGTTGAGCATGCACCGCCATATCGTGCGTCACGTACAAAATGGTCAGGCCAAGCCTTTCGCGAATGTCGGTCAGTTCTTGCAAGATCACGCGCTGTACATTGACATCCAGAGCGGTCGTCGGTTCATCGGCGATCAACAGGTCTGGCTTCAACACAATCGCCGCTGCAATCGTCACACGCTGCTTCATCCCGCCGCTTAACTCGTGGGCGTACATGAGCGCCACCTTCTTGCTCAATCCCACCATCTCCAGGCAGTCGCCAATGCGCGCCTGAGCTTCTTTCTTCGACATAGAACTGTGGGCGCGGATCACGTCCGCGATTTGATCTTCCACCTTCAGCACCGGGTTCAACACGTTCATGGCGCTTTGGGGAATATAGGAAATGTTGCGCCAGCGGTAGGGCCGCATGGCCCCGGGGTCCAGCTTCAACAAATCTACCACCTGCTCTTGACCGTTCTCGCGGCTGGCATGGAAAATCGCCTCGCCGCTTTGAACATGAGCGGGCAGCTTGGTCAGCCGCATCACGCCGGTAATCAGGGTGGATTTCCCGCAGCCCGACTCGCCCGCCAGGCCGAAGATTTCGCCGCGCAAGATTTCCAAATCCAGGCCATTGACCGCTTTCGATTCGCCTCTTTCGGTGGCATACCAGATATTGAGGTTCTTGAGGGTAAGAAGCGTTTTAAGGTTCTGCTCTGCCATGGCTTATTTCTCCGTCTTCGTTTGCAGGCGAGGGTTCACATGCTCTTCCATCCCACGGTTGATCAGGGTGATGGACATAAAGATCAAAACCAATAACCCCACCGGGATCAGCAGCAAATGATAAAGGCCACGACTGTAAGCGGTCCACTGGTTGGCGTAGTTGATCATCAGGCCCAGGGTGACAATATTGGCCGGGCCCAGGCCAATCGCCTCCAGGCCCACCTCGCTGACCATGGCGCCCACCGTGCTAAAAGCAAAGCCCATGAACAGATAGGGGATCAGGTTGGGGAAGATCTCGGTGAAGATAATCGCCATGTCTCCCTGGCCGGATACTTTAGCCATTTCAACATAGGAGAGCTGCTTCATGCCGACGATCTGAGCGTGAATGGTGCGCGCGGAATAGGGCCAGCTAAACAACGCCAGGACGATGGACATGGTGTAAATGTTAATCGTGGGCATGACCATCGCCAGGGCTACCAAAACCGGGTAGGCCGGGATCACCATCCACATATTGGCAATCGCCGTCAAGATGGCATCCACCCAGCCGCCTTTGTAACCGGTGAAAAAGCCGACGGTGATTCCTAAGAAGGTAGCCAGGGCGCCGGAAATGAAGCCGATTGTCAGCGAAGTGCCCAGGCCGGCCAGGTAATCGGCCAGCAGATCGCGACCGAGGCCCTCAGTGCCCATAGGATGCTCCAACGAGGGGGGCATCCAGCGTGCAAATGAGCCTGGGCGAGCGGGGCTGTTGCCTTTGAGCAAGGGGGTATAAATGATGGGGCCAATCAGGGCAATGAAGATCAACACTGCCAAAATAATGATACCCACGCGAAATTTGCTATTGGTGCGCCAGCAACTCAGTAAGAATCTCATGGTGTTCCTCCTATGACATGATTTCCTTGCGAATACGCGGGTCAATGACCGGCAGCGTTAATTCGACAATCAAGCTGGCTGTCATCACGCTGAAGATGGAGAGAATGATGATCCCCATCATCGTGTTGTAATCAAAGACCTGGATGCCGCGCGACATCAATTCGCCCAGCCCCGGGTAGACAAACAGCATTTCGATCAGCAATTGCCCGCTCATCATAAAGCCCATCGTCAGGGCCAGGCCCATGGTCTGGGGCAGGAGGGCGTTCCGCAGCGCGTAGCGCGTCATGATTTCCCAGGGAGAGAGCCCTTTCGCCTCGGCGTACATCAAATAATCTTCACCCAAGATGGTGACGATCAGCGAGCGTGTGGAAAGAATCCAGCCGGCCAATGAGGTGATGATAATGGCGGAGGCGGGCAGGATGCTGTGCCAAAGCACGCTTTGAATGAAGTTCCAGTTCAAGCCGACCGGGTATTGGGCATCCCAGGCGCCGCGGGTTGGAAAGAGCTTTAAGGTATAACCCAGGAAAAGCACCAGGAAAATGGCGATCAGATAAGGAGGAATCTGCGATAAGACAATCGAGATATTCGTCAGCCAGCCGCTGACTGGCGAAGTGCGAAACCAGGCTGCCGCGGCGCCGATCAACAAACCCAAGACCCAGGCAATTAAAATGGAAATGCCCATCAGCGCCAACGTCCACGGTAAACGTGCGAGCAGCAATTCCTGCACCGGCGTAGGGAAGTTAATGAAGGAAGGGCCGAGATCGAACTTGACAAAGGTATTGTACAGGTAGCGTACGTATTGTTCCCAGAGCGTCCCATTTAAACCGAACTGCTCTTTGTAATAGTCAACCAGTTCGCTGCCGCGGTCAATTTTGACCGAATACTGCCGTTCCAAGGATTTCACCCAGGCGTCAATCGGATTGCTGGGCATGAGACGAAACAAGAAAAAGGCAATTGTAAATGCGCCCCAGATGGTGACGATGTAGGTGACAATTTTCTTTAGATAATATTTCAAAAGCGGATGTCTTTTGAACATGCCTACCTCTAGTCTTAAGTCGCAAAACCGGTCAGTGTTGTATCGCTTTGGTAATCGAGCGAGTCCGCGCTCCGAGAGAAACGCGGACTCGCTGCTTTACAGAAAAATGATGATCAATCTTTCGAGAAGCTCAAGAGGCCTTATTTGGGGGCAATGTTGAGCAGGACGAAGGTGATCTGCGCCCACCAGTTGAACGGCACCGTGTACAGGTTCTGGTTGGAAAGCATGTTGTTCCAGTACGTGGTGTTCGAGTAGGTGGTGTAATAGGTCTGGATCAGAGGCACGCCGGGCGCATCGCGCATGAAGATGTCGTAAGCCTGCATGTAGAGCGGCAGGGCATCCGGGTCTTCGGGGTTGATGGCCGACAGTTTCTTGACGACCTCATCCAGTTCGGGGTCCTGCAAGCGCATCGCGTTGCCGCGGGTCGCGGTCTCGCCGATGGGGACGACCAGGTCGCTGGTGAAGCCGCTGTAGAGTTCGAGCGGGTCAATCGTCGCACCGCACATCCACCAGAAGCCAGCGTCGAAATCGCCGGTGTCCACTTTGCCCCACCAAACTGGGCCTTCGAAGTTCTGCAGCGTGGCGTCAATGCCAATCGCCTTCAGGTCTTCAATCCAGTCCTGGGCCATGGAATATTCCCAACCGCCGACGCCGACGGGGGTGCCAACCTCAAATTTGACCTGATTGCCATCGGGGCCAACCAGTTTGCCGCCATCGTCCTTATACCCCAGGTCAGCCAACATTTGCTTGGCTTTCTCAGGATTATATTGGAGGGTGCCCCACTTGTCATTGGCTTCCTGGTTAATGAACTTATCCAGGTTGCGATAGTCAGCCCAAGGCGCCACAGCCGGTTTGGATTGCGGCACCCAGATGTTCTCAGCCCACTTCGGGCGGTTCATCAGCATGGACATGGCGCGGCGGAACTCGGCCTTGTCGAAGGGCGCCTTGGCGGTATTGAAGAATGCACCGCGCGGGCAGGGGTCAACGTAGGCGATCAGGTTGATCTGCGGGATTTCAGCTTTTTTCTCGACATAGGTGGTGTAATCCATGCCGAAGATGTCCATATTGTTGGACTGAATCTCAGCCAACTGCTGATCGGCGCCGGGGCCAGTACGATAGATCACGTACTTCGCCTTGGGCATGTTGTCCTTGTTCCAATAATTGTCGTTGCGCTTCCACACGAAGATCTTCTGATCGGGGTAAGTCTTGTCCAGCATGTAAGGGCCGGTGGTGACAGGCGGGAAGTTCTTGAAGGTCTTGGGATCCTGATTTTCCCAAATGTGTTTCGGCATGATGATCTGGCCCGTGCAGATCTTCACATAGAAGAGCTGGTGCTGGCGTGGGCGAGACTCGCTCATCTTGAAGACGACGGTGTAATCATCGGTTGCAGTGACTTCATCCCAATACTGAGTATCGCCTGGCCCAGAAAGGGTCGTATCGTTCTTCAGCATATTCATGGTGAAGGCGACATCATTGGCGGTGAAAGGCACGCCGTCATTCCAGGTTACGCCCTTGCGAATATGAATGGTCAGGGTCTTGTAATCTTCGCTGTAGTCAAAGCCCTCGGCCAGCCAGGGGACGATCTCGCCGGTCGCGTAGTTCACGTACCACAGGTACTCCGCAGAGATCTGCCACCAACCAGCGGCGAATTCGACGCCATTGGGGATGAACGGGTTGAAGCTGTCGAAGACCGAGAAGTTAACCTGGTCGTTGATCACAACTTCGTTGCGGCCAAAGGGCATGGTAACGCCGTTGACCGTGAAGGTTTGCGGTTCAGCCGGAGCGGCTGCCTGTTCTTTGGTGGGTTCGGCAGTCGGGGCGGTGGTCGCGGTAGGTTTAACCGCTTCAGTGTCTTTGATGACGGGGGGGTTGATGATCTCGGCCGTAGCGGTCGGGGCAGCCGCGGGAGCGCCGCAGCCAGCCAACATTACGAAAATCACTACCATGGAAATCAGGCTAAACAGGGTGTTGCGTTTCATAAGAAATCTTTCCTCCAGAAAGTTTAAAGGGTTTTTTTTAAGCAAAATGGGATGGAAATGAACAGCCTATCAAATATCTCTATACAGGGACCTCCTTTCCAAAGTACGAACCAGTTCCCTCGCTCCACCCTAAACTGGTTTGCTAAAAATGATGGGCGGCGACGGTCGCCGCTTTATCTTTGCGCTAAAAGAACAATTTGCGCAAAAGTGTACATATCATATCAGATACAGGCATGATTGTCAACAAACTATTCGATTGTACAAAGAAAAAGCATAATTAGTGTATAATAGTACACAATGAATTGATCCAGGTAATCGGATTTTTTGCTGATTTTGTTTCTTTTGAGAGTGCATGAATAAATCTGCGCAGCGCCTTCACCTGCAACTTCGAGATACATTGCAACAGCGGATTACTGACGGGTACTACAAACCCGAAAGCCGTTTTCCGACTGAGCTTGAATTGGCCCAAGAATTTAGCTTGAGCCGCGGCACGATTCGTAAGGCGCTGCAGCTATTGGAAGACCGCGGCATCCTGGCGCGGCAGCCCGGCAAGGGGACGTTTATCAACCAGGCGGATACACCCCACAATGAACTGGAAGCCCCATCCGGATTAATCGGCATCACCGTCCCGCACACCCATGACCGGCTGAGTTCCAATATCATCAAGGGCGCCGAGCGGGTGACGCGCGAGAGGGGCTACCACCTGCTCTACACCAATATCGAGAATGATCTGCGCATCGAGACGGAACAACTCAGCCGCCTCAAAAACCAACGTGTGGCGGGGATTATCTTGTTTCCACTGGCGACAAAAGGCGAACCAGAAATCTTACAAGACCTGATCTGCACCATTCCAACCGTTCTGGTGGATCGGGAATTGGACGAGTTTTGCGGCAGCGTTGTGTTGTCGGACAATTTCAACGCCGCCTATCAGGGGGTGCAGTATCTTCTCAACCAGGGGCACAGCCGGATTGCCTGCGTCTCACATCTTTCGGACGCCAGCAGCGTTATCGAGCGCATCCGCGGCTACCAGCAGGCGATGCGCGACGCCGGGCGGCTGCCCTACGCGACCATCAAACTGTTGGATTGCGGCGCATACCCGCCGGGGGAAATTCCCGAATACGCCGCCGAAGAATTGATCGAGATCGATCATGCGCTCTCCGTGCCAGAGCGTCCGACGGCGGTTTTCTGTATTAACGATTACATTGCGATTGGCGTCATGCGTTTAGCCCTATCCAAAGGGCTGTGTGTTCCCAAAGACCTGTCCGTCTTGGGTTTTGACAACAGCGTTTTTGCCCAACTTGCCCCCGTCCCGCTCAGTTCCATTGAGCAGCAAGAGGTGGAAATCGGGGCGCGGGCCTGCGAAATGCTGCTGGATAAAATCGCCAATCCCGACGCTGCACCCCAAAAGATTTTGCTCCCCACACGCCTGATTTTGCGCGCCTCCACCGCCAAAGAATAACCAGGAAAACCATCAGCCCACCGGTGGGCAGCCCAAAGCCTGGATCAGGCGCGCCCAATAATTGACCTGCGCCGCGGTGGTCGCCAGGATGACAATCTCGCGCTCGGTGAACTGTTCACGCAGACGGACGCCAAATTCCGGGGTGAAGGCCAGCGGGGTCTGCGAAGCCAGGCGAGCGTACTCAATCGCCAGGCGCTCTTGCGGGGTGAAAGTGGGCGTTTCATCCAGGGATTTGCGCCCTTGTAAGGCCAGCAGTTCATCCTCCGTCAGCAGCTTTTCCCACCCGGCCGAATTCAGCCCCATGCAGAAGGGACAGACGACAGTGAACGAGACGGTCATGCGCACCAATTTGAGCAGGCGCTCGTCGCAGCGGCCATCGCCGTGAGCGCCTCCGTGGGCGCATCCGTGGGCGCATCCGTGGGCGTCGCCATGGGCGATCAGCGCTTCGAGAATGCCAGAACTGATCGCCGCTTTGGGATACCACGCCAGGAGGCGCGGCGGCAGCAGGTCTACGCCGGCGGCGCGGCGCGCCAGCCACAAGCCAATGCGGATATAAAAAGGGATATGGGAGGGGGGAGGGATAAAAGCTTCCATGCTCGAATTATTTCGGTTTCACAAAACAGTTGTTATGGGATGCGCTTTTTGGCTTGTTCCGCCAATTTCTCGCGGATGATCTTGGAATTGTGGCGGATATCGGTGGGAAAAGCCGGGTGAAACAGGATGTGTTGGATCGAATGCGTCATTGGATGAGCCTTTGCCAGTTCCAAAAGTTCCGCCCGCAGCCGGTTTTGATCTGCGCCGCGGCCGGCCGGATTTCGCTCCACCCACAGCACAGGTTGAACTTCGCCGGCGATCTCTACCCCAACCAGCGCCGTGCGGTACACCAGCGGGTGAGCGTTGAAAATCCCTTCCACCTGCTCGGTGAAGAGCGTCCCGGCGGCAGTCGCCACGCGCTGCGACTTGCGTCCGCAGTACCATAAGCGTCCCTGTTCGTCGAAGTAACCCAGGTCGCCCATGCGGTGCAGAATCTCGCCGTCGGCAGTGAGAATCTTCGCCTGGCCCGACAGGCTGTGCTTCGACAAACTGTGCTTTGACGAACTGTGCTTTGACAGTCCATGCTTCGACAAGCTCAGCATGCCGATTTGAGGCTTGGATGGCGCTAAATTCAACGCGCCTTCTTCGACGTAGAGTTCTGTCACCGCCGCGCCTTGGACGGCGATTTCGCCCACCACGCCCACCGGCAGCGGTTGGGCCTCGGCGGCGCTTAACGCCTCATCGCTGATAGGGACAATTTGCACCTGCGCCCCGGCCGTCGGCCGCCCGATGCACACTCCCGCGCCTTGCGCCGAAAGATCGCGCGTCTCTTGCAAAACTTCACGGCTGTTAACGAGCGAGACCGGCAAAGTCTCGGTCGAGCCATAGATGCCGAACAGATTGGCGCTCGGTGAGAGCATCTCGATAAACTGCTCTTGCACCTCAGGCGGGGCAGGCGCGCCGGCGGTGATCACTTTTTGCAAGCCCGGCAGGCGGAGTCCTTTTTCTCTGCCATCGCGCGCCAGGCGGGCCAGGGCGGCCGGCGAGGCAAACATGGTGTTGACTTGATGCGCCTGGATGGCCGCTGCCAGGCGCGCCGCGTCCACGGCTGCCGGGCGGGGGAAGCGCAGATCGGGGATGACCGCCGTGACCCCTAGCAGGCAGTCAACCAGGGCAAAGATGGGGAAAGCTGGCAGGTCAATTTCATCGCCGCGCAGTTGGAGCGCCTCGACCAGCATATCCACCTGGGCGGCGAAATTCGCCGCGGTGTAGATGACGCCCTTGGGCAGGCCAGTGCTGCCGGTAGTGTGGATGATTGCGACCACAGAACCATCGTTCAGGGATATTGGCGGGGCCGGCGGGGCGGAAATTCCGGCGCGGGCGACCTCGGCCAACGTGAGGTTCTGGCGCAGGCTGGCGCGCCCCCAGCCGAACCAGCGCCGGAGGCCGTGCGTCAGCGCCGAGCCGAAATAGACCTCCGGCTGGCAGCGCGCCAGGCAGGTGGTGACATTGGTCAGCCCAATCCCTGGATCGATCATGACCGACACGACCCCGCGCCGGAACAAGGCGAAAACCAGGGCAAAGAAATCTACGCTGGGCGGGGCCATCAGCACCGCTCGCATCCCTGCCTGGAGGCCGCACGCCGCCAGGCCGCGCTCAAACAGCTCGCCGCGCGCCGCCAACTGGCGATAGGTGATGGTTTCCCAGGCGGCGCGGCGGCCAGGGATGATCAACGCCGCCTTGTCAGGAAAACGGGCGGCGTTTTGTTGTAAACGCTCAGCCAGAGAGTCGATCATGAGGTTTCTGAGAAGGCTGCTTAACGAAATTCTTGCTCGGTGCGGCGGATGATCATCTCTTGCCACTCCGCCGAGAGGGTCACAAAGCGCGCCGACCAGCCTGAGATGCGCACGGCCAGGTCTGTGTACCGTTCAGGATGAAGCTGTGCCTCGCGCAGCACTGTGCTGTCCACCACATCAATGTGCATGAACCAGCCGCCCAATTCAACGAACGATTTCATCACCCCGACCAGCGCCGCCAGCCCATCCTCGCCTTGCAAGCTGCTGGGATGGATTTTGATGTCCAGGGCCGTTCCATTGGGCAGCTTCATAAAATCCACACTGCAAAACGAGTGGATCACCCCGGTCAGGCTGTTCTTCTCACTGCCTGGGGTGGGTGAGAAATTATTGGACAGGTATTCGCCGCGGTGAGCGCCGGCGGCGGTGGCCCCGCGCTGCGCGGCCCATTCGATCTGACGGCCAAAGGTGCTCAACCCGGCCGGGCGTTTGACGCCGTTTCGTTCGGGAATCTGACCGACCAGGGCGGTGAAATCATCGAACACACGGCGCGCCATCTCATCCGCCGCCGCGTCGCCATTGCCATAGAAAGTGATATGGCGGCGGATCCACTGGCGCAGCACGTCCTGGCCGGCCCAATCCTGGCGCAGCACTGCCGCCAGTTCAGGCAGTGTGAGGCGTTTTTCCTCATAGACCACGCGACGCAGCGCCAGCAGCGCATTGGCGACATCCGGCAAGCCGCCAGCGTGAAAGGCAAAGACGGTATACTGCGGGCCGCGCTGATGATAGCCGCGGGCGTTTTCAATGCAGCCCTCCACCAAGAGCGAGATCAATGGCGCTGGCGGGCCATCCAGGGCGTGACGGTCAGCGGCGGTGTGCATGTCGCTGATCTGGCGCTCCAGGCGTTGGCGAAAAGCCTGGTACAGCGCTTCGAAGGTTGGGTAATCGGCGACAGGCTGTTCAGGCTGGTTCACTCCCAAGACTTGCTGCAGCAGCGCCAGGATATCGAACGGCCAATAAAGAAAGTTGGTCTTACCAGGGATCAGCGTCTCCCAGCAGCCATCGTTGGTAAACTGGCGCGCTTCGCCCAGGGGATAGCCAAACTGGTGCATGGAGCGGATGACCAGGTCTTCATTATAAATAGCCACCGTACCGCCGCCGCGCCGCTGCACCTCGGCAATTCGCCGCCAAAGCCGCTCCGGCGTGCGCCGCGAGACGCGCACCGCCACGGGAAAGTCGCTGATGCCTAACTCTTCGATCACATCCAACACCAGGTAAGTGACCTCATTCGTAACGTCCACGTCCTCCGCATCCACCCCAGAGAGGATGATGTTCTGGTAATACTGCGCATCCCCGCTGCCGTTGGAGGTTCCGTCTGTCCACTCACACCCCTTGATCCAGAAGTGGGCCAGCAGTTCGCGGGCCTCATCCAGTGTGATGGCATTGGCCGCCAGGTCAGCCTGCAAATAAGGGCCAAGCATCTGATCGATCCGGCCCAGGCCGGGCCAGTTGCCGCACAAACGCTGGAAGGCAAAGATGAACCACAGCGATTGGACGGCTTCGGCAAAGTTGGCCGGCGGGTTTTCCGGCACATTGGCCAACGCCTGGCGCACGCGCCGGTACACAACGGCGTCTGGATCGTCCGCCGGCCGGCTGGTAATGCACTCATCCAATGTCCGCATGTAGCGCTCATGCCAGGCATCTGCCGCTTCCAGGCAGATGAGCATGGCTTGCAGAAAGTCTCGTCCACGCGCTTCCAGGTCATTCCGCTGCAGGCGCGCCTCAACCCGCACCCGCAGTCCACGATAGCCTGTTTTGAGCGCCTGGTCAAAGCCGGGGGTTGTGTGGCTGGTGCTGCCAACACCCAGGAGCGGCGTGATATGACGGCGGGCTTCGGAGAGGGTGGCCGATCCTGCCAGGTGTTCGCCGGGGGTGATGTTCAGCGGGGCGCGCTCGGCGATTAAACGCACCGCGGCCGCGTATTGCAGGTCGGGGGAGGTGAGTTGCGCCGCTGCGTCCAGTTGAAAATCTGCCGGGCGCATATACCGCCCCACCTGGCCCTGCCGGGCGCGGTCGGCCAGGCGGTGAGTCTCTGGCGACAGGCGCGCGACGGCGAAAAGGCTGAGGTCTGTCGAAAAAGGAAATATGGAAGATGAGGGAGTATCAGGCATTTTTACCTTTCAAGTGTCTGTGGTCGTCACATAAAGTTCCGGCCTTCGACCGCGGTACCAGGGATTCTGCTGGCGTGACTGGAGCGCTTCATCTAAATCTACATCCACGAGGATCATGCCCTCGCGATCCCAAATTTCGCCCAACAACGCCCCGTCCGCGCCGGTGAGATTGCTTCCGCCGCGGCAGAGGTTGCCGGCTTCATCCACGCCGCAGCAGCAGGAGGCGGCGATCACCATCGAGTTACGCCAGGCGAGATCCCTGACCTCGGCATGGCCGCGGCTGCCGCGGTTGTTCAGCCAGAGGAGCAGCGAGCAGCCCAGGTTGGCGTAGGAACGCGTCATCTCTGGAAAATCCCCATCATAGCAAATCATGATTCCGATCCGGTGATCTTTGAAGCGGAAGCTCACCAGCCTGTCGCCGGGGCGGTAAAAGGTGGGTTCGTGCCTGAGTCCGCTGGCGCGCCACCAAAGGTGCGTTTTCCGATACCGGGTCAGCACACCCCTGGCAGAGACCACCGGCGCGGTGATGTACAGGTCTTCCCCGTCGCGTTCGGTGAGGCCATAGACAATGAGCGACTCACTCCCCTGCAAAAGGGTTTGAAAGGCGCGCGAGGTCGGGCCATTCAGCGGCTCGGCAAGCTCCCGCACGCCGGCGGTGTAACCCAACAAAAGCTCCTCGTGGAAGAGGATGAGTTCTGCGCCCTCGGCCAGTGCGTTGGACGCGGCGGCCAATGCTTTTTGCCGGTTTTGCTCTGGCTGCCCCGGGTTGTGGTCTTGTTGAACAACCGCGATACGGAACACTTTTACTCCTATATCCTTCGACCATCCTTCAACCATCCTTCGACAAGCTCAGGATGCCTATCGTGCGGACAGGCGCGCTGAGCCTGTCGAAGCGTGGCTTGTCGAAGCGCCGAATCACAGCGGCAGCTTAACTTCTCGTCCTGTGGCGGCGCTCTCCAGCATAGCCTCGATCAGGCGGATGTTCTGCAAAGCATCGTGCAAATCGGGCGAGGGCGCTTCAAGCCCCAGGCAGGCGCGGGCAAAGCGGCTCAGTTCGCCCCAGTAGCCGCGCTGATAATGGCCGCCGGCGGCCCAACCGGCCATATTGCCCGAAACGCTGTGCTCGGCGCGGAAACCGAAGAGCTGCAGGCCAGCGCCTGGGGCAAACTGGGCGCCGTCATAGGTGATCTTGACCTCGCGCGAGGCGTCAATAAAAATGCCGACCTGCGCGCCGGTCAGGTAGACCGCCTCAGAACAATCGCTCCAGGTCTGGCCGGAATTTTGGTTGAGCGTCGCCGCGACCCCACTGCGCAGCATCCACGTCGCCGCCAGGCCGTAATTGCTCCGCCCTCCATTGCATTGGTAGGCGAAGACGCGCTCCACCTCGCCGCCCAGGAAGCGCCCCAGGTCAATCAAGTGGATGGCGTTGAAGTACATCATGCGGCGCAGATCGTCATACGGCCCGCAGCCGTGGATCAAGGTCAGAGAGGAAAGCGTTCCAAAGGCTGGCGAATCCATGAACTCCCGCGCCAGCACATTGGCCGGCGCAAAACGCTTCATAAACCCGACCATGCCCCAGGTATTGTGCTGGGCGGCGCTTTCCACCAGTTCCTCGGCCTGGCGCAGGTTGGGGGCGGGCGGCTTTTCGACGAACAGGCGCAGGCCGCGCCGCAGCACCTGCAAGCTGACGGCGTGGTGCATCTCGGCCGGGCCGCAGACGCAGCATCCGTCCAGTTCCACCTGATCCAGCATGGTCTCCACGTCGGTAAAGGCTTGCGCGCCGTAGCGGCGCGCCGTGCGCTGCGCCTTCGGCGGGTCTATGTCGCAGACCGCGACCAGCTCAAACTCCGGGATCATGGGGATATTGGGATACAGCGATTCGGTGGCGTGATTGCCAGCGCCGATAAAAGCAATGCGGGCGGTGGTACGGGGTTGCATCAATCAATTCCTTTCTGCGAGCTTCTGTCCGAGCAGACCACTCAAGTAAAAATAGGCTTCTTCGGTGTAACGCGCCAGGTTTTGCGGATCGTCCACTTCCAGTTCCACGGTCAGGCCGCCGCGGTAGCCGGTCGCTTGCAGCGCGGCCAGCACGCCGGGCAGGTCAATCTCCCCGCGACCAATGCCAACCGAGCGCGGGCCGAGGTGATCCTTCAAATGGACGCTGTAGATGCGCCCGGCAAACTGGCGGATGAAGGCCGGCATATCCACCCCGGCGGCATGGAAATGCCCGGTATCCACGCAGACGCCCAGGCGCTCGTCCGGGCAGGCGGAGAGGACGGCGCTGAAGTCGGCGGGCTGTTCCAGTGCATTGCCAAAATGAGGCTCCAAGGCCAGGCGGATGGCGCTCTCGGCCGGCTGCGCCTGGAGAACCGCCTGGGCGCAGCGAATGACGCGTTCGAGCGCTCCTCGCGTCCCGCGCCGTTCGGCGCCGGTGCTGGTCACATGGGTCGCGCCGAGCGCCTGGGCAAAGCCGGCGCAGCGCGCGATCGCCGCGGCGTGCGCCAGGGCGTCGTCATCATCCTGCCCGCCCCAGCCGGGTGTGTACAGCCCGGCGCAGGCCATGCCAGAGGTCCGCAAGCGCGTTTGCAGCGCCGGCAGATCGAACTGGCGAATGGCCTCCAGGCTCCAGGTTAGCGGCCCATGCACTTCCATCCAGTGGTAGCCGATGCGCGGGGCGAGATCGAGGGTGGCTTGCACTTCGTCGTCGGCGTAGCCGCGATAACAGATTGAGGCGCAAATAATTTCCATGCTTGACTCCTAGCAAAACACGCCCACCGGGGGCTTAAACATTGAAGCGCTGCAGCACGCGCCGGTTGGCGGCGATCGCCGCCGATGGTTCGGGATAGACGGCGGCGGATTCTTCTTCGATCACCACCCAGCCGGCGTAGCTGGTCTGCTCCAGCCAGGCGAGCAGTTCAGCCAGAGGGGTAATGCCCTGCCCCAGCGCGGCCCAACTGCCGTTCGCATCCACGTCTTTGATATGTACGTGGCCGATCTGAGGCCGGTGACGCTGCAAGCAGGCCATGACATCCTGCCCGCCGCGCAGGATATGTCCCGTGTCGGGGTTGAAGCCAATTCCCAACGGCGCGACGGCCGTAAGCAGTTGATCGTATTCATCCGCGGTCAAAACCAGCGAGGTGTGATGAGAATGAGGGTGAATGAGCAGGCTGACGCCATACGTCTGCGCCCGCCGGGCGGCCTGGGCGTAAAAACGCAGCGCCTGGGCCATCTTGTCCTGGCGGCGGTCGTGATCCTGGCTGGAGGGCCCGCCCAGGCCAAGCGGGATGCCGAAATGGGCGGCAAATTGCAGCGCCGTTTCCAGGCCGGCCAGGTCTTCGGCCTCTTGCGCCGCCTCGGTAAAGCCAGCGCGGGCGTAGGCAAATGCGGCGCAGGCCAGGCCGCGCTGCGCTAAAGCCTGGGCAAACTGCGCTGGTTGGGCCAGGTATTTGCCGATCATCTGATTGCTAAATTCAACTCCGGCGTAGCCGGCCTGGGCAACGGCTTCCAGGATATCGTCCGGCGCGCCCTGCCATGCGTCCCCCAACATTTCCCAACTATACGTTTGACAACCAATTTTGAACAATGCCATGCGAAGCTCCTTTGTCACCAACGCAAGTGCGGATAGAGGGTTAAATTATATCACCTCCCACAGGCGCGCTGAGCCTGACCATCCTTCGACAAGCTCAGGATGCCTATCGCACAACCAGGCGCGCTGAACATGTCGAAGCGTGGCTTGTCGAAGCGCCGAATCATCCTTCGACAAGCTCAGGATGTCTACCACACAACCAGGCGCGCTGAACCTGTCGAAGCGCCGCTCTTCACGGCATATTCCAATCTTTTACCCGTTCAACATAATAGCGGAAATTCTCTAGCGGAATCGCGTCATGCACCCAATGATCCAGCGCCACACCGTAACCTCCCTGCGCCAGCATCCCTGGCAAAACACGCGCAAGTTCGGCGTCAATTTCGGTTCGGCCATGCTCCAGGCAGTGCTTTTCAACCCCGCCAATGATCTGCAACTGCGGATACTGCTTTCTGATCTTCAGCACATCCCCGCCCGCTTTGACCTCAAACGGCAGCAGACCAGTGACGCCGCCCTCCAGCCAGAGCGGGATCAGCTTTTCGACATTGCCGTCGCTGTCCACGATAATATTTTTGACCCCCATTTGCTTGAGAAAGCGGGTCAACTTCTGGTACGCCGGCAGCAGAAACGCGCGAAACGTGCGCGGCGCGATCAGCGGCCCGTTTTTGTAGCACATATCCTCCCAGATAAAGGCGAAGTCAGGCCGCAGGTCACGGATCGCAGGCTCATAGAGCGTCAAGAGCAGTTCCAGGTGATCATCAATGATCCGGTGCATCAGGGCCGGGTCGTCGTAGAACATCGTCAGCAAGTTTTCCACGCCCAGCAGTTCACGCGGATAGCCGAAGAATCCCTCCATGTGCGTCGCCACAATATCCCGGTCTTGCCCGCTGATGAAGCGCATCTGCTCCGCCCAATCGGCGCGATAGCGCTTTTCGGGCGAACCAGTCAGGCGGGGGCGATAGACTTCGTAATCCTGCCGGTTTTTAATCGGGTAGTCCAGGAATTGGGGCATCGAAACATTGCTCAACCGTTCGCGCAGCAGCACCCCATGCGAATTGCGCCATAAGCGCTCATCGGCGGTCAGCGAGAGGACTTCTTCAGGGAAGGCGGGGACGTAATACTGTTCGACCGACACGTAAGCGATCTTGGCTACATCGAAATAGCCAAACAGATCGTTGCGCGGCGAGTGAAAGAACAGTTCGGGTAAAATCACCTCGGGCGGCAGACCTTCGCCGCGCCAGCGTTGAAAGGTTTCATTCCAAAAGCCGTGTTCGAGGTGACAGGGGCGGTCGGGCCGGCGAAAATCCATCGCCGCCAGGAAACGTTCACGATGATTCATAGCGGGTTACCTGTAGATGGGTGAGGAAGTGATATTGAACACGGCACATTATACTGGTAGGCGTCCGTTTTTTGAGAAGCGGTTTGGGCCATCCCTGCGTTCTCGTTTGCGCAAAACTTTCCTCAGGGTTACAATAGGAACAAATTTCTCCGAACTTCCATAAAGTAACAGAATGAACAACCATGATCACACCAACGTACCTGGCGCAAGCCCAGAGAAGGAAGAGCAGCAGGTACATCATCTCCTTCACTCTATCCCCGCCATGCTCTGGGAAGCGCGCCCGGATGGCGAGATAGACTATTTCAACCAGGAATGGCTGTCTTTCACCGGCCTCACCCTGGCGCAGGCTTCGGGCGGCGGTTGGGCGCAAGCTTTGCATCCCGACGAGGCGGCAGACGCCAGGCAGCAGTGGGCGCAGGCCGTCCAGTCTGGCGCGCCCTACGAGGCGGAACTTCGGCTGCGCCGCTTCGACGGAGAATACCGGCATTTCCTGGTCAAAGCTGTTCCAACGCGGGACGCGGAGGGCAAAATCGCTCATTGGTATGGCGTCAGCGCCGATATCACAGCGCGCAAACAGGCCGAAGCTGCCCTGGAACAACAGCAGGCGCGCATCGCTGAGTTACAAGCGACCCATGCAGCCCTGGAAAAGGCACTGCATGCCAAGGATGAGTTCACGGCGGCTATGAACCATGAATTACACGCCCCGCTGAGTGGAATTTTGGGACTGACCGATATCTTGTTGGAAAATACCTATGGCGACCTGAACCCCAAACAGCAAAAAGCGCTCCAGAACATTGAGAGCAGCGGCAGCCGCCTGCTCAAAATTGTCAACGAGGTGCTGGACATTGCCCAACTTCAATCCGGACAACTCAATTTGCAAATTTCAGCCTGTTCCCTGGCCGAGATCTGCAGCGCCAGCCTGCGCACCGTGCAAATCAAAGCCGCCGCCAAAAAGCAGCGCCTCAATTTTTCGATCAGCCCGAAAAATATCACCCTCAATGCAGATGGGGAGCGTCTGAAGCAAATCCTGGTCAGTTTGCTGGATAACGCCGTCAAATTTACCCCTGCACAGGGGCGGATTAGCTTGAGCGCCGTCCTCTTGCCCGCCGGAGACCAGGTTCAGATCAGCGTTGCGGATACCGGCATGGGCATCAAAGAAGAAGATTTGCCTCGCTTATTTCACCCCTTTGTCCAATTGGACGCCCGCCTGTCCCGCCTGTACGAAGGTACGGGTTTAGGGCTGGTCATCGTCAAAGCCCTGGTAGAACTGCACGGCGGCAAGATCAGCCTGGAAAGCGTTTTCGGCCAGGGCAGCCGTTTCATCATTCTTCTCCCTTATCCTGGAGGCTTATCATGAACCCACCCCACGAAATCGTCGTCTGCGGCGTCCCCTTTGAAAACCCGTTGGAAAAAGACGCCTTGCGACAGCTTAAAGAGATCGGGGCTACCTCGGTGCAAATCTATACCTTTTGGAAAGTGTTTGAGCCGCATGCCCGCGGCCAATTCGATTGGAGCTTCTACGATCGCGAAGCGGCTCTGATCCAGGAGGCCGGCCTGAAATATGTGCCATTCCTGCTGATGGGGCCTAAATACGCCTCGCCGCAGTGGTGGCTGGATGCGCCGGAACATGTGGGGCTGCGCTGCCTGGAGCACGGCAAGGTCAGCCCTATCGAATCGATCTGGAACCCGCTCTTCCGGCAGGAAATTGGGCGCGTGGTGCAGGCTTTTGCCGCCCATTATCTGCCAACGGGAGTGTTAGAATCGATCCAGCCTGGCATTTGCGGCGATTACGGCGAGGCGATCATGCCCGTCCTGGGCAACTGGCCGGGCGATTATCATACGCATGTCGGCTATTGGTGCGGCGGCGCAGACGCCATAGCCAGTTTTCGCGCCTGGCTGCAGCAAAAATTTTCCTCGATTGAGCAGTTGAACCACGCCTGGCGGGCGCGCTATGCGAACTTCGACAGCGTCTTCCCCTTCCTGGTGCATCAAGCCCCCTCCCGCACTGCCTTTTTCGACCTGCTGGATTGGTATCGCGGCTCAATGACTGAATACGCCGGGTTTTGGATGAAGACCTGCCGCCAATTCTTCCCTAGCCTGCCGGTTTATCTCTGCACCGGCGGCGTGGAAGAGCCGGCGCAGGCCTCCTTGTTCAGCAGCCAGGCGCGCATCGCCGCGCAGCATGGCGGCGGCATCCGCTTGACCAACGAGGGGAATAAGTTTTACGACAATTTCTTCATGACGGCCTACACCCGCAGCGCCTGCGATTTCTACGGCGCCAACCTGGGCCTGGAACCGGTGGGCCCTATGACCGACAAAGGGGTGACGGCGCGTATTTTCGGCTCCGCCGATTACGGCAACCCACAGATGTTTCATTATTATGGCAACCTGTTCGACGACATCAAGCCCCGCGCGGCCGCCGAAGCCCTGCGCCAATACCAGCCTTTGCTGCAAAAGCGCCCGCTTGAGCCGGCGGTCGCTTTCTTTTGGCCGGGCCTGTACGCCGCCTGGCAGGGCGGCATGCCGGATGTGGTCGGCCGGGCGCTGCGCTTTGTGCGCCGTATGACCTACTGCCTGCCCGTCAACGAAGAGATGATCCTGGATGGCGCCCTGGAACGCTACCGCCTGTTGGTGATTCCGCTGCCGGGCTTCACCTCGCGGGCAGTGCTGGAGCGGATTGCGCATTGGGTGCAGGCCGGCGGGGTTCTTTTGCAAGCCGGGCTGCTGACCGACCTGGAACTGGCGCGCGTGGCGGAATACGATCAACTGTTTGGCATTCTGCCTACCTCCGAGGAAACCTGGGGCCATGCCACCCAGCATATCCAGGCCGGGCCAGAATTTCCCTTGTTCAGCAAGCTGGGCGAGTTCGGCGCGGCGACCTCCTGGATGGATCTTGCGCCCGATGTGGACATGCTGGCCGCCACCCGCGCCGAGCATTCTTTCTCCGGGACTTATACCAGGCTGACCTCGGCGGCTTTCCGCCGCCAGGCCGGTAAAGGACAGGCTTTCTTTTACAGCGGGCCAGTGGCGATGGAAGACGACGCCGAAGCGGTGTTTGTCGATCACGGCACCTTCAAGAGCCTGCTGCGCGACATCCTGGCGGCTCATGCGCATACCGCTGACCTGACGCCGGCCGCGGATGAAATCGCCCGTGCGCAGATCGGCGGCAAGATGTACGCCCTGAAAGAAGGCGAGATTATCCAGGTAACACCCACCGCTCAGGCATCCTGAGCCTGTCGAAGGATGGCCGAAGGATGAAGAAGACATACCCACCAGGCATCCTGAGCTTGTCGAAGGATGGCCGAAGGATGCAGAAGGCAATTACCCATCAGGCATCCTGAGCCTGTCGAAGGATGGCCGAACGATAGCCGAAGGATAAAAAAGGCAATGTCCACCGAGGAACCTACTCTTACCATTTCCCAATGCACCGAAGAAGTCAGGCTGATGGCGCGCCGCGCCGCCCTGCTGTACCATGCCTTTGCCAGCGCCTTGGTCGAAGAACTTGGCGATGAACAAGGCAAACGCCTGATCGAAAAAGCCATCCGCGCTTACGGCCATGCCTGCGGCCAGGCCATCAAGGATGACCTCCTGGCGCAAGGCCTGCCCCTGACGCCGGAAAACTTCAACCGCATTCGCGATTTACCCGCCTTTGGCTGGGAAAAAGCCGCCCCCGAAGACCTTCCAGCCCCCTCGTCGGAAGGCGTCCTGAACTCACCATCGCAAGGCATCCTGAGCTTGTCGAAGGATGTCGAAAGCCAGGGACATTCCGTCGTCACCTACTGCCCATTGGCCGCAGTGTGGATGCAAATGGGCGCGCCGGCCGCCCGGCTTGGCCGGCTGTACTGCTTCGTAGACCAGGCCAAACAGGAAGCGTATAACCCGGACTATGAATTTCTGCACCTGAAAAATGTCTTGGACGGCGACCCTTACTGCGTGTTTGCCCTTCGCCAGCGCGCCGATACCTAAGAAACAAAATCGAAACATACTCGCACAAGGAGAAAAACAATGGCTTCAATGACGGCTTTGCAACGCTTTCACGCGTGCATGGACTACAAACCTGTTGACCAGGTACCTTTCTGGGATTGGGGAGGTTGGCCGGAAACGATCGAGCGCTGGAAACAAGAGGGCTACCAACCCGGCGTCAATGACCCGGCGGTACTGGCCGACCGGCGCAACTTTTTCGGCCACTGGTTTTTCCCCCAGCCGCCGTTCGAGCATCGCGTGGTGAGCGAAGATGATCGCTACATCATCTACTACAACCACGAGGGCATTTTGATGAAAGAGCGCAAAGACCAACCGATGAGTTCGATGCCTCAATTTTTGAAATTCCCGGTGGAAGACCGCGCTGAATTTCGCTCCTTCTGGCGCGAACGGATGCAGCCGGACCTGGCGCAGCGCATCGGGCCGGATTGGCGCGCGCAGCTTCAGCAGTTGCGGGCGGAGCCAATCCCACTGGGAGTTATCTCTGACCGGTGGGGCGGTTTCTTTGGGCCGCTGCGCAACATGGTCGGGGTAGAAAAGCTGTGCCTGCTGTTCTACGATGACCCGGCCTTTTTGGAAGAAATGATGGACGCCAACGCCGATTTCATCATTGCCATGATGGCGCAAATCCTGGATGTGATCGAAATTGACGCCTTCATCTTTTGGGAGGATATGGGCTATAAGTCCGGGCCGCTCATCTCCCCGGCCATGGCGCGGCGGTACATGCTGCCCCGCTACCGGCGGGTGGTAGACTACCTGCGCGCGCGCGGCGTCCGGCATATCGGGCTGGACAGCGACGGGCAGATCGACCCCTTAATCCCGGTCTGGCTGGATGCTGGTTTGAACTTCCTCTATCCCTTTGAAGTCCAGGCCGGCATGGATGTGCTGGCGGTGCGCCAGAAGTATGGCCGCGATCTGCGCCTGTGGGGAGGCGTTGACAAGCGCGCCCTGGCGCAGGGGCCGGCCGCCATCGAGGAAGAACTGGCGCGCGTCAGGCCCTTGATGCTGGCCGGCGGCTACATCCCGCACACCGACCATAGCTGCCCGCCGGATATTTCTTTTGCCAATTACGGCTACTTCATGAAACGGTTGAGTGAAATCTGCCAGCAGGGATGATTTTCAACCTGTGTTCATCCGGTATTTTGGACGATTCCGGTTAAAATAATGACAGCCGCGCGAAGGAGAGGCTTGCCTATGGACAATAATGAGCTGCGTAAAATTTTGCATCAACTACATGAGGAAATCAGTCATACTGAGACAGTTGACGAGGAGGGCGGCCGGCTGCTGCGTGACCTTGACGTAGATATCCGGACCCTGCTTGAGCGTTCGGAGGAATCACCGCTGCAACTGCATCCCCCATTGGTTCAGCGCCTGGAAGGGACGGTCTACCATTTCGAGGTAACGCATCCCGTCTTGACCACCATCGTTTCCAGGCTGCTGGATGTTTTAAGCAACACTGGCATTTGAACTCACTTACAGGCTTCTGACGGCAACCCCTTAAATCCATTGCGCAGACTGCCCGGCAGTCTGCGCAATGGGTTATTCTTGCCGTGCAACCGCTCTGGGGCGCGGTTTACAATCCTTCGTAATTCATCCGGGCGACAAATTCTTTCTGGTAAGCGTGCGACAGGCAAATGAAGCGGCTGGCGTAGCCCGTCACGCGCACGATGATATTTTGGTAGGCGGGGTTTTCGGGGTGATCCATGGCGTCTTGCAGCTTCTTCAAGTCCATAATGTTGAGATTGATCTGAATGCCGCCCTTTCTGAAGAAAACGTCCGAAAAGTCGCGGATGTATTTCCAGATTTCTTCTTTGCCATCAAAGAACTTCGGCTGCAGCTCAACCTGCATCGTCCCGCCCTGGAACTTACGCTGATCGACCTTGGCGATGGAGTTGGCGGTAGCCAGCAGGCCGGTCAGGTTGCGCCCGACCTGTGGGTTGATGCCATGCGCCAGGTATTCCTGCGCCAGGCGGCCATCCGGCGTCGCCCCGATCCTCTCCGGGGTGAGATGGCCCTGGAAGTGAAAGAGCGAGGCGCGAAATTCTTGCCCGCGCAGGTTGACCATACTGCCCAAGATGCGCGCCAGGGACTCGGTCACGCGCACGAACAAGGCATCCACCTCATCCAGATCGTTGCCGAACTTGTCCTGGTTGAGGAAGCGCTGGCGCATGACTTCGCGTCCGGCCCAGTTGGTCGCGACGGCTTCTTGCACCTCGGCCAGAGGATAGCGCTTCTGTTCAAAGACCAGTTTCCTGATGGCATGGAACGAATCGGCCACATTCGGAATGCCTAAAATGTTGACCGAGGTGTACTGGTAATCCACCCCGCGCTGATCCACCATGTCTATGCCGCGCTCAATAGGCCCGTGACTGTTCATCGAGGTGAACATTTCAGGCCACAGGCTGCCCAAGAATTCATACTGGCTGTTCTTCCAGGTGCGCAGGGCGCGGGCGGTGATGGTCAGTTCTTCTTCAAAGAGGGTGTAGAAGGTCTCGAAATCGGCGGCCTGCTGCTCGATCGCGGCCGCAATCGTGCGCTGCATCGGGACGAGCAGATTGATCGAATTGACATCTTGATCGCAGTACTCCTTGCCGGGGATGCAGAACCACTGGCAGCCGCTGTAGACCACTCGCCAGGCGTCCTCTTCCGGCACACCGGAGCGCAGTTCCGCTTCGCGCATCAGATCGTAGTTGACCAGGACGGGAATGCTTTCGCCGTGCCGCGCCAGCACATCGCAGGCGTAGTTATAAAACTCGCGGTTAATATCGGTATGCCACATCACGCCCAGGTTGTTGTAGTCGCCGATCAGGTCATACGCTTCCAGCACAACAAAGCTCATCTCGTTGGTGGCGTCGTTCAACTGCGCATCTCGCCCGCCCAGGCTGAAGAACTGGCCGCGCAGCTTGAGGAACATCTCGGATAGATATTCACGCGCCTCCTCATCGCTTAACTCGCCGGTGGCGCGGCTCTTGCGGTACAGGTCAATCAAATACAGATCGAGCCGCCCATAGCCATTGCCATGACCGACCACCCGATCGAGCATGACGGCGAAGTGGATCCACTGCACGCCTTCATAATACGTGCGCGGAGGCTGCGTGGCGATGTGCGCGCAGCATTCGGCGACGCGCAAATAGGTCTGTTTTTGCCAGGGGTCGCTTTCATCTTGCGCCAGTTGGCGGGCTTTCTCGGCATGGCGCTGAATGAAGCCGATCACCGACTCGCAGATCATCTCTAAACCATGCAGATAAGAGGCCCTGGCTTGATTGTCAAGCTCCAGGTATTTGGCGCGGCTGCGCTTGATGCGCTCCAAAATGCCGCCCCAACCCTGCTCCAGGCCAATGGCCAGGTCGGGGCAGGTGTGACCGCTGCTGAACCCGCTGGCGCCCAACTCTGACGCCCACTCGCCCACTTTTAGCACGCTTTGCGGCCAGACATACTGCCGCACCATGTGCATCTCCCAATGGATTTCGCCGACAATGCGCTCATTTTCGTAGATATCCACCGGGAAATGATCCACCAGAAAGGCATAATCGCGCCCCCAGCTTTCGCCGCTGGCCTCGTAGCCATTGACCCTGGAGGGCATTTGATCGCGATCAGGAAAAGGCCCAATGTCAATCCAGCAAGCGTGATCGCCCAGGGGCATTTCAGGCGACCCCAGGCGGCGTTTGCCGCTGATCGCCAGTTCGCGGCTGCGCTGCGCCAATTTTTGGATGCGCGGCGATTGAATGAACTTCGGCGGGGCTTTGATGACCGCCTCGCTGGTCACAATTGCTTCACTGGCGTTGATTTTATGTTCTTCAAGGATCATTTCGCTCATTGGTCACATACCTTTCATTATTAAACTTTGATCTGGCCGGCCAGTGACACCTGGCGCACGCGTTGGGCGTTTGGCGCAACGGCCGCCGTCAATTCCGCGCGCCGCGTCTCGCCGGGCTGCAAGAGAAGGTGGGTATTTCTGGCGACCGCTTCTGCCAATCCCATGCTCGGATAGCTGCTCCACGGCTCTAACGCCAGCACATAGCCCTGCCCATACCAGGGATAGCCGCTTGTACCATTGGCGTCGTGCCATATCCACAGGTGGCGGAAAGTCTCCTGCGTCCAGGCCATGCCAAAACTGACCTGAAGCCTGGGATTGGTCACCGCGCACCAGCCTTCGGATAGGTCGGTCAGGTAAACCAGGTCGGCGCTGCCGGCGTGCGGCGCTTGCACACGACTCAAATCTATCGTACCACCATATCGGCCTGGCGCAAGAGGCCAGGTAAAAGCCTGGTCAGGGGCCAGGCGCTGGGTCGGAAAACGCTCAACCGGATGGGCGACGCCGCGGCATTCGGGCAGGTCAATCCAGCAGCCCTGGTCAATCAGCGGCGCGCCCAGGGCAGGGTGATGCCCCCACATGGCCGCCACAGGCTCCACGCCCAGGTTGGTAACGCTTTCCTGGAACGATAAAGCCGAGTCTTCCTTAAGGCGCACGATCTTCTCGATCCGCAGCGGGGCGCGCAGGGTGCGCGTCGTGAGGCGAACGGCGACGCTTTGCGGTTCATCTTCGATGATCTGGCAGCTCCAGGGCAGCAAGGGGGTTTCGCCATGCTCATCAAAGGGCGCGCCCTGGTAGACGCAGCCGGGCCCGCCGTTGGGCAGGATTTCCTGCCAGCCGCCTGGATAACAATCAATGAAAGAGCGGCGGATGGTCACATCGGCTGCGTAGGGCTGTTCCAATTGCCAAAACCCGGCCGGGGCGCGCCATAAGAGGTCCAGATCCAACGGTTTGTAGACCAGTTCGAGGATGTCTGACCCTTTTTCCGGCGAGATCAGCACACGCAGCCAGCGGTTTTCTAAGATCAGGGCCTCGAAACCGCGAAACTTGATCTGATCTTGAATCCGCGCCCCTTCTTGACGCACACGATCTCTTTTCATCACCGTTCTCCTGGGACTGATTTAAAGTTGGCTAACCAGATCAAATAGGGCTTTTCCACTAGTTGGGCCACGTCCAGCAAAAACTTGGCGGCCGGCGCGCCATCCACCAGGCGGTGATCGAAGGTCAAGGATAAAGTCATGACCTGGCGAATGCTGACCTGGTCGGCGACCACCGCCGGGATAGGGCGGATGCGGCCCATGCCCAGGATGGCTACCTGCGGCGGGTTGAGCAGTGGGGTAAAGCCGTCAATCCCCAGCGCGCCCAGATTGGTCAGGGTGAAGGTTCCGCCGCTGAGTTCTTCCGCCGCCAGCGTTCCGGCGTGGGCGCGCTCGGCCAGTTGGACGCGGGCCGCGGCCAGATCGAGCAGGGGCTTATGGAGCAGGTCGTGGATGACCGGCGCTACCAGGCCGCGCTCGGTTTCAATGGCCAGGGCCAGGTGCACTTCGTCATAGACCACAAACTCCTCGTCCTGGTAAAGGGCGTTGAGATGGGGATGGCGCGGCAGGGTGTGCGCCAGGATGACCATGAGGAAATCGGTATAGGTTGGGCGCGGCGCTCCAGCGTCCGCCGGCAGTTCGTTCAAGATGTTGGCGCGCAAGTTGACCAGTTCGGTCGCATCTACTTCGCGCATCAACGTCACCGGCGCAGTGATCTGATGGCTGGCCTGCATGCGGCGGGCGATTGTCTTGCGCAGGGCGCTGAGCGCCACGGGCCGCCCTTTGCCGGCCAGGCGCGTTGGCGTCACGACCGGCGGCGGCGCGGCGGCTGCGGCCTCCTTCGGCGCGCGCGGCTCCGCCTCGCCGCGCAGGGCGCCTTCCACATCGGCGCGCCGGATGACCGTCCCCTGGCGCGCCTGCGCCACAGTCTCCAGGTCTACGCCTGTCGCTTGCGCCACGCGCCGCGCCAGGGGGGTGGCGCGCACTTCGGCTGGCCTGGAGGCTGGCCTCTCGGCGGCCTCTGGCCGCGCCTTCTCCGGCGGCGCAGGCGGCTGCTTTTGAAGCTCCACGTATGCGCGCACGTCTCGTTCGACGATCATCGCCTGTGTTTCAGTTACGTGCGGCAGTTTCACCTGCGGCCCGCTTGGCTGGACAGCGCCCAGGGGGACATTTTCAGCTTTGGCCAGGTTGCGGGCGCGCGGGCTGGCAAAGATGCGACTCTGGCGCGGCGAGGCCGCCGCGCCAGGTTGGACGGAGGTTTGTTCAGCCGGCGAGACGATCAGGCCGATGGTGGACTTGACCAGGACTTCGCTGCCTGGCGCAGCCGAGGCTTCTTGCACAATGCCGGCGGCCGGCGCTTCCACATCCAGGACAGCTTTATCCGTTTCTACCTGGTAGAGAGGTTCGCCCTTCTCCACCCGCTCGCCGACCTGCTTCAACCAGGTTACAAAGACCAGGCTGTCCATTGTCTGGCTGAGAGGAGGAACAATAATTGGGGTTGCCATTGCGCCTCCTGCTCACAGCATAGACAGGACCGCGTCCACGATACGCTGCTCATCGGGGACATACGCTCTTTCGAGCGGCGGGGCAAAAGGCGGCGGCACATCCGGCGCGGCCACGCGCTTGATCGGCGCGTCGAGCCAGGCAAACCCTTCATCCGCCATCAAGGCTGCTACTTCCGCCACCCAGCCGTTGGTCAGGTTGTCCTCTTCCACGATCAACAAGCGCCCGGTCTTGCGCACCGAGTCCAAAATCAAGTTCTTGTCGAGCGGCACCAGCGTGCGCGGGTCAATCACCTCCGCTTCGATGCCCTTTTGCGCCAGGGTTTCCGCCGCCGCCAGGGAACGATAGAGCATGAGCAGGTTGGCCACGATTGTGACATCCTTGCCCGTGCGCCGGACAGCGCCGACGCCGATCGGGACAATATAATCTTCGTCCGGCACCTCGCCGATTGGGCTGAGAGCGCCTTTTTCGCTGCGCGCCCCTTTAGAGCCATACAGCAGCTTATGCTCAAAAATCAACACCGGGTCATCATCGCGCACAGCGGCCTTGAGCAGCCCCTTGGCGTCATAGGCGGTGGCCGGGCAGACCACCTTCAAACCAGGTACATGGGTAAAGAATGCTTCCAGGCTTTGGGCGTGCTGCGAGCCGCGCCCGGTCGCTCCCACCGGAGCGCGCATCACCATTGGCACCGAGAGGGTGCCGCCGGACATGTAGCGCAGTTTGGCGGCCTGGTTGGCAAGCTGATCCATCATCTCAAACAAGAAATCGCCATATTGGACATCCGCGATCGGGCGCATGCCGCACACCGCCGACCCAATCGCCAGGCCAGCAATCGCCGCTTCCGAAATCGGGGTATCCAAAATGCGTTCATGACCAAATTCTTCAGACAAACCCAGGGTGACGGTGAAAGCGCCGCCAAAACCTCCCTGGATGCCGATATCTTCACCCAGGCAGAACACACGCGCATCGCGGCGCATTTCTTCGCGGATCCCCTGGCGGATCGCTTCGGCAATACTCATCTTAGGCATGGCGTCCTCCTTCGGATGTGGGGGTGTAGACATCGGAATACAGATCGTCCGCAGCAGGCAGGGGGCTGGCGTCGGCGTAGGCGATGGCCTCACGGAGGTCCGCCTCAACTTTTTCGTCAACCTGGCGCAGGCTGTTTTCATCCACATGCAGCTCTTCGAGCAGGTATTTGCGGAAATTGACAATCGGGTCTTTGGTCTTCCACTCGGCTTCTTCGATCTGCGTGCGGTAGGTGCGCGGATCAGAGCGCGAATGACCGCATTGGCGGTAGGTGCGGCACTCGATCAACGTCGGCCCCTCTCCAGCCCTGGCGCGCTCGACCGCCTGTTGGGCAACGCGATGGACGGCGAGGACATCGTTGCCGTCCACCACCACGCCTGGCATGCCATACGCATCAGCCCGCCTGGCGATCGTCTCAATATTAAAAGCGGCTTTGTAGGGCGTCGAGGCGGCGTACAGGTTATTTTCGCAAACAAAGAGCATGGGCAGCTTCCACAGCGCGGCGACGTTCATCGCCTCGTGCCAATCGCCCTCGTTTGCTGCGCCGTCGCCAAAGAAGCTGACCGCCACGCGTCCGTTCTTCATCATCTTTGCCGAGAGGGCCGCCCCGGCGGCAATCGGAACATTCCCGCCGACGATCGCGATGGCCGGGAAAACGCCCACGCGGATATCGCCGACGTGCATCGAACCGCCTTTGCCCTTGCAGGTTCCGGTGGCTTTGCCGAAAAGTTCAGCCATGATCGCTTTCGCCTCGACCCCCTTTGCCAGGGCGTGTCCATGCGGGCGGTGGGTGGTCAAGACGTAATCATCCAGGTTGAGGGCGCTGCACACGCCGGCTGCTACCGCTTCCTGCCCGATGTACAGGTGCAGGGTGGAGGGAATGCGACCCTGCATGTACAGCTCGTTGACGGTCTCTTCAAAACGGCGAATGAGAACCATCGTCTGATATAAAGCAATTTCGTTTGTTCCCATGCAATACTCCAATCGTGGGGAAAATTTAACTGCAAAGTAAAGACGGTCTTTTAAGGGACATTGATTTGGGCGCTTAGTTCGACATAATAGCGCACGCGGTCGCCGCGCATGATCGCCTTGCTCAATACAACCGGCCGGTTATCTGAGCGATATGTAATGTTTTGGATGAGCAGCGCCGGCGCGCCGTTTGAGATGCCCAGCTTTTGCGACTCGTATTCGTCCGTGACTACCGGCTCAAAAAACTGCTTGGCGCGGGTCAGAACAATTCCATAGCAGGTGGAGAGAATGGTATAAAGCGGCGTGGTCAACATTTTTTCCGCGGTCAGTGAATCGCAAATCGAAGCGGGGATATAGATCACCTCTAAAATTAACGGCTCGCCGTTGGCCAAGCGCAGCCGCCGCACCTTAAATAACGGCTCTTCGGGGGGGATCTCCAGGTAACGGGCAACGCTGCCCTGCGCAGTGACGGTCTCAAAAGACAACATCTGGGTCGAAGCGTTCATCCCTTTTTGCTCGATCAAGGTGGTAAAGCTGTAAAACGTCCCCAGCCCGCGTTCGATCTTCGGCGGCAGGACGATCGTCCCTTTGCCTTGCTTACGCGAGAGCAGACCATCCCGCACCAGGATGTCTAGCGCCTGGCGCACCGGTCCCCGGCTGACATTGAACATCTCACACAATTGGTTCTCAGGGGGGATCGTCTCGCCCGGTCGCCATTCACCATTTTCGATTTTCTCGCTGAAAATTTCCTTCAGTTGATGATAAAACGGAACTCCATTTTGGGTCAATTCAGCCATGGGCATTTCGCGGCTCCTTTTGTAATATACCTGGAGCAAGCGCAAATTGGGTTTTCTGCTGCATGAGAAAAGCGCAATCTTTTGCCGCGCCAGGTATGGTCAAGAATCCTGCCTTTTAAACACACAAAACTGTGTACTTAAAAGTATACATGATTTCAATACTACGTCAATATGTCAATACATCTAAACATATTGACAATATGCTGTTGATATGTTAACCTTGCAATGTTTAGCGTTGATGAAAATCCGTGCGTTACAACCAAAAGTATATGTCAGGAACAGGCAAGTTTTAAGCACTGTACGGTTATTTCTATGAAAACCACTCTTGTTCATACCATCCTTCTCATCCCGGGAACCCGATCCGAAGCCGAGGCGCTCGCGGCGGCCTCAAGTTGTTCAGTTGAAAAGCATTGGCGTCTGGCAGAGCCGGGCGGCGGGTGGACGTGGCGGGTAGTCGTTCCGCCAAATCTGCCCTGCCGGTTAAACTTTCAAGCCGAAGGCGATCCTGACTTTCGAATCACTGATGCAGAAGGAAAACCATTGGTTTACACGTTGGAACAGACAGGCATCCACCATGCGGTCAGTTTCACCACCCCCACATACCATCCGCCAGGCGACCCTATCCATTTCATCTTTCAGGCAAAACAAGAGCGTATTGCTGTACGCTATTTTAATCTACTTTTGCCATTTCATGATGGAAATCAAGATGGAATTAGCGATTGGGCTGCTGGCTTAATGGGCTGCCAGGCTGAAGATCGCATCGAAATCGCGCCCATTCCCACGCAGCCTCATACTTCGTTTTTCTATGCCTGGCGTTACGATCCAGCAATGGCGCTGCCGACCGACGCCGTCCGCCTGTATTTTTGGGCTACGACCGACGATCCGATCATGTTTCCCAACTGGGCGGCCAAAGGCTACCAGGCCCAAACCATGCTGCACAGCCGCTTCGCCGGCGATTTAGCCATTACGCCTGATCTGCCGGATGTGCAGCGCGACCGTTACGGGAGGACTTTAGGGGTGCATGTCGCCCAGCAGGGCGAGAAGACTCTCGATCTGAGTGTGCCATTCGTGACGGAGGAATGGAAGGCGGACGTGGCGCGGCGTTTCGGCGGGCCGTTCGAGGTGCGCTGCAGCGACTATTATCGCGTCCCCAACCCGGCGCGCGACGGGTACGCCGCCCGCCACTATGCCGCAGCGCTCGAGGCCGGCGCGACCGGCTTCGGTTATGATGAGCCTGAATTTTGGACTTACTCCGGCTACTCTGACGTTTTCAAGCAGGAATGGCTGGCGTATTACGGGACGCCGTGGCAAGCGCCGCACAGCAGCATTGACGCCAGGTACCAGGCGGAACAGCTTAAGGGCCACCTCTTTACCCGCCAGATTCAGACCATCTTGCAAGATGTGGCGCGGCGCAGCCCATCTGTCACCCGCCTGCTCTCGGCGCACAGCCCGATCAATTACTACCTGATCAATATTACCTGCCGCCACCATCAAATGGTGATGATGCCCGAAGTGCAGGAGGTGATTGCCGAGGTGTGGACCGGCACGGCGCGCGTCCCGGTTCCCCTGGCAGGAGAAGTCGCCGAACGCACCTTTGAGGTCGGTTTCCTGGAATACTCATCCTTCTACCAGTTGACACGCGGCCTGGGGAAGCGCCTGTGGTTCCTGCACGATCCGTTGGAAGATCGGCCCAATCTGCCCATGGAAGATTACCACCGCAATTATGTGCGCACGATTGTGGCCTCTTTAATGTTTCCTGCTGTGGACAATTATGAGGTTTTGGTGTGGCCCAATCGCATCTATGGCTGCGTCCCCAAGGAATATGAGACCCTGGTCAACACGGTGGTGGGCGCATTGTGTGAGCTGTGGCGTTACCCCGCGGCGGAGTGCGACTTCGGCAGCCAGGGGATCGCTACCTTTGTCGCCGATTCGATGGGTTGGCAGCGTGACGATCCCTCGCCCAGCGATTACAACGATTTTTGGGGCTTGACCCTGCCTCTGATCGCTAAGGGTATTCCGCTGCAGGTGCTATCCCTGGATCGCAGCGCGGAAGCTGGCTATTTGGACGACTATCGAGCGCTGTTGGTGTGCTACGATTTTCTCAAGCCGACCTCGGCGCAAATGAACCAGGCCCTGGCGGATTGGGTGAAGGCCGGCGGGACGCTGCTCTTCTTCGGCGGCGCAGACGCCTACAATGCGCTGCAAGATAGCTGGTGGCGGTTGGCCGGCTTTGCCTCGCCGGGCGAAGACCTGCTGCAGCGCCTGGGGCTGCCTGTGCAGAACCAAAGGCTAATCCAGGCGGCGGATCACGATCTGGAACTGCACGCGGACAGCCGCATCGCCTTCCCCGGTTACGAAACTTTGATCATTCCGGCCGGCAAACCGCAAGACCGGAGCCATCAGCCTGGAGGGAGTATTGTGCTGCTGTCTGATCAGTCCGGCGGATACTGCCAGGCGATTTTCTACGAACCGCCGGCCGCGGCGCAGCCGCTCTATTATTTGAAGGACGATGCAACCCCACTGATATGGGAGGCAAAAGTCGGCCAGGGAACGGTGATCTTCGCTGGCGTCAGCCCGCGTTTCATGGCGGTCTCTTCCCAGGGGGCGGGCTGGCTGAGCGCCCTGGCCAAATATGGCTATGAAAAGAGCGGCGCGATTTACCGCGAACAGCCCTACTTTCGCATCCAGCGCGGCCCTTACACTGCCATCAGCGCCTTGGATCAAGCCTACCACGCGCAAGGCTGCTACATTGATTTGCTCACCTCCAACCTGGCCGTTCTGGAAAATCCCACCGTCTCGCCCCATGAATGCGCCTTTTGGTTGGAAGCGCAGATGGGCGGCGCGACGCCCCGTCTGCTGGCGGTCGCCGGGCGGACGAGGGCCTACGTCGAGAGCAGTGACGCGGTCGTTTTTCTCAGCCAATCTCCCACCGGCAGCGAGGGCGCGGCGCGCCTGTGGAGCGCCGGCCGGCAGGTTGAGCGCGTCAGCGCGTGTACTATCCTGGGGAAAGCGCTGGCAGCGAGTTATCTCTCCGAAGGGCAGACGATCCTTGTTCGCTACGCCAACGACGCCGATGGGGCGATTGTGCGGGTGCAGTGGCAGACTCTTGAGAAATCAACACGTGAGGGTTGAGACTCAATGTTTTTAATCTTTATATGTATATACGTATAAACATCTTGACTTTTATAATTTCAACGGGTATACTATTTGTTGTCAGTTCTTTCTCTCTGCATCCCCCACGCGAATTGACCCACAGGAGGTGTTTTTGATCATAAGATTCTAGCCCTACCTACTATGTCGTTATTTGGTCATTTTACGTTCTTCACCTATGCCTGGCATGGGCAAAAGCGCCGGCGATTATCTTGCCAGGTAAACAATATGTTCGGAGGAAAAGATGAAAGTTCGCAAGTTCTTGCAAATTGTGTCGGTTGTGGCCGTCCTGGTCATGCTGCTTTCCGCTTGTGCGCCGCAAACTGTTATTCAAACAGTCGTGGTGCGAGAAACATCGGAACCTGTTGTTCAAACCGTCAAGGAAACCGTGCAGGTCAAAGAGACAGTGCAGGTTAAGGAAACGGTGGAAGTGGAAGTCAAAGAGGTAGTGCAGGTTGAGGTTACCGCTACCCCTGTGCCGGAGGAAGTCACTTATGTCTTCGGCGACCTCCCCCGCAACGAAACCTACATCATCGGCTCAAACTCCAATAATCCCAAATTCAACTGCTTCAACTATATGTCCCCCGCCACCAAATGCGATGAATGGAACGGTGGGCTGCAGTTATCAGAAGAAAACCTGTTCATGGGGCTGAATGGCAAAATCATCCCCGTCCTGGGTGAAAAATGGGAATACAACGCTGATTACACCGAAATCAAGCTCTATGTGAACCTCAAAGCCACCTTTAGCGACGGCACTCCTGTCACCATAGACGACTGGCTGTTCACTTTTCAGTCGGCGCAGGCGAATATGGATAAAGGTCTGCACGTTGGCTTATCCAAAAATGTCACCGTTGAAATCGCCGGCGATAATGTTATCTTGTTCAAGTTCTTTAAGGCGGCTGACGAAGCCAATAACATTGCCGAACTCACCGTTCCTTCTCCCAATCCCACCTTCCACATGAGTTTTATCAATTCGACTGCCACCATGGGCTACCACCCCATCCCCAAGCGCCTTTGGGATGGACAGGATTACGTCAACTATCCCAACAATCCGCCGGTCGGCACCGGGCCGTATACACTCAGGGCCTGCAACGAAGATACCTTCACTTGCATCTGGGAGCGGCGCGCGGATTATTGGAATGCAGATTTGCTGCCCAAGCCCAAGTATATTGTCTTCACCCGCTACGGTACAACGGACGCCGCGATTGAAGATTTCATCGCCGGCAATTATGACCTGGGTGGCTTAACCGCCGCTTTGAACGACCGCCTGGTGAAGGAAAATAAGGACTGGTCCAAGTTCGTCGGCCTTGATATCTGCCCGCGCAAGGTCTCCTTCAATGTGACCGTCAAACCGTTTGAGGATGTGGAATTCCGCCACGCCATGAGCCTGCTGCTCAACCGCGAAGCCGCCGCCAAGCTGGATACGCCGGCTTCTTATATCATGCTGGTACCGTGGCCTTATATTGGCGAACCGAACTCCCGCTGGTGGGATCCCGAGGTCGCTAAGGCCAACGATGTTTCTGTGTACGACCCCGCCAAGGCAGCCCAAATTTTGGATGCGGCCGGCTATAAACTGGATGCCAATGGAAAACGCCTGGACAAAGACGGCAACCCGATCAAGATTGAAGTCTACTCCCTCGATTCAGGCGGCTGGGGCGCCTGGCCGCGCTTGTTTGCTTACGACGCCAGCCAGGTGGGCATTGAAGTGGATGTCAAGATGCCGGGCGACGCCAATGTTTTCTTCGACGCCGTCATGAAGGGCAATTATGGCATGTCCATTGTTTGGGCCTGCGCCCCCGCGGACTGGCCGATCTTCAACTATGGTCTCTTCACCAGCAGCGTCCAGAAGCCGATTGGCGAGGTCGCCATGTGGGGCACCACTGGGCGTTATACGGATGAGACCTTCGATGATCTGTACAGCAAGCTGAGCGCCATGAACCCCGATGACCCGGCTGTGGATCCTCTGATGAAGGACATCTACAAACACTACGTCGAGGTCAAGCCCTTTGTCGAACTGTTTGGCGCTTACACAGAACTGGTCAGCTACGGCAGGTATTGGGAAAATCTGCCCGATGGCGAGTACATCATCTGGGGCACCTCGTACCAGAAGATGCTGTGGGAAGCCTCCGGTATGGTAGACAGCCTGCCGGTTTACAATCCATAAGATCCTCGTAGATAGACATCAGAAGCCGGACTTCTGAGAAGTCCGACTTCTAAAGTCTTGCAAGAGTCCTTTTTGACTGTATGTTCACCCGTGCCTTTCCTTCCCTGGGGAAAGGCGCGGGGTATCCATCTAAGGGGAACGTTTTAGAAGCTGTCCACAAAACCCTACAGGTCGAAGAAGACCTGTAGGGTTTTGAAGGATGTAAGAAGATGAAGGATGAAGAATGAAGAACGAAGAAAAACCTGAGGAAAAATCTTTCCGCTCGCGCCTCCAAAGATACCGGCCTCTGGCCAGGTACCTTGGGAATCGCTTTGGCGTCTACCTCTTCACCTTATGGGCCTCGCTGTCTCTGGCCTTTATCCTTTTCCGCTTCATGCCCGGCAACCCAATGGCTATGTCGGTCACTCAGTTGCAGTCCAATGCCGGGTTGATCGTTGGCGCCGATAAAGCCGCTGAGTATTACCGCGAAAAAATGGGCTTGAACGAGCCGCTGCATATTCAATATTTGAAGTTTTTGAAGAACATGATCTTCGGGCCGTTCGATTTTGGCCATTCATTCGTTAAGTACCCCACACCGGTCAATGAGGTCATTGGCCGCTATCTGCCCTGGACGCTCGGTCTGTTTACCACCTCCGTCATTCTCGCCTGGATTTTAGGCACCGCCATTGGAGCTTTGTTAGGCTGGATGCGTCGCAGTCGCTTCGCCTCTTGGGCGATCGTCCTCACCACCTTGATCAACATCACTCCCATTTATGTCCTGGCCGTTTTTCTGCTCCTGGGGCTTTCTTATAAGCTGGGTTGGCTGCCCTCCGGGCGGCCTTACGATGCCCAAATGATGCCCTCCTGGAAGTGGCCGTTTATTAAGAGTGTGTTGATTCACGCCATCCTGCCAGTCGGTACGATGGTTCTGGTCTGGAGCAGCGGTTGGATCCTGGGCATGCGCTCTCTGATGGTTTCGGTTTTGGGCGAAGATTACCTGGCTTATGCCCGCGCCAAAGGCCTGTCTCCCCTGACCATTCTCAAAGAGTATGCTTTTCGCAATGCGCTGCTGCCGCAGGTGGCTGGTTTAGCCATTGTGCTGGGCATGAGTTTAAATGGCGCGTACATCATTGAAATTATTTTCCGCATCCCCGGCCTGGGTACGTTGTTTGCCAATGCCGCCGCGCTGCGGGATTTCAATACTATGATGGGGCTGTTGGTCTTTTCGGCTTTCACTGTGCTGACCGGCTCCTTAATTGTTGACCTGGCGATGCCCTTATTTGATCCGCGGATTCGGAGGAGCGATGCGTAATCCCAAATTGCTCATAGGTGGTTTGCTTTTTCTTGGCCTGCTCATCTTTGCCCTGGCTGGCCCAACCATCGCCAAAAGCAGGACGAAATTAAAAGATCCCTTGCAGATCTCCGCTTACACGCCCTACCAGGCGGTCTCCGACGAGATTCCTATCGGCTCCGATCAACTGGGCCGCGACGCGATGGCCGTCTTTTTATATGGCATGCGCCTGTCGCTCGGCGTCGGTTTTGTGGCTGGCATCGTCGGTACGCTCTTAGGGGTGCTGGTCGGTTTTGTCGCCGGTTTTGTAGGCGGTAACACTGATACGATTCTGCGCGTGTTGACGGATATGTTCCTGGTGGTGCCAACCCTGCCGCTGCTGATGGTGCTTTCGATTTCGGTGGACAAATGGGATCTGCTGACCATCGGCCTGCTGCTAGGTCTGTTTAGCTGGCCGTTTGTGGCGCGCACCGTGCGCGCTCAGGTCTTCAGTTTGAGCCAGCGCCCATTTGTAGACCTGGCCCGCCTCAACAATGAAAACAGCCTGGAGATCATTGTGCAAGAGTTGATCCCCGGCCTCTTGCCCTACATCTTTCTCAGCGTCTCCGGCGCGGCGGTCGGCGCCATGTTGGCCGAGGCTGGTCTGCAAATCCTGGGCATTGGGTCGGGCAACCTGGCCACCCTGGGCTATCTCATGGCGAAAGCGATGGGAGCTGGGGCCTTAGGCGGCGGCTTTGCCGGGCAGGTGCTTCTGCCGGCTGGCTATTTGACCCTGACCTTCTTGTGCCTAAATTTGATCAACATGGGGTTGGATGAGCAGTTCAACCCGCGCCTGCAAACCACCGCCCACGGAGAATAGCCATGACCCAAGACACTCCTCAAGAAGCCGTCCTCGCCATCCGTTCGCTGTCGGTCGTTTACGTTGGGCGTCGTTCAGCCGCCCAGGCCGTGACCGAGGTGGATTTGGAGGTTCAAAACAATGAAATCCTGGGCCTGGTGGGCGAGTCGGGCTGCGGCAAGACGACTCTGGCTGTTGCCATGCTGGGCTTGATTGAACCCCCTGGCAAAGTCATTGGCGGCGCAGTCCAAATCCGCACCCATGACCATTCGACCCAAGATATTCTCAAGGTGAAACCCTCCCTTCACCGCCAATTACTATGGAAGGAAATTGCCTATATTCCGCAAGGCTCGATGAGCGCCCTCAACCCGGTTAAGCGCGTGCGTGAGCAGTTAACCGATACGCTCATTGAACATGGGTTGAAGAAAAATGAGGCGCTCGAAAGGGCGCGTTGGGCATTGCAGGTGGTCAGCCTGGACGCTGCCATTTTGGAGCGCTATCCCCACGAACTCAGCGGCGGGATGGTGCAGCGGGTGGCCATCGCTGGCGCTATCAGCATGCAGCCGCCGGTGCTGGTCGCCGACGAACCCACCACCGCGCTGGATGTGGTCACGCAGCGCTCAATCTTGCAAGAGTTGGTTTCGATCCGGGAGAAGTTCGGTTCAGCCATCCTCTTAATTTCGCACGATATGGGCGTCATGGCGCAGATCGCCGATCGCATCGCGGTGATGTACGCCGGGCGCATCGTCGAGATCGGTTCCATTCACCAAGTTTTTGCCAGTCCCCTTCATCCTTATACCAAAAAGCTGATCAATGCGATCCCCAACGCCCGAGGGCGCGAGAGCGGCGAGCGCCTGATTGGGCTGGGCGGCGAATCGCCCAACATTTGGCGCCATCCCCCTGGCTGCCGTTTTCATCCGCGCTGTGAGTTTGCTATAGAACGTTGTTCTCAGCAAGCGCCGGTTTTCACCAGCCCCAATGGCAGCTCTGGTCAAAGGGTTGCCTGCCATCTTTATTAACGAAAGCGAAGGATGAGACTTATGGCTGATCTCCTGACGGTCACTTCTCTGGGACAAATCTTTGGCACGATGACAACGGTGCAGGCGGTGGATGACGTTTCGTTCACCATGCCGAAAGAACCGAGTATTTTTAACCTGGTTGGCGAGAGTGGAAGTGGCAAAACCACCATTGCCCGGATCATCTTGGGTTTGCAAAAACCGACTGCTGGTCATGTCTTGTATAACAACACGGATATTGGCTCAAAGGATAAGCAGTGGCAGACGCTCTTCCATCGCGAGGTGCAGGCGGTTTTTCAGAACCCCTACAGCGTCTATAATCCGGTCTATAAGGTGGATCGCGTCTTGCAGACGCCGATCCGCAAATTTAAACTCAGCCGCAGCCAGCAAGAAAGCCGCGAGATGATCGAGTCTTCACTGCGGGCGGTGGATCTGCGCCCTGGCGATGTCCTGGGCAAATACCCGCACCAACTAAGCGGCGGGCAGCGGCAGCGGGTGATGCTGGCGCGCATTCACTTGATTCAACCGCGCCTGATCATTGCCGACGAAGCTGTCTCAATGGTAGACGCCGCCGGGCGGGTGACTTTTTTGAATGTTTTGCTGGATTTCCGCGAGCGGCTCAACATTTCTACCCTATACATCACCCATGATCTGTCCACGGCGCAATACCTGGGCGGCAATATCATCGTTCTGTACAAGGGGCGGATTGTGGAGGCCGGCCTGACGCGTGAGGTCACCAAGAATCCCTTGCACCCCTACGCCCGCCTCCTGATCCAGTCCATTCCTGCTCCCGACCCCAACAAACGCTGGGCCGAGAAACTGCCCTTAAATATGGCTGAGATGAGCCTGGTGCAATCCACCAACCGCGCCCGCTGCCTCTTTGCTGAGCGCTGCCCGAATGTGATGGATGCCTGCTGGCAAACCCGGCCCGAACTGCGCAAAGCCCCTACGGATAACACTCATGAAGTAGCCTGCCACTTGTATTGAACGAGAAATGAGCGGCGAGGAGGCCCTATGAACAGGCAATTTGAGTGGATGCATCTTTCTGATCATCTGCTGTGCTTTGAAGATATCTGCAATGTGTATGCCCTGGTCGAAAATGACGCCGCGATCTTGATTGATTTCGGCAGCGGGGCCGTGTTGGATCATTTGGGAGAGATCGGCGTCAACCGCGTCAGCGCCATCCTGCATACTCACCATCACCGCGATCAGTGCCAGGGCGATGGACGAGCGGTCGCAGCGGGCATTCCGATCTACGTTCCCGCGCATGAGCGCCGGCTGTTCGAACAGGCAGAGAGCATTTGGGCCGCCAAGCAGTTATACGATATGTATAATGTGCGCAACACCTATTATTCTCTGACGCGCAATGTGCCGGTCGCCGGCTCCTTGGAGGATTTCAGCGCCTGGTCTTCAGGGGGGTATACGTTCACTGTTCTTCCCACCCCCGGCCACAGTCTCGGCTCTTTGACGCTCCTGGCTGAGATTGACGGGCGGCGGGTGGCGTTCACTGGCGATCTGCTTTATGCGGCCGGCAAAGTCCAGACGATGTATGATATGCAGTACAACTACGGCGCAGTGGATGGCGTGGAGGCGGCGATTCTTTCGCTCGCCAACCTGGCGCGCCGCGCCCCGCATTGGATCTGCCCTTCGCACGGTCAGCCGATGCAAGATGCGGAGAACGCCATCCAGCAGACGCGCGCCAACTTGACCAGCTTCTTCAAGCTGATGTCGAACGGCGCGCCGCCGCGTCCAAATTCCTCCTTCTTATCGCTTCCCCTATCCTCGCATTGCCATCGCGGCGGAGGTCATCTTTGATGGTCGCCATTTGGGCCAGATTACCGAAGCCACCGTTGAGCAAGCCGGCCCGGCTTTATAAGTGAGGAGTGATGGGTGGGAAATTGCGATTTTTCCCCTTAAGTAGAAAACGCAATTTATGCCCGCGCCAAGTATAATCATGGGGAATCCTGAAACAAAATTGAGTATGTTTCCACGCTGCATCGTTAAGCAAACGTTTGCGTTGGACAGTTATAAAATTCTGGTTCCTTAGCCAAAGTGCAAGACAATGAAAGGTTCGCTTTAAAGCAATGCGTTTCGAGATAAATATTGACTACCCTTATGAAAAGATGGAACTCAGCCGGAAGCGCATGGAGGCCAGGCAGAACTTTCAGTATGTCGATCGCGTGCCGGTGAATTACTGCGTCGTGCCGCGCTTTTTCGCCCCCTTGTTCGGTCTGCGGTATATTGACTTTTTCAAAGACGCCGAAACCCAGTATTACTGGCTCTTGCAGTTTGCCAAATTTCAGATCGAAAACATCGCCGCTGATCTCTGCCAGTCCCCGACTATTTCCATCCATCCCTATTTCGACAACGCCATCCCTCCCAGCGGGCAGGGGGCGGAGGTCGGATGGACGGACGACAATCCGATCCGCGCCATCCCGGTCATCCACAACGTGGAGCAAATGGAGCGCTTTGAAGTTGCGCGCCCGGATGCCGGTTTGCGGGGGGTGACGGTGGACTGGTGGCTGAAGATGAAAGAATGGGCCCAAGAGACGCGCCTGACCTTTAACGGGCAGCCCGCAAAAGTGGAGATGAGTCCGCTGGGCATGGGCGGCCTCAGCCCGCACATGCTGGCAGTTGACCTGGTGGGCGAGGATTTTTATTGGTGGATGTTGGAGTACCCGGAGCAGTGTCACCAATTCCTGGCCAAGATTACCCAGGGCGAGATCGAGGCGGAAAACCTGTGCCGGCGGATTGACCCTCGCCCGCGCGGCGACGCCTATGGCCTGGCGGAGGACTCGGCCCAGATTATGTCGGCGAAGCTTTTCAAGGAGTTCTGCACGCCTTATGACCAGCAGCTTTTTGGCTTATTTGGCTCAAAAGTGAGGGCGGTTCACATGTGCGGCGACAGCACCCACCTGCACCAGGTTTTAAAGGATACTTTGCAGATCACTCATTTCGACATTTTCGGCTATCTTGTCCCGCCCAAAGTCGCGGCTGCCAACCTGAGCGGGGTGCGCCTGTGGGGAAATATCAACCCGATGTTGATGTTGGAAGGCAGTTACCAGGCAGTGAAACAGGCAGCCTGGGAATGTATTGAGGCCATGGGCCCTGGCGGCGGTTTTATGCTCGGCGACGGCGCCAATGTCTGCCCGGGGACGCCGCTGCAAAATTTGCAAGCGGTGATGGATGCGGCGGAAGAATATGGCCTACATTGGGAATCTCACCAAACGAAGGAAAATATCAATGCCCCTTACACCAGTCAATGAATTATTTCGTGCAGCGCTCGCCGGCGGTTATGCCCTGGGCTATTTTGAGAGTTGGAACATCGAGTCGCTGCAAGGCGCGGTAGATGCGGCGGAACAGACTCGCTCACCGATTATCATCGGCTTCAGTGGGGAGTTTATCAGCCGGTCAGGGCGATTGACCGAGGATAGGGTTGAATGGTACGGCGCGCTGGGTCGCGCCGCAGCCGCCTCGGCTTCTGTGCCATGCGGGTTTGTCTTCAACGAATGCCCCAAGGATGAGAGGATCGCCCAGGCGATCGCAGCCGGCTTTAACCTGGTGATGTTGGCTGATCCGCAGGCCTCGTACAAAGATTATCAGGAGCGCATCGCCCGCCTGGTGGAGGCAGCCCACCCGCGCGGGGTGGCGGTGGAGGCGGAGATTGGCGAGCTGCCGGACGGCTCCAGCGGCGAGGTGGATAGCGCGCATGGCTCATTGACCGATCCTCAACTGGCGGCAAGGTTCGTCGCCGAAACCGGGGTTGATCTGCTCTCGGTCAGCGTGGGCAATGTGCATATCTTGGTCAACGGGCAGCAGGCGCTTGATCTCGATCGCCTGGCGCAAATCCGCAAAATGGTGAATATTCCCTTGGGACTGCACGGCGGTTCAGGCATCGAAGCCAATTCGTTGAAGGCCGCGATCCAGTTGGGGGTGGTGAAGGTCAATTACGGCACCTACGTCAAACAACGCTACCTGGCGACACTGCGCCGGATGTTGGACACCCAAGAGACCAACCCTCACCGCCTGCTTGGCATGGGTGGGGCGGAGGACATTCTGGTAGCTGGTCGCCTGGCGGTAAGGGATGCGATCCTGGAGCGCATCGAAATTCTCGGTTGTTGTGGAAAGGCTTAAGGCTATGACAAAACAAACAAAAGCATCTGTTGGCTGCGCTGGAATTTTGGTTTCCGATACATTTTGTGGGCCGATGGCGGAACTGCCGCGCGAAGGTCAGCTTCTCGCCGTAGAGTCGCTGCCTACCAAAGCCGGCGGCTGCGCGGCGAATGTGGCGATTGACCTGGCTAAACAGGGCATCCCTGTGGATGTCGCTGGCTGCCTGGGCGCTGACCCTTCCGCCAGGGTGCTGCTTGCCAGCCTGGAAGAACACGGTGTGGGCTGCGAACAACTCGTCTATACCGACAAGTTCCCGACCAGTAAAACCGTCATTCTGCTGGTCGCCGGGCAGGATCGGCGTTATATCCACGCTTTTGGCGCCAACCAGGCATTCTCAGTGGGGCAGATCAACCGCGATTGGGTCAAAGAGCTGAAAGTCCTGTATGTGGGCGGCCTGTTCTTGATGCCGGCTTTCCATCTGGATGAATTCTTGGGGCTGTTGGAATTTTGCCGCGAACATGGCGTTATCACTGTGGTGGACGTGGTTATCCCTCAAAATTCACCAATTCCCCAAGACCTGGGGCCGCTGCTGCGCTTGAGCGACTATTTCATGCCCAATGACGACGAAGCATTTTTGTTGACCGGTCTCTCAGACCCGCACGAACAATTGCGCGTCTTCTTAAAGATGGGCGCGCAGACAGTCTTCATCACCCTGGGACGCAAAGGTGTGCTGGCCGGGCAGGGAAACACGTGCTGGCAGGCTGGCATCTATCCTAGCGAGATGATAGACCCCTCTGGCAGCGGCGACGCCTTCGACGCCGGCGTGGTAGCAGGCATATTGAACGGATGGGACATCCCAACCATCATTCGCTACGCCAGCGCCCTGGGCGCTTCGGCTATTCGCGCGATTGGCACCACCGATGGGGTGTTTACAGCCGCCCAGGCAGAGGCGTTCCTTTCAACTACTACGTTGGAGGTTCAAGTTTCACCGATCGACGCGCTCTCACATAAGGAGTAACCGCGCTATGGAGACAATGACTGGCAGGCAACGAATCATGACCGCCCTGCGCAATCAACAGCCCGACCGGGTGCCAGCCACCCCAGACATCTCGATTATGATCCCTTCGCGGTTGACCGGCCGGCCTTTCTGGGAAATTGAGGTCAACGACAATCCATCCCTGACCACGGCTTACATCAATGCAGTGAAGTTTTTTGGCATTGACGGTTGGATGTTCAACGGGTCGCTGGATTTCAAATTGAAAAGCGATGTGACAAGCGAGAAGGAAGTCATCTGGCGCGACGCCGAGAAGTGGATTGTGCGCCACACGCTTCACACTCCTGACGGCGACCTGACCCAGACCCAGGTCAGCCCGCGCGACAATCCCTCCACCATGACCGAAAAGCTGATCAAGAATTTCAAGGAGGATTTCAAGAAGATCCGCCATCTTTACTCAGGAGTGGTATCGTACGACGCCAGTGAGTACCACCGCCAAAAGAAGCTGATGGGCGAGCTTGGCATGATCTGCGTCTATATCGCCCCGCCAGGGTTTCAGAATTTCGTCGGTTTGTTTGATGGCAACCTCGAGGCGCTGACCTACGCCTATTATGATATGCCAGACTTATTCCAGGAACTGGTTGAACTGCACGAACGACATGAACTGCAAAGGTTGGAGATGGCCCTGGATGCCGGCGTGGAGTCGATCTTAACTGGCGGCAGCGGCTCGATCACCATGCAATCGCCGGCGCTGTTCCGCAAGCTCACCCTGCCCACCTTGAAAAAGATCACCAGGCGCTGCCGCGAGACGGGCGTCTTATGCGGGATCCATTCGTGCGGCAAAGAAAGGTACCTGGTTGAAGCCTGCGCCAATGAAACCGATTTGGACTACGTCAACCCGCTTGAGATTCCGCCGATGGGAGATTGCGACCTGGCAGAACTCAAGCAGAAATTTGGTCACAAACTGGCGCTGATGGGTAATCTTCACACAACACAGGTCATGCTGTTCGGAAGTGTGAACGATGTTCGCCGCGAAGCTTTGAAGGCCATCCTGGCCGCCGGGCAAAATGGCGGTTTTGTCCTTTCGACCGGGGATCAGTGTGGGAGGGATACGCCCTTCGAGAATATCTTTGAACTGGTTAAGGTCGCCAAAGAATTTGGGACTTATCCGTTGGATGTGGATAGGATTCAGGCAGCGCTGCAAGAGTGCGATAAAACAGTGAAAGACTGAGAATAAGTCAGAAACCGATAACTTAAGATTTTAGCCCAAGAAAGGAATGACACTATGTTAACCAAAGAACAATATGAGGCTTATCGCCAACAAGCCCTGGGCCTTTACCAAAAGGCGAACATCGCTTTGACCGACAAGGAGCAGCACGAGATCGAAATTGCTGATTTTGGCCTCGGTCAGTTTGAGCAAACTGGATTAGGGGTATTGGTCTACGTTAACACGGATCGCTGCTGCGCCAAAGAACTGGCGATGTGGCCGCGCCAGACCTGCCCGGAACATCGCCACCCGCCGATCAGCGAGCAAAACCCCGGCAAAGAGGAGACGTTCCGCTGCCGCTGGGGCAAGATGTATCTGTATGTCCCTGGCGAGGCGGCGGCTCAACCCAAAGCGACCCCGCCGGCCGGGCGCGAGAAGACCTATACCATCTGGCATGAGATCGAGTTGAACCCCGGCGAGCAGTACACGCTTTCACCCAACACCCTGCACTGGTTCCAGGCCGGGCCAGAGGGGGCGGTGGTTTCAGAGTTTTCCACCCGCAGCCTGGACGAAAAAGATTTCTTCACGGATGAAGAGATTGCACGGATTACCAAGTTAGCTTAACGCAGGGCGACAAGTGGAAACTTGTTCCTGCATCGCTCATGGAGCAGTTGCGATGAAACGTAAGGTTTGGATTTTGCCCCACAGCCACTATGACGCTGAAGTGTTCATGGTCGAAAAAGACACGCTGGAGATTGGCTACGCTAATCTGATCGGCGCGCTGCAACTTTTAAGGTCTACCCCATCCTTCAGGTTTGCGCTCGATCAAACCTGCTATGTCGAGCCTTTTCTCAAGACTTACCCCGAAGAAAGAGAATTTCTCCAACAGATGATCACCGAAGGGCGGCTGGAAATTGTGGGCGGGATGCTCTCGATGCCCGATGAGAACATCCCGAATGGGGAATCCTTCATCCGCAATGCGCTGCATGGAAAAGACTATTTCGCCCGCGAGTTCCAGGTGGACGTGCGCGCCGGCTGGCCGATTGACCCCTTTGGCCATCATCCGCAGATTCCGCAGTTGATGCGCAAGTGCGGCTTCGATTATGCCACTTTTTCGCGCTTGATGAAGCGCGGCAGCCCCTCCGAGTTTTACTGGCAGGGGATTGACGGCAGCCGGCTTTTCTGCCACTGGATGCACCGCTCGTATGCTGTTTTTTATTTCGCGCCGGCCAATTTCCACGAGTTCCAGGCTTACGCCCGGCAGCGCATCGAAATTCTCAAAGAGCGCGCCGTTACCTCGCACCTGATCGCGCCGGCGGGCGCTGATGTGACGCCGGCTGAGCCTCAGATAATCCCTCTCATCGAGGAATTCAACCGCAGCCAGGATGAGTACGAATTGGTATTGGCCACGCCCTCTGAGTGTATCAGGGCGGTGATGGCTTGCGGTGAGGGGGAAGGCGCTTTCGAGTTCCCCGTCATCACCGATGACCTCAACCCGGTCTTCCAGGGGTGTTACAGCGCGCGCATTGATGTGAAGCAGTGGAACCGGAAGGTGGAAACGCTTCTTTTGAACGCTGAGAAATTCGACGCCCTTGCGCAGCGCTTCGGCGCGGCCAGCCAAGCGGAGCGCATCTGGGAGGCCTGGCGTGGCGTCCTTTTCAACCAGGGGCATGACATCATCTGCGGCGCAGAAATTGACCCCGTGTTCGAGCATGCGCTGGATCGGTTTAAGTTCTCACAAACCTCCGCCTCAGCCAGCCTGGATGCCAGCCTGCAAGCGCTCAGCGATCAGATTGACACCCGCGGCGAGGGGACGCCGCTGATCATCTTCAACTCGCTCAGCTGGGAACGCTCGGACGCGGTGGAATGTACGGTCTCTTTTTCGAACACCGACATTTTTGAACTGGCAGTGCTGGATTCGTCCGGCAGGCGCGTCCCCAGCGACCTGTTGACGGCGGAACGCTTTCCGAATGGCAGTCTCAAGCGGGCAAAGCTGCTTTTCATTGCGCGGCAAGTACCGGCATTTGGCTATGAAGTGTACCGCGTGGTCAGCGCCAAAGAACCCGCCGCGCAGACCGATCTGCGCGTCAGCCATCCGAACGGCGGCCTCTTGCGCTTTGAACTCGATCACGGCTGGTTGGAGAACGACTTCTACAAGATCGAGTTCGATCTGTGGAACGGTGTGATCACCAGTCTTTTCGACAAAACCCGCCAGTGGCAGGTCTTACCGGACGATCTGCGCATGGGGAACATGGTGGTGAAAGAGCGCGACTACGGGAACTTCTGGCAGTATAATGGCCCTTGTAAAGGCGACGCCTTTTACCCCATGGAAGGGCGTTACCCCTTGCCGTCCTTCCAGGCCAACCAGACCGACTTCGCCCACCACTACCAGGGCGACGGCAATATCCGCGCCGGCAGCGCCATGGTTGAATTCATGATCACGATCCCGTTTGGGACGGGAACGTCTGCTACGCGCGTGCGGCTGTATGCCGGCCTGCCCCGCATAGACATCCAGACCACGTTGGTCAACAACGATGAAAAGGTGCGCTACCGCATGGCGCTCCCCACCAGCCTCCGCGATGGACAGATCACTTATGAAATCCCCTTTGGCGCTATCCAGCGTCCGGAGGGCGAGTTCCCGGCGCAAAACTGGATTGACTATTCCTCCGCCGCAAATGGGGTCACGCTGCTGAACCGTGGTCTGCCGGGCAACAACGTGGTGGACGGCGTGATGATGCTCTCCTTGTTGAAATGCACCATCCTGGAGGGCGGCTACGGCGACATGAAGTTAGGGCCGATCACGCAGGCCGGCTACGAAAAAGGGAAGACGCATGTCTTCGACTATGCGCTAATGACGCACGGCGGCGACTGGCGCAGCGAACAACCCTACCGCCGCGGCGCGGAGTTCAACACGCCGCTGATCGTCAACAAGCCGGGCCGGCGCGCAGGAAAACTGCCGCCCAAGATGAGCTTCATCCAGGTGCAGGGAGAGAACACTTCAGTCGTCCTCTCCGCCGTCAAGGCCTGCCCAGGAGGCATGATCATCCGCCTGTATGAGGCCGAAGGCCGCGCCGCCGAAACTGTGGCGCTGGAACTGGCCTGGCCCATCCGCCAGGCCTTTGAGGTCAATTTGATCGAAAAAGAGGAGCAAAGCTGCACTGTTGAAAGCGGAGACCAGCGTTTGTCCCTGGCCTTTGGGCCTTTCGAGATTAAAACCATCAAGGTGCTGCTGTAAAAAAAGACCTTTAGGGTTTCTGAAACCCTAAAGGTCTCGTTTTGTGAGGAAAAGAGTATGACATTAGAAGACTATATCGAATACCAGCGGCGAGAATTCTGCAAAGACCTGCCGTGTCCTATCCAGGTTCTGCTGGAGGCCGCGCCGGCCGATTCCGCCGAGTATCAACAAATTCGTGGCATCTGCCAGAGCAGTTGCATCCACACCACTTACGAATTCCATCACTGGCTGATCCAAAAGGGCTATCTGATCGTCCGCCCCAAGGCAGCCTGAAACATTTCAAAATCAGGAGAATAAACTATGTCAGGCACTATGGATTGGGGATTGGCCAATCGTCTCGCAAAAACAATTAAGCCGGATGGACGCTGTTTCTATCTGGCGATGGATCATGGTTATTTTCAAGGGCCGACGCACTGCCTGGAACACCCCGGCGAGGCCGCCGCGCCGCTGCTGCCCTACGTGGACGCGCTCTT